>CAZWDH010000170.1:0-15330 GCA_964632865.1 uncultured Nitrospiraceae bacterium
CCAGCCTGCGAATAGAGCAGGCTGGAAGCCTGCACCACAAAGTGGACCAAAAGAAGGGGGTAGGCGATGAAGAAATTTTGTTACGGAATCACAAGTATCGTCGTCGTTACATTCGCCGCGTCGGCCGCGTACGGCGCAGGGGTCTACGACGTCACTGAATACGGTGCCGTGGGCGATGGCGCCACACTGAATACGCAAGCGATTCAGCGGGCCATTGACGAATGCGCCGCGGCGGAAGGCGGGACGGTGGTGATACCGCCGGGGCAGTTTGTCACGGGGACGTTGTATTTGAAGAGCGGGGTACACCTGCGTGTGGACCACGCCGCCACCGTGCTGGGCAGCACGGATATTGCCGACTACCCGGTCACGAAGTGCGCGTACCCATCCCGAAGCGACCGGTACACGGCGCGGGCCCTGATCTGGGGTGAAGGGTTGGAAGACGTGGCCATCACGGGGATGGGCACGATTGACGGCCAGGGAGTCCATTTTCGCGACAACGTGGCCACAGAAGAAGAATTGGCGGAGATTGTCGCGGCGTACAAAGCCGAGGGGCGGTACACGCCCGAATCGCGCTACTTCAACCGGCCTTATCTAATCCGGCTCATCAGTTGCCGCAACGTGCGCGTGGAAGGGTTAGCCCTGCGCAATTCCGCCATGTGGATGCAGCAGTATCTCGACTGCGATTTCGTCACGCTTCGAAACCTCAATGTCTACAACCATGGCTGCAAGAACAACGATATGATCGACATCGACAGTTGCCGGAACGTGATCGTGAGCGATTGCTTTGGCGACAGCGATGACGATGCGCTGACCTTGAAGAGCACGGGCGCCGATCCGACGGAGCACGTGACGATTACGAACTGCGTGTTACGTTCGCACTGCAACGCCCTCAAGGCGGGGACGGAATCGTCGGGCGGGTTCAAAGACATCACGATCAGCAACTGCGTGATTCAGCGCTCGCAGGCGCCGGAAGTGCTTGCGGGCCGTGCTGAAGGCTTGGCCGGAATCGCGCTGGAGATCGTCGACGGCGGAACAATGGAACGGATTTCCATTTCGAACATGGTGATTGAAGGCACGACGGCGCCGATCTTCCTGCGCCTCGGCAACCGCGCCCGGCCGCCCAAGGAAGGCGATCCCAAACGGCCGGTGGGCGTGATGCGGGACGTGTCCATCAGCAACGTGGTCGCTACCGGGGCGAGCATCACGGGCTGTCCGATTTCAGGGATTCCGGGCCATGCGATCGAAGGCCTGACGCTGTCGAATATCCGGATGGCGTTCGTGGGCGGCGGCACCCTGGAGCATGCGGCCGCAGAGGTGTCGGAGGTGGAAGATCAGTATCCGGAATCGACTATGTTCGGAACCCTGCCCGCGTACGGGCTCTACTTGCGGCATGTGGAGGGCGCGTATCTGCGAGACATCGACCTGCGGTATGAAGCGCCGGACGTGCGTCCCGCAATCGTGGTGGACGATGTGGAAGACTTCCGGCTGGAGACGCTCCGCGCGGAGCAGGAGCCGGAGGGCGCCGCGCAGATTCTGCTGAAGAACACGCGCGATGCGATGATCCGCGGCGGTGACGGCGTGCAACTGGAGCGGCTGGTCGAGCAGGGAGAGGATTGCGAAGGGATTCGGGTGATTGGGGAGTGAGGTGCGGCGGAATAGGACTTATAGGACCGATAGGACGTATAGGACCTAAGCCATTGTGATGGGACGACGGATAGACTTTTGGCAATCCGATGGCGTTGGTGAAATCATCTGGGCCAATAAACTCGACTGGTTGGGCTGGTGGCATCATTGAGATTTCATGATCTTGGCCACGCGAACCGGATCTCGCGAGTTGTTCGGGGTGGGTCTTTCGCGTTCCCGTCCTATTGGTCCTATAAGTCCGATACGTCCTATTCCCCCGCGATCTCCCGGTACACCTCGAATTCTCTCCGTGCGATGTGTTCGGCGTGCAACTCCGTTTCCACGCGCCTGCGCGCGAACTCGCCCATGGCGCGGCGTTGCTCGGGGTTTTCGAGGAGGATGTTGACGGCCTCGGCGAGGGCCACGGGGTCGCGGGGAGGGACGTTGAGTCCCGTCTGATTGTGGAGGTTAACGAACTCCACGCCGGTCCCGAGGGTGGTCGCGACGACCGGTTTGCCGCAGGCGTGGGCTTCGAGCATGGAAATGCCGTAGGCCTCGCTGCGCGCCACGGACGGGAAGGCAAAGACTTCGCATCCGTGAAGGTGGGCGATGAGGTCCTCACGGGTCAGGGCGCCCGCGAAGTGGACGGGAGCCTCGATTTCCTTGGCGAGGGCTTCGCAGGCTTTTCGTTCCGGGCCGTCGCCGGCGATTACCACGGGCGCTTGAATGCGCTTCGACGCGCGGACCAGGTTCTCAAGGCCTTTGTAGTACCGGTGGCGTCCGCTGAAGAGGACGTATGGGCCGCCGTACCGTTGGTGCAATTCGGCGATCGTGCCGTCGCCCGGATGGACGAAATCTTCCGGGAGAATACCCAACGGAATGATGCGGCAGCGGTCCTTGAACGGCTCCAGCGTGGTCGACGTCTCGAGATACTGCTGCGAGGTCGTGATGATGACGTCGGCCTTGTCGAGAAAGCGGCGCTGCATGGGCGCATAGACGCGCATGGCGCTCGCTTGCCGGACGACGTCGCTCTGGTAGCGGACGACGAGATGCGCCCGGGGGTGTGCGAGGATCCAACCGATTTCCGCCGTGGGATTCGGCACGTGAACGACGACCACGTCGGCCTGAATGCGGCGCATGTACCAGGGGAACGCGGGCGACACGGGCGCACTCTGGAAGCGGCCCCATTCCGCGACTTCCGTAACCGGAGTGCCATCCCGCTCGAGGAATCGGGTTTGGCGGGTTTGGCTGCACGTCAAGGCGCTCACCTCGGCCCATTGCCGCTGAAACCGGCACATGAGGGCCATGTGGTGTTCCATGCCGCCGTGGACCGGGGGGTCGAAATCCTTGTATACGTGTACGATCTTCACCGACTCGCCTTGCCGTGTCTCCCGTTCATGCACCCCTCACCTTCCGGTACGAAGCCAACGTCAATTCGGCCGCTTTAGACCACGTGTAGCGCGTTGCGCGTTTCAGCCCCTTCTCAGACAAGTCCGCGCGCAGCGCCTCGTCGCCGGCAAGCGTTCGAATACTCTCAGCAAGTCCGTCAACATCGGTGGGATCGACGGTGAGCGCGGCATCGCCCGCGACTTCGGGGAGGCTGGACACATTGGACGTAAGCACCGGAATGCCGCAGGCCATGGCCTCGGCGACGGGAATGCCGAAGCCTTCGTAGAGGCTGGGATAGACGAGGGCGGTGGCGCCGCTCATGATGGCGGGGAGATCGTCATCCGCGATGAACCCTGGGAAATGAATGCGCTTCGATTGTCCGGCCAGTTCCGCTTCAAGGCGGATCGGGCCGACCTTCCAGCCTTCGCGGCCCGCGATGACGAGGTCCTCCTTGATGTCGCCGGCGACCTTGGACCAGGCCTGGATGATGCGAGCGACGTTCTTTCGAGGTTCAATGGTACCGACGAAGAGAAAGTAGCGGTCCGGGAGACGGTACTTCCCCTGGGCCGCGAGTTGCTCGCCCTCGTTGCGCGGCGTGTAGCGCTCATCGACGCCATTGTAGACCACGTCGATGCGGTCCGCGGGAACGCCGAGAATCTTGCAGATTTCGTTTGCGCTCGCCGTGGAAACCGTGATGATGCGGCTTGCCTGTTTTGCGGAACGGGCGACCGACCAACGGTAATAGTGGGCGCGTTCGTACCGGTACCAGGAGGGGTTGTGAAAGAACGTCAAATCGTGAATGGTGATGACCATGTTCCGCAACGGCAGCACGCTTCCGACGTTGGCAGGGTAATGCACGACGTCGGCATTCAGGGCGCGGATATCGCGGCGTATGCCGAACTGATCGTAGCGAATTCGGGCGCCTTTGCCGTTGAACGATTTCTTCTGAATTTGGGCGACGACGTCCGCGCGTTGTGGCGGGAGCGCCAATCGGGCCGGCCATATCACCGTAATGGCGTCGCTTCCCGCAATCGAAGGCATGCGCGACGCGAGTTGCGTTGTGTAAACGCCCGTACCGCTGCGATTGCCTGCCTGCAACGCATTGAACAGTACGTTCATGAAGTGACCTCCCCATAGGCTCTGTAGGTTGCTTCCGCACAGTTTCGCCAGGAAAAGCGCCTTGCCTGCTCGTAACCCGACGCTATCATACGCGATCGCAGGTCCGGATCGGACAGCACGCGCTGGATGGCCTGCGCCAAAGAATCCGTGTCGCCGGGGTCGCAGTACACCGCCGCATCGCCGCCGGCTTCGGGGAGGGACGAAACGTTTGAGGTAATAACGGGGCAGCCGCAGGTCATCGCTTCCACTACAGGAAGTCCGAATCCTTCGTAGTGGGAAGGAAGGACGAGGGCGTCCGCGGCGGAGTACAGGGCGGCGAGATCGTCGGAGGGCACATATCCGAGCCGCGTGACGCGGGCGGCGATGGCGGGATCGTTCAGGGCAGCGAGGGCGGCATCGGCATTCCAACCGACCGAGCCTGCCACTACGAGTTGATGGTTGGAATCCCGGGCAATCCGCTTGAAGGCCATGGCAAGCGCTTCCACGTTCTTGCGTGGTTCAATCGTGCCGACGAAGAGCAAGTAGGGTTGAGCGATTCCGAACCGATCCGCCACGCGCGCCGCAGCTTCTTCGCGTGGGAGTTGCGCCAGGGTTTCCTCGGCGGCGCCGTAGGTAACCCGGATCTTCTCGTCCGGCACGCCAAGCAACTCGACGACATCACGCTTGGTGGATTCCGAGCTGGCGAGGATCCGGTCGGCGTCCTGTGCGAAGTGCCGGATGCGGCGCGTAAAGGGTCCCACGATTTTCGGGCTGCACCACTCGGGGTTTATCAAGAAAGCCAAGTCGTATACCGAAAGCACTTTCGCGGCGCGCTTGACCGGAGGCATGTAATAGTTCGTGGCGTGGAATACGTCCACCGGACCTACTAGAGTTTCTACGGACGGGGCACGGAGCGTGTTCCAGACCTGGTACATGGCGCGCGCGGGCAGGGGCAGATGTCGACACTGTGCCCGGTCCCGGAGCTCGTCGAGTTGTGGAGACCGAAGGCCCGCGGCGAGCCCGTGGATTTGCGGGGGATTCTCCAGTTCCAGGAGGGCTTTGAGCAGGGAAAAGCAGAAGTTCCCCACGCCAGTACGGCGCGAGGTGAGGGGTCCCATGTCGAATCCTAAGCGCATGTCGGGCCGGAAAACCTCCCTGCATATAAGCTAACCATTTTCATACTAGCCGTTTATAGAATTATTTGTCAAGTGTTTATTGCGGGTCCGGCAAGCCGGGCTTTCCTGGTAACTCATTTTTTATCAGACAATTAGGGTGCCTTTGTGCGTATGTTTTCCCGGGAGGCGCCGTCTTGACAGGGTTTGGGGAGTGTGTTACACTCCGGCGGCTGTTAGCACTCCATATGGTTGAGTGCCAGGCGGGGCTCGACACATGCGAACCGACGCGGAACTCTCAGAGCGCGAAAAACTTATCCTCCGGGCAGTCGTACACAGTTACATCACCTCGGCGGAACCGGTGGGGTCGCGCTCCATTGTAAAGCGGTTCGACATGGGCTTGAGTCCAGCGACCGTGCGCAATGTCATGTCGGACCTGGAAGAGTACGGATACCTCCAGCAGTTGCACACGAGTTCCGGGCGGGTACCCACAGACGAGGGCTACCGCTACTACGTGGATTATTTGATGCGCGTGCAGGAGTTAACCCTTCAAGAGCGCGCCCGGATTGAGAAGGAGCTTTCGGCCAAACTCGACGACGCCGATGAAGTGATGCGCCAGACCAGCCATCTGCTTGCGTTGATGGCAGACCAGACGGGCATCGTGGAAGTCCCGGACGATGTCACCGCTCAGGTGAATCGAATCGAGTTGGTTCCTATATCCCAGACGCGCATCGCGGTCTTGATCGCGGATAGCATGGGACGCGTTCGCACCCAGATCGTGTCTATGGAAGGGTCGCTGGAAGCCGATCGCGTACAGCGGTTAAGCGGGTTTCTAAACGACAATCTGCGCGGGGTGTCGCTGGACAACCTCGCGCAGTCGTTGCATACGCGGCTCCGGATCTACATGGACGAACAACGGGCCATGGCGGAAGACGCGTTGGGCATCCTGCAACTGCTGCCCGCACACCGGCCCGGCCAGTTGTTTCTGGATGGTGTGGCACGGATGTTTGAGCAGCCGGAGTTCCGCGACGTGGAGCGGGCGCGGGAAGTCTTCGGGTTTCTCGAGGAGCGCGAAGGCCTTGTGGAACTGTTGCGTACGGGCATTGCGCGCGAAACGCAGACCGGTACCTATGTGGTAATTGGAAAAGAAGCCGTCGGCAAAGGCATCGAGGGCATCAGCATTGTGGCGTCGCCGTATTCGGTCGGCTCGCGGCCGGTTGGCATGATCGGCGTGCTGGGCCCGCGGCGAATGCCGTATTCGCGCATCACGGCGGTTGTGGATTATACGGCCGGGATGCTGAGCCGATTGCTGACCCGACTCGCCGGAGCGGGCAGTTAGATGCCAGGCTCCGAGGTTGATTTGGAAGGTAGTTGCGAGACCATGGAAAAGTCACGGGCGGAACATATAGACGAGACGGAAGCGCCGGACGAGGAATCTCCGGCGGAAGCTTCGTTAGACGAGGCGGCCCCGCGGTTCGCCGAGCCAGACGGCGATCACGCGCCGATCGCGGAAGAAGCGGATGCGGCTTCGGCGATCGAGGCGGATTTCGCGGCGCTTGAGAAAGAACGTTCGGAGCTGGCGGATCAGCTCCTGCGCGCGCGGGCCGATTTCGACAATTACCGCAAGCGCATGGCGCGCGACGCGGAACGGATTCGCCAGACCGCGGCCGAGGGTCTGATTCGGGATATTCTGCCGGTCGTGGATCACCTCGAACTGGCATTG
This sequence comes from uncultured Nitrospiraceae bacterium, assembly GCA_964632865.1. GTDB lineage: Bacteria > Hydrogenedentota > Hydrogenedentia > Hydrogenedentales > SLHB01 > JAHDWY01. The sequence goes on from CAZWDH010000170.1 coordinate 6,946, forward strand.
AAGCACGCGGAGGATCATCCCGGCGCGCTGGGCGAAGGCGTGGCCATGGTGCTGAAGCAATTTCAAGATGTGCTCGGCCGGCATGGACTGGAGCCCATCGCTTCGGTGGGCGAGCCATTCGATCCCAACGTCCATGAAGCCGTGATGCAGCGGGAATCGGCGGAGGCGCCGCCGGAGTCCGTGGTGGAAGAATTTCAAAAAGGGTACCGGTTGGGACAGATGGTGCTGCGGCCCGCGAAGGTCGTGGTGTCTCTGGGGGCGCCGGCTGCGTCCGCGCCGGAAACGTCCACCGAAGACGGCGACGCGTCCGCGTAGGCGCCGCAGAACCCGGTTTACACAGAATCGATTCGGAATGGAGGCACGATCGCAATGGGGAAAGTAATCGGCATTGACCTGGGTACGACGAACTCGTGCGTCGCCGTGATGGAAGGCGGCGAACCGACGGTCATTGCAAACGCAGAAGGCAACCGGACGACGCCGTCCGTGGTCGGTTTTACGAAGGACGGGGAACGTTTGGTCGGCGCCGTGGCGAAGCGGCAGGCCATCACGAACCCGCAGAACACCGTGTTCTCCATCAAGCGGTTCATGGGCCGGCGTCATTCCGAAGTGTCCGAGGAAGAGAAGCTGGTGCCGTACACCGTGGGCGAGACGGCATCGGGAGATTGCCAGGTCACGGTGCAGGGCAAGGACTACCGGCCCCCCGAGGTATCGGCCATGATCCTGCGCAAGATGAAGGAGACCGCGGAATCGTATCTTGGCGAATCGGTCAGCCAGGCGGTGATTACCGTGCCGGCGTACTTCAACGACTCGCAAAGGCAGGCCACGAAAGACGCCGGAAAGATCGCGGGTCTGGAAGTGCTGCGCATCATCAACGAGCCGACGGCGGCGGCGCTGGCGTATGGGCTCGAGAAGAAGAAGAACGAGAAAGTCGCTGTGTACGACCTCGGCGGCGGTACCTTTGATATTTCGATCCTGGCCATCGGTGACGACAGCTTCGAGGTAATGAGCACAAACGGTGATACGCATCTGGGCGGCGACGACTTCGATCAGCGGATCATCGACTGGATGGCGGACGAGTTCCTCAAGGACCAGGGCATCGACCTTCGGAAAGATCCCATGGCATTGCAGCGCTTGAAGGAAGCCGCTGAGAAGGCGAAGTGCGAACTCTCGACGACGAAGCAGACCGACATCAACCTGCCCTTCGTGACGGCCGACGCGTCCGGGCCGAAGCATCTGAACTACACGTTGACGCGCGCCAAGCTCGAGCAGCTTTGCGACGACCTCTTGCAGCGAACGAAGAGTCCCTGCTACCGCGCGCTGGAAGACGCCGGCGTCAAGGCTGAAGACATTGACGAAGTCATCCTCGTCGGCGGCATGACACGCATGCCGGCGGTCGGCGAAATCGTGAAGACCGTGTTCAAGAAAGAGCCGCACCGCGGTGTGAACCCGGACGAAGTCGTGGCCATCGGCGCGGCGATTCAGGCGGGCGTTCTGGCGGGCGACGTGAAAGACGTCTTGCTGCTTGACGTGACGCCGTTGTCGCTGGGGATCGAGACCCTGGGCGGCATCTGCACAAAATTGATCGAACGGAACACAACCATTCCGGTGACGAAGCGTCAGATTTTCTCGACGGCTTCGGACAACCAGAACGCGGTGACGATCCACGTGTTGCAGGGCGAACGCGAACTCGCGGCCCACAACCGCACGCTGGGGCGTTTCGACCTCATGGGCATTCCTCCCGCGCCGCGCGGCATGCCGCAAATCGAAGTGACCTTCGACATCGACGCGAACGGGATCGTGCATGTGTCCGCGAAAGACCTGGCGACGAACAAGGAGCAGAAGATTCGCATTGAATCCTCGAGCGGTTTGTCGGAAGACGACATCGACCGGATGGTGAAGGAGGGCGAATCCCACGCCCAGGAAGACCAGGCGAAGAAGAAAGAAATCGAGGTTCGCAACAACGCCGATTCGCTCATCTACGCGACCGAGAAGACCCTGCGCGAGCACGGCGACAAGGTGGGCGGCGACGAGAAGAGCGCGATCGAATCGGCCATCGGCGAACTGCGGTCCACGCTGGAAGGCTCCGACGTGGCGGCCATCGAAGCCGCGATGGAGAAGCTTCAGACGGCGTCGCACAAGTTGGCGGAAGCCATGTACCAGGCGAGCGCGGCCGAAGGTGCGGGACCCGCACCGGAACCCGGCGCCGAGTACGTGAATCCGGAGCCGGAAGAAGAATCCGGCGGCGAATCCGTGGATGCCGATTTCACGGTGGTGGATGACGAAGAGAAGAAGTAGAAACCGGCGCGGGAAGAAGTCGCGCGGGTTCAGGTGATAGACTATGGCCATGCCGAAACAAAAAGATTACTACGAACTCCTCGGTGTTTCGCGAGACGCCAGCGCCGAGGAGATCCGGAAGGCGTATCTCAAGCTGGCCCATAAGTATCACCCGGACAAGACGGGCGGTGACAAAGCGGCCGAAGAGAAGCTCAAAGAGATCAATCAGGCCTACGACACCCTGAAAAACTCCGACAAGCGGGCCAAGTACGACCAGTTCGGCGGCGCGGGCGGCCCCGGAGGTTTTGGCGGATTCGGGTTCGGCGGTGGCGCCGGCGGGTTCGAAGCGCCCTTCGATGACTTCTTCGACGTGTTGTTTGGTCAGGCCCGGGGCGGCCGGGGGCGGCGCGCCGCAGCGCGACCGGGCAACGACCTCGAATACCGCCTGACCGTGAGCCTTCGTGAAGCCGCCATGGGGACCAAGCGGACCTTCAAATTTGCGCGGCGCGAGGTGTGCGGCGACTGCAAAGGGACCGGTGCTCAGGCAGGCACCCAGCCGCAGTCCTGCGCCGATTGTTCGGGTACGGGCCAGATCCGGCGAGCGCAGGGGTTCTTCAGCATTTCCCAGACCTGTCCGCGATGCCGTGGCGCGGGACGGATCATCCAGAAGCCCTGTTCTCGTTGTTCCGGTTCGGGCCGGTACCGGGCCGAACGGGAGATTTCCGTCGATCTGCCGGCGGGAATCGATACCGGTTCCCGGCTTCGTCTTTCGGGTGAAGGGGAACCCGGAGAGAACGGCGGACCCCGGGGCGACCTCTACATTTTTGTGGAGGTCGAGACCGACGAGATTTTCGAGCGGGAAGGCAACGACATCATCTGCGAGATGCCGATCAGCTTTCCGCAGGCGATCCTGGGCGACAAGGTGCGGGTGCCGACGTTGACCGGCGAGGCGGATCTCAAGATTCCGCCGGGTACCCAGTCCGGGACCCATTTTCGTCTTAGAGGGATGGGAATAAAGGACTTGCGTGGATACCACAAGGGCGATCAGATCGTTCGAGTTCAAGTCGAGACGCCCACCAAACTTTCTCGAGAACAGCGCGAGCTTATCGAACGTTTTCAGGAAATCAGCAACGAGAAATCCTACCCCCTGTATCACCGGTTTATTGAGAAGGTGAAAAAGTCTTTGGGAGGCTGAGGCTTACAGCCTGGCAGTCTTGGCCGCTCGCAGGAAAAGAGACCAAAAATCGAGGATCGAAGGGCCGATTTTTCACGTACATGTGCTCCCAGAACGAAAGTTGGCATGATTGTTGACATGTCAATTTCGGTATGGTAGACTCTCTGTTTGTGCTTCCCTCAGGCAGAATTATGTCTATTTGTCGAGACTTGGAATGCGGTAGAACTGCCTCTCCGCCACGCCAAGTCACCTAAACCTTTCCGAAACTAGAGGGTACTCTGCATGGCTGTTGCTCCCGTAAAACCTGCCAATCGCATATCGTTAGGGCGTATTCCCGATGAGATGGAGTTGCCCGATCTGATCGAGATTCAGACGAAGTCTTACGGGGACTTCCTTCAATGGAACGTGCCGCCCGACGAACGCGAACCCATGGGACTCCAGGAAGTATTTCTGGACGTTTTCCCGATTTCTTCGCCGGACGGCATGACGCGGCTCGAGTTCGTTCATTATTCCTTCGCGCCCCCTAAGTATACGGTGCGTGAGTGCCAGGAGCGGGGACTGACCTATGCGGCGTCGTTGAAGGCGCTGCTGCGGCTGGTTCGCTACGAAGAAGTTGGCACCAGCGGCGAGACCCGTGAACGACTGATGGTCGAGCAAGAGGTGTTCCTCGGCGAGCTGCCCATGATGACGCCGACGGGCACCTTTATTATCAATGGCGCTGAGCGCGTCATCGTGAGCCAATTGCACAAGTCGCCGGGCGTGTCCTTCGAAACGAAGGTGCACCAGAACGGCAAGGTCTTGCTGACCGCGCGGATCATCCCGTACCGCGGCGCGTGGCTCGAATTCGAGTACGACGTGAACGACGTCCTGTGGCTGACGATCGACCGCCGGTCGCGCATCATCGCGACGGCGTTTCTTCGCGCGTTCGGGTATACCGAAAACGAAGAGATCATCAAGCTGTTTTACGGCGTTGAAGACGTGGAATTGGGCCGGACGAAAGTCAAGATCGGGACGAAGTCCTACGATCCGTCCGAGCTCGTGGGCCGGGTCGTCGCGGCGGATATCGTCGATCCCGATTCCGGGGAAATCCTGATCGACACGGCGCAGGAGTTAACTGAGCCGCTCGTCGACCGCATCATGCATTCCCACGTGAAGACCATTCAGATCATCAACCACGACGACCTCGTGAAGGACTCGTCGATCGCGAGCACCTTGAGTCTCGATCCGACCCAGACGCAGGAAGACGCCTTCCGCGAAGTGTACGCGCGCATCCGCCCCGGCGACCCGGCGACGGACGCGACGACGCGTTCCTTCTTCCAGAAGTTGTTTTTCGACGCGAGCCGGTACGATTTCGCGCCGGTGGGCCGGTACAAGATCAATCGCAAGCTGGGTCTGGAGATCTCCCAGGAAACCAAGACGCTGACGGTGGAAGACGTGGTGGCGACGCTTCAGTATCTCGTTCGGCTGCGCAGCGGCGAGGGCGTGCTGGACGACATCGACCACCTCGGCAACCGTCGCGTGCGCGCGGTGGGCGAGTTGCTCTCGAACCAGGTCCGCATCGGGCTGGTCCGCATGGAGCGGACTGTGCGCGAGCGCATGAATTTCCAGGAAGAAGACCAGTTGACACCGCAGAGCCTGGTAAACCCCAAGCCCGTGAGCGCGGTGATCAAGGACTTCTTCGGCCGCAGCCAGTTGTCCCACTTCATGGATCAGATTAACCCGCTGGCCGAACTGACGCACAAGCGGCGCTTGAGCGCGTTGGGACCGGGCGGCTTGAGCCGCGACCGCGCGGGATTCGAGGTGCGCGACGTGCACCCAACGCACTACGGCCGGATTTGCCCCATCGAAACGCCGGAAGGTCCGAACATCGGGTTGATGGCGTCGCTGTCGACGTACGCGCGCATCAACCAGTACGGCTTCCTCGAAACGCCCTACCGCAAGGTGGAGAGCGCGCGCGTCCTGGAGGATATTGAGTCCCTTTCCGCCTATGACGAAGACAATTACATTATCGCCCAGGCCAACGCGGTGCTCGACAAGCGCGGTCGTTTCGTGCGCCCGCAGGTCTTGACCCGCCACCGGGGCGACTTCCCGCTCATCGAGCCGACGCAAGTCGACTACATGGACGTGTCGCCCAAGCAGTTGGTGAGCGTGGCGGCGGCACTGATTCCGTTCCTGGAACACGACGACGCGAACCGCGCCCTGATGGGTTCCAACATGCAACGGCAGGCGGTGCCGCTGTTGCGCACCGAGTCGCCGGTGGTGGGCACGGGCCTCGAACACGTGACCGCGAAGAACGCGGGCACCGTGGTGCGGGCCGAGCGCGACGGCGTGGTGGAGTACGTGGACAGCGAAGTCATCCGCATCCGCCACACGAAGAAGGGCAAATCGCCGGACGAAAACCCGTTCCGCGCGGATGAGGACGTGTATTACCTCAAGAAGTACATTCGCTCGAACCAGAACACCTGCATCAACCAGCGGCCCATCGTGAACAAGGGCGACAAGGTCGACGCGGGCGACATCATTGCAGACGGCCCCGCGACGGATCAGGGCGAATTGGCGCTGGGGCGCAACGTGCTGGTCGCGTTTATTCCTTGGGAAGGCTACAACTTCGAGGACGCCATCCTTCTCAGCGAGGATCTGGTCAAGGACGACGTGTTCACCTCGATTCACATTCAGGTGTTCGATATCGAAGCCCGCGACACGAAGCTGGGTCCCGAGGAAATCACGCGCGACATTCCGAACGTCGGCGAAGATGCCCTGAAAAACCTGGACGAGACCGGGATAGTCTGCCTGGGCGCCAAGGTGAAGCACGGCGACATCCTGGTCGGCAAGGTGACCCCGAAGGGTGAAACCGAACTCGCGCCGGAAGAAAAACTGCTGCGCGCCATCTTCGGTGAGAAAGCCGAGGACGTGCGCGACGCGTCCCTGACCGTGCCGCCGGGATGCGAAGGCGTGGTGGTGGATGTGAAGGTCAGCAGCCGCCGGGACAAGACGGGCGATTCGGGATCGAAGAGCGCGCTCACCGCCCAGGTGACCAAGGTGAAGCGCGAGTACCAGGAAAAGATCGACGAGGTTCGCAACACCTTCGTGAAGCTGGTGAAGGACGAACTGATCGGTTTGAAGATCCTCGAGGACGTGGTCGACCACAAGACGGACGAGCTGGTGCTCGAAAAAGGCAAGCGCGTCAAGGTGTCGCACCTCGAGAAGGCCGACTACAGTGTGCTGGCCCGCATGCGTGTGGAAGACAAGAAGATTCAGCAGAAGCTGACGCGTCTCGTGAACATGGCCGCCATGGAAGAGGCCAAGTTGGTGGCATTCCGCGACAGCGAACTCGAGACCCTGCGCAAGGGCGACGAGTTGCCGCCGGGCGTCATCAAGTTGGTGAAGGTGTTCGTGGCTACGAAGCGGCGCTTGTCGGTTGGCGACAAGATGGCCGGTCGCCACGGAAACAAGGGTGTGGTTGCCAAGATCATGGCGGCCGAAGACATGCCCTACCTTCCGGACGGGACACCGGTGCAGATCATCCTGAACCCGCTGGGCGTGCCGTCGCGCATGAACGTGGGTCAGATCCTGGAAACGCACCTGGGTTGGGCCGCGCACGCGCTGGGGATGAAGGTGGCCACGCCGGTATTCAACGGCGCGTCGGAGTCGGAGATCTCCGAGTACTTGAAGCGGGCTGGTCTGCCGGAACATGGAAAGATCAAGCTGCGCGATGGCCGGACCGGCAAGGAGTTCGATCAGGAAACCACCGTGGGCCAGATCTACATGATGAAGCTGAACCACCTGGTGGACGACAAGATTCACGCCCGCGCCATCGGGCCGTACTCGCTGGTGACCCAGCAGCCGCTGGGCGGTAAGGCCCAGTTCGGCGGCCAGCGATTTGGAGAAATGGAAGTGTGGGCGCTGCAGGCCTATGGCGCGGCGTACACCTTGCAAGAGTTGTTGACGGTAAAGTCAGACGATATTCAGGGTCGCACCAAGGCCTATGAGGCCGTGGTGAAGGGCGACAAGGACGTGGAGCCCGGCCGGCCGGAGTCGTTTAACGTGCTCGTCCGGGAAATGCAGAGCCTGTGTCTCGACGTCATCAAGCTGATGCGCGTTGAAGGCACGGAAGGCGACGACGAAGAAGAACCGCTGGAGGGTTAACGATTGGCCAAGTATATTGAAACGACGGGTGATCGGTTCGATTCGATTCAAATCCGCCTGGCTTCGCCGGAAGATATCCTCAAGTGGTCGCGGGGCGAGGTCAAGAAGCCGGAGACGATCAACTACCGCACCTTCAAGCCGGAGAAGGACGGCTTGTTCTGCGAACGCATATTCGGTCCCGTAAAGGACTGGGAATGCGCGTGCGGCAAGTACAAGAAGGTCAAGCACCGCGGGATCGTGTGCGATCGCTGCGGCGTTGAAGTGACCGAGTCGAAAGTCCGTCGCGAACGCATGGGCTGCATCAAGCTGGCCGTGCCGGTGACGCACATCTGGTTTTTCAAGACGACCCCGAGCAGCATCGGCAACCTCTTGGATCTGTCGATTCGCGTGCTCGAACGGATCATCTACTTCGAGAATTACATCGTGGTCGATCCGGGCGACACGAGCCTGGAGAAGATGCAGACCCTCACGGAAGACGAATACCAGGACGCCCGCGAGCAGTGGAGCGATCGGTTCGTCGCGCGCATGGGTGCGGAAGCCATCAAGATGCTTCTGGAAGAGATCGACATCGAGCAGCTCAGCGCGGAACTGCACGCGCAGGTCGGCACGACGACCAGCATGCAGGCGCGGGCGAAAGCGATCAAGCGGTTGAAGGTGGTCGAGGCCATCCGCAAGTCCGGCAATTCGCCGACCTGGATGGTGCTGGACGTGGTCCCCGTGATTCCGCCGGACCTGCGTCCGCTGGTTCCGTTGGAAGGCGGCCGCTACGCCACGAGTGATTTGAACGATCT
>CAZWDH010000171.1:0-15224 GCA_964632865.1 uncultured Nitrospiraceae bacterium
CGCGCGCATGGGGCGGGCACACATGCCATTCGCGATGTCATCGTCCGCAAAACGTTCGGTCGACGGATCGAACTGAAGCGGACGTTGTAGCCGCCCGGCGATGTCCGCGATCATGCCGAAGTACGAAGCCCGCAATCCCGATTCAACCGGGGCGACCGGATCTCGGCGGCTCTTCACGGATGCCACGAAGTCGTGTTGGTGATGATCGCTGGCGTGCAGCCGCGTGTCGTCAGGGCCAAACCCTATCTCCAACAGCGACGCCGGTTCCGATTTGATACCCTGGCGGTTTACATGCACCCAGCCCTCGCTACCAACAAAGCGACAGCCTTGCTCGTGCGGGTGGCCCGTGTCGGAGAAGCTCATGCGAAGGCCGTCGTTGTACACGTACTCCGCCTGCCAGCCGTTAATATTGTCGGTCAATCCGTCGCTTCGGTAGTCCGCTGTGCAGGTCAGCTCAAACGGCTGCTCCGCCAGCCGCGGACATCCCCACAGCGCGATGTCGAGATGGTGCACGCCCCAGTTCACAATGAACCCCGCGCAGTAGTCCCAGATGAGGTACCAGTCCGGCCAACTGATGCGGCTTTCGTTGTATGGCTTCATCGGGGCTGGTCCCACGTACATGGCGTAATCGAAGCCTGGCGGCACCGGCTGCGGTCCGGTGTCGCCCTCGTACTTCCGTTGGTAGGTGGGGCCCGGCGCGGCCACTTCGATCGTTTGTAGATCGCCGAGGTAACCGTTTCGTGCCAGTTCGCAGGCGAGCCGGAAGTCCGCGCCGGATCGCTGCTGCGTACCGGTCTGGAAGATGACGTTGTTCCTTCGTACCGCTTCGCGAATGAGCTGACACTCCCGCACGGAGATGCCTAACGGCTTTTCACAATAGATGTCCTTTCCGCGTTCCGCCGCCGCCGTCGCCATCAAGGCGTGCCAGTGATCCTGCGGCGCAATTAAAACGGCATCCACGTCATCCCGCTCCAGGACTTCCCGGTAGTCGTTGTACTTCGCGCATCCGCCGTTTCCTGATTCGCGCTCGTAGAACGTGTCCACGGCCTGAGCGGCGCGTTCGCGCCACTCTTCCATCACGTTGCACACTGCCACGACCTCAATGTCCGGCTCGGGAAGGAATTCGCCCATGACCTGGGTGCCGCGCCGTCCTGCGCCAAGCACGGCCAGGCTGACGCGATCGTTGGCGCCCTTCGCGCGCGCGGGCAGAATCAATGGCGCCGAGACGGCAATCGCAGCCGTTCGAAGGAATTCTCGTCGTGTAGGATTACCGTCTCGCTTTCGCATGATGCTTGTTCCCCCCGGGAGTTCCGATCGTCTGATGCGAGAAATTTACCCGATCGCTGGGCCTTTTCTGAAACGCGATGGTACTCCCACGGGGCACGCATCGGCAAAGTGCTCAGGACGGGGATTAAGGTAAATGCTTGACGTTATATGCGATTAGTGATATCCTGATCGAAAATGTGGGCGCGTCTTGTGCGCGCGAGAAAAGGAGGTATCACCCATGATCTGCAATTTCCTGCAATACTTGGCCTTCGATTTGAATCTGATCGATGTCCCTGTCCTTGGATTTCTTATCGAGGAACTTCTGGGGTTCTTTGGCTGCACTGTAAGCTAGTGGGACGCGGGTTCTAGTCGCGTGCGGAAAGCGTAATGTTCGCGGCCGCAGAGCGCAGTCGCGACGAAAGGGGAAGTATGTTTATCTGCCAACTCGTGCCGTTCTTGGATCGCCTTTTCTCCTTGCTTGGCCTGTACAATGTACCGGGCCTGGAAGCCACACTGGTAGGCTTTCTCGAAGCGCTATACGATTCTGCCGGCTGTAATAGCGAATAAGCGATAACGCATCTCGTTCCTGGCACCAGAAACGCTCCCGCCAAGTTGTCTCCGGTTTAGTCAGGAGGATTCATCTTGGGCGGCCCCGGCTGGCCAAGTTCATCGTGGAGCGAACGAATCCTCTCTGCCTTTTCCGGGTCAATGCGTTTCACCTGATTCGATTGAGATTCTGCGGTGAAAACGTAGGCGTAGACGCCTGCGGCGATCAGCAGCAGGAGAAGGGCCAGCAAGAGCAGTTTCTTCGCGCGCCTCAATTGCGGTACACCGCCTACTCGAAACCACTGTAAAACCAGAGGTTCACATCGAGCAGAGACGCGCCACGATAAAACCCACCCTGAGGCGATTCCGAAGGCACTGAAAAGATCGGGCAACGGTCCGGGAACCGCAGATACTCCACGTGCCCGTCCATGAACAGCACGTTACCGCCGCCGGGAATGTGGTTGAAGACGCTGAGAACCGCGTCGGGTTCGGCGGCGGTCCTTGAACTCCAAGCGTCGAACATAACCGGCACAGTACTTTGTGCGACGCTCGACTGAGCCGGATTGTTGATATCCGTGATGAAGAACCGTTCCACACCTTCCTTAAGACGCGAATAATTGGTGGGGATCTCGGACCAGTCATCGTCGGCCAGCCACAGATCGTAGCCGTACCACCCGGACACGATGGATTCGGGAAGATCGACCATATTCGCGCCATCGATGTGGGTTTCCGCGCCAAACCCTTCGCAGCCGTAAGCGTCCAGCGCTCCCGGCGCGAAAGAGGCCGACGTCGTCTGGCCCACCTGGAAATCCCAGGCCAAATCCCAGGTGCCGTATGAAATGCAGGTCTGTACGACATGTTGCTGGCTTGCAGTCTGCAGGGCATAGGCGAAGTAGGTATAGGAAACCGGCATGGAGAGCTTGACGTTCAAACACGCCTTCCCGGCGTCGGACCCGTCCTGTAACGCCCCCACCCGCGCGATCGCCGCTGCGAAGTCCGAATCGCCGATGATACCGCCACTCGGCCAGTTTCCCGGCAGTACCGCGCCGACCTGGCTTCGCGAATCCGAGGGACAAACCGCGAGGTTCGGATCGGTCCAATAGTCCGGATACAGGAACTCGCTTGCCACGCCATGCACGGGCCAGATGACACCGTCGCCGCGAACGGGATGCGTGATCGTTCCCGGAGGGAAGAGTTCCCCGGCCGATTCCGAAGCGTACATCTTATGAATGAGGCCCCATTGCTTCAGATTGCTCTGGCAGGAAGCGCGGCGGGCGGCCTCTCGTGCGCGAGCCAACGCGGGCAAAAGGATGGCGGCGAGAATCCCAATAATCGCGATTACGACCAACAATTCAACGAGTGTAAAACCGGAATTTCTGTTCACGCGAAATCCTCTTGTTGCATACGTGGAGTACATGGCTCTCCTCTTTGTCCTGCGCCGACCAGAGGAAGACACGGTCGACACGCCACTGCCTTTCTGATTTGGTTGGAACTCGTCGTCCGGGTTGTTTACAGGTGAGAGCGGTTCGGAGCGCCGACATTCAGGTCCCGCACCGAATTGCGTTCGATCAGCCGATGTTCGACGACCTTCTCGATCGGCTGTTCCGAACGCCCTGCCTCGCCGTGAATGATTTGGAGCAACAGTTCTGCTGACATACGTCCAATCTCGCGCGGGAACACGGAAAGCGTCGTCAACGGCGGACCCATGACTTCACCCATTTCGATCCCGTCAAATCCAACGATGCTGATATCGTCCGGAATCCGCAGCTCCAACTCATGGGCCGCGCGATAACAACCGATGGCCACCATATCGTTGCAGCAAATCAAAGCTGTTGGACGGTAAGACTCATTGGTGAGCACTCTCAGCGCTGCGTGGTACCCGTCAGCCGGTGTGTCGCCGCCCCGGATAATCATGTTGTCCTGGAATGGTATTTCGTGCTCCACGAGGCTTTCCATCATGCCGATAGTCCGCTCTTTAGACGTCGCCGAGCGGACCGGACCCGTCAGGAATGCGATCTTGCGATGTCCTTTATCAATAAGATAATTGGTGGCATCGCGATTCGCTTTCCGATTGTCAAACCGCACGGTGTGGGTGTCCAGTCCCGGCGCTTCCATAATGGTCACCAGAGGGCGTCGCATCCGTTGGAGCCAGCGTAAATGGTCCTGGTATTGCTCGACTTCGCCTGCGGAGACAATGTACCCCCGCAAATCGTAGGTCTTCTGAGCGCCAAATGCTTCGATACCCTCTTCAGGCCTGTCCTCGGTCCCGTGGTAGAGCATCCGCTGGAACCCTTCCGCGCGCAATACGTTATGGATTCCGGACACCACCTCCGTGTAAAACGGATTGTTGATGCTGCCTACGACGACGCCAACCGATTTGGACACTTCACTCAGGAGCGACTTCTGGACGAGTCCGTTGGCGTATCCGTGCTCGCGGATTGCTTCCCAAACCCGCTCTCGCGTTCGGGGGCTTACGCCTGGCTTCCCCTTGACTACCGCGAATACGGTCGTGCGCGAGACCCCGCTCAGCTTTGCGATATCTTCTGCTGTCAAGCCACGTCGACGACCCATAGTTGTGCTGAGTCCCTTTAGTTACGTCCAATTCGTACTTAAGGTAAACTTGTTTTCCCCCAGTGTCAACAAAAGATTCGATTCCCCATCTTGAGTCTGCACCTATCCTGAACTGCTGTAGGGGTTTGTCGCTTACGAAAGCCAGCCCTTCACTACCGGAAGCGTTCAAAACGTTCAATTCCGGTATTGCGCCGATCGGGGGTTCACCCACCCGGACCGCAGCAGGTTTCACTACAGTTCGGTCTTTGTTACCATGCGGCGAGCGCAGATGAACCGGCCAATCAGGGCGTGGGTGCCTCCCCGCGCCGGACGCAAGCCGCAAAGGAGCAAGTCCATGTCCATGGCATCAGGCATCAGTCGAAGGAGGTTTCTGGGCATCTCGGCATCGGCCCTTGGCGTGTCCATGGCGGCGGGTGCGCCCCAAGCCTCCGCTCAGGAGGGCAGACGCCCAAACTTCATCGTCATCTTTACCGACGATATGGGATACGGCGATCTGGGGTGTTACGGGCACCCCACGATCCGGACGCCCCATCTCGACCAAATGGCCCGGAATGGATTGCGTATGACGTCCTTCTACGTGGCGGCTGCCGTGTGTTCGCCCTCGCGGGCGGCGCTGCTGACCGGCCGCTATCCCGTTCGCTGTGGGATGCCCGGCAACACGGGCCCGGGAAGCGATAAGCACCTGCCTGAATCGGAGATCACCATTGCGCAGGCGCTACGTGACGAGGGCTACCGGACTATGGCCATTGGGAAGTGGCATCTCGGCCACCAGCGCGAGGATCTGCTCCCCACAGGCAGAGGGTTCGACCATTGGTACGGTCTGCCTTATAGCAACGACATGCGGCAGCCATGGGTTCAAACGGACATACCGCTGCAGCTCTACCGCGATACGGAGCCCATCGAAAATCCGGTCGACCAGGACATGCTGACCGAGCGTTACACCGAGGAAGCGGTTCGCTTCATAGAAGATGGGGGGGACGAACCGTTTTTCCTTTACCTTGCGCACAGCATGCCTCATTTGCCCGTAAGGACATCGGATCGGTTTCGGGGCACTTCGGACGCGGGTCTCTATGGCGACGTGATCGAAACCATAGACTGGAGCGTAGGCCGCATTCGGGAGGCCCTGCGCGCGAAAGGGATCGACGACAACACGCTGATCCTTTTCACCAGCGACAACGGTCCCTGGCTCAATCTTCCGGACCGCATGCTCCAGGAAGGCAACGAGTGGTGGCACACGGGATCCCCGGGACCCCTACGTGGGGCCAAAGGCACGACCTATGAGGGAGGGTTCCGCGTCCCCATGATCGCGTGCTGGCCCGGCGTGATTCCGGCCGGTTCCGAATCCCACGACGTGGCATCCACGATGGATTTCCTGCCCACGCTGCTCACGGCCGCCGGAACGGACTTGCCCGTGGAGCGTACACTTGACGGGGTCGATATCATGCCGCTCCTTAAAGGGGAAGCGGAAGTGCCGCACGAGTATTTCTATTACTTCCTCGGCTCCAACCTTCAAGGCGTTCGGAAAGGCGACTGGAAGTACCGCAAGGAGAACGAATCCGCAGAGGCCGAACTGTATCATCTGGGCCGCGATCCGGGCGAGCGGTATAACGTTGCCGGCCAGGAACCAGACATTGCCAGTGCCCTTGCCGATCAGATGCGCGTCTTCAACGAGGCTGTAACGCGACCTTGACTCGCGACGGAGAAAGAAGACTCAGCTCTCCGGGGTTTCCCCTTCGTCCGATTCCGTCGTGACGTGCCAACTGAATAGGCGATCGTTCAAGAAGTAGAGCAGCAAAACGGCGCCATCTTCGACATCGCAAACATAGCGGGTGACCTCGCCTTCGGATGTCAATTCGCTGTCGAGATGCTGCCACTCTCCCGATATGCGCTGTCGCGCTTCGTCGATTGATAGTCCCTTGCGAAGGTCATACGTTCCGGCCAACCTGCGCCGCGCCGCATACCATTGGACTGTCTCCGCGACCGCTGAAATCGCGTATCGTAGAATAAACAGGCCGGCCAGAAACGCCGCCAGATAGATAATACCCTTCAAGGGAGTCATCGCGTTGATCCGGATCCGGCGCGAATATGCCATGAGCTTCGCGTACTGGTTGATCTGTGAAAAACTGGGGAAGAGGGTTTATACTGAGAGAGGGACACTCGGGGCGAAACCAACAATCGGCGACTGACCATGGGTTTCATCATTCTGCTCCTCAACACGATCGGCGGCATCCTAGACTTTCTCTTCTACGGCGAAGATGCCATTCTGCCCGGACCCCGGCGCCGGGTGCCGATGACCATCCTCTAGTCCAATAGCCGCACAAAGAAAAGGCCCGCTCGGCAGCCCTTTGGGCCACCGAGAGGGCCTTCGTCGTATCGATTGGACTTATTCAGCACCGCCGCCGGTCAACCGCGCTTTGCTGCTTTCCATGGACTGCAGGGCGAGGTACTTGTCCCCGTACTGCTCCAGCTTGTCGTGCTCGATATCAAACTGATCGTAATGGCCTTCTTCCTCGGCAACCAGATCCTCGAACAGCTTCTTCGAAACGGAATCCGCGTTCTTGGCGCATTCGTTCGCCCACTCGTTGTACTCGCGGGCGCTTTCCTCCTCCATTTTGGCCGCGCGCTTGAGCATCTCGCCGACAGCTCGAATCTGCTGTACCGGCTCGGCCAGTTCCATCTTCACGTCCCCCTTGAGAAACAAGATGCGCTCAGAGAGACGTTCCACGTGGATCATCTCCTGAATGGCAGTCTGTTTGAACAGTGCGGCCAGAATATCCAGTCCCTGGTCGTCGCAGTGAAAATGAAAGTACATGTATTGGTGTACGGCGGACAGTTCGTCAGCCACCGCTTTGTTCAACAACTCAATGCTCTCATCATGCATGATTCAAATCCCTCCACAGTCCTGGTTTCTATCGCTGAAGAGTCTCTTCGGCATGCGTGCCGATGGACCGCGGCCGAACTCATGGCGAACTGGAGACTTGGGGGATAATCGCTTCCGCTCCTTCGGCCGTGAGAAGATCATAGCATGCGCCGCATTGTGTGATCATTATGGGCGGATTTGAAATCCCGGGGCGGTTCGTGTCTGATGGGGGCGCAAGGGTTGGGCTGGTATTGTTAGCGCAGAACGTCGGCGAATTGACGAGGAGGGATTCATTGTGCGACATATCGCTACATTGACGCGTGAAAGTCCGTTTCCTGCCAAGGCGCAACTGGCGCCATTGTATCCGCTCGGGATTTTCGTTGGCCTATGGTATAACACGATAGGCATCATAATCGAACGCCTGAAACAGGTCAGCCTCGAAAACGGCTAACCGGATAGACCCGGTTATGGAGTCGAGCAAGCGTTTCCCTGCGGCTCCAATCGCCGCAGCTCCTCGCGGCGGAAAAGCATGAAGGTGGAACAATGAAAGTCGATAGCCGGCGCGTTACACGATTAGCGACCGCATTGCCCGTCACGCTGACCGCAAGCGACGCGCGGACGATGCATGGGACGGTCCGCGATATTTCTATTCTTGGTATGTTTGTGCAATCGAACGAATCCTTCCCGCAAGGGACACCCTGCGAAGCCGAATTCGAGATCGAGCCGATGAAGCGTGTCGGTGCACAGTGTTCCGTGGTCCATCGCTACGGCGACGGGATCGGGCTGGAGTTCAATGGCATAGAGAATGCCTCCTTTGAGTATTTGCGGTCCCTTGTTGTCTCGCAGGCCGAAGATCCGCAAGCCTGCGAAGACGAAATCCTCGCCAACATGGGTAGTCTCCCCGCCTTGTACTAGCTCTTCGTCTCGGTCTGCCGGGGGACCGAGCGAACGACGCATTTGAAATGGCTATTCCGTCATGCTTGCATGGTAAAGTGTTGCGTCCCGGCCGTCCACGTGGTAGAGTGATCGCCGGGCCACGGGGGCGGCTCGGCCTGGCAGTTAAAGGAGGAACCATGAAGCATTTTGCACCGATCACTACCAATCGCACACCCGCACCGGCGAACGATAGCCGACTTCCCGAATGTCTCACGTATCTACTGGAGACGTGGGATTTCGAGGGGTTCATAAATTGCTGGCAGGAAAAGAAGGGCTGTAATTGCGGTGATCCGGAGTAGCTGGCTGGATCGTGAGTGCTATTGATCAAAACGGGTTTGTGGGTTGTAGTGTTCAATTTGGGAACATCTATGGTACCATGGTGCCTGCTGTTAGGCTTAGGCAAATGTGAAAGGAGGCACCATGAAACACATCAAGACGTTGACCCAAGACCGTATTCCAGCGTTGGCCGGTCCGGAACCGGATCCCCCAACGTTGCAGGAATGCTTGAGCTATCTCCTGCGTACGGGAGACCTCAGCGGATTCAAAGAATGCTTCGGTGAGAAGAAGAGCGCGGAACAGTAGTCCGTCGCTTGCAGGTATGGGAGTCCCCGTGGCCGTAAAGCCATGGGGACTCTCGTTTTCTGGAGAGGTTCAGCTAGTCCAGGGAGATCTCGCCGACGCCCGCGACCGCGTGGTTTCGTACGATGCTGGCCGTAGCTAGGCCGGAGCCAATCGGTTCTTCCAGCATGGCGACGCGCTGATAACCTTCGGTCGCGAGCTGCGATGCGATCGCTTCGCAGATTCTCCCCGCATCCGGCTTCAAACTCAGCACGAGAACGGCCCCCGCGATTCCGCCCCCCGTTAACGAGGCGCCCAGCGCCCCGGCGTCCAGGGCTTCGTCCACGATGAAGTCCAGCGCGGGACTGCTCGCACCGTAGGAGCCGGGACAGCATTCCACGGGTGCGGCGCTCTCTGCAAGCCGGTCGAGACTCGCGTCGCCAACGTCGGACGCAAAGCGTACTCCGCGGCGGTCCAATACCCGGTCGCCGTCGTGTCCGACGGTCATCATGCCCCCGGCTTCCTCAAAGTCTCCGCGCGCCAGCAAGTCAGGAAAAACGCGGGCCCGTTCGGATTCGGCGATGCCAAACAGGAGGGGACCCCGGAGGTTGATGGTCGTGGGGCGGAGCTCCTCTTCTACCGTCCCGAAATAGCGCTCGTACTCGCCCGGAAGCTGGGGGAGATCGTACCGCGCTCCCAATGTTGCGATGTCGATGGACTCATCAATTCGCTTGAGGCATCCATACAGAAAAGGCGGCCCGCCCCAATCAGCCAGACGCGCCGCGTTCAGGTCCGACAGATAGCGGATACCGGCGATCGCTTCGGCATCCTTCCCCATGGCCGCCAATTCCTGACGGAGCACCTCCAATGCCAGCGAATAGGCAAAACGGTTCCGCGTGTACTCAACCAACTGCGCCCCGCTCAGGCTGCGAGTGGTATGTGAATCGATTACGAGCACGGCCAGGTCGTCCGGAAACGGAACGCGGCGCGCCGCGCTCAGGTCCAGGTCGTCCGGATGAATCGCCACGTTGACGAGGGAGCCCCGCCCGCCCAACACCATAGCCGTTTGATCGCTCATCCCGGTCCGCGCGCCCGCGTACCACTCCGATTCCTGCCCCAGACGGATCAGAGTCTCCGGCTCCACGGCGATCTCGTTGAGTGCGCTCACTGTCTGAATGATGGCCAGGATAAGCGCCGTCGAAGAACTCAAGGCGGCGCCCCGGGGAAGATCGCTGCCGACGACGGCCTGGAACCCCTGCAACGGCGAGTCCTGCCAATGGTGCTGCGCCCGTGCGATCGCACCTTCCACGTAGTTGGCCCAGTGGCCACGGCGCGAAAGCACGCGCGATTGAACGGAAGGGTCGGTAATGAACCGATGCCACTCGGTCTTGAATGCCGAATGCCGCGCCCATGCGGTGGCGTCGAAGTTCAGCGGCGCGAACTCGGGATCCAGATTGCGTAGACGAAAGGTCGCATCCTCGGTAGGGGATGCGACCACGATAACCTCCCGTTGGTGGGTCATCAGGTTAAGGTAGCCGCCGTGCGTGTCGACGTGCATCCCGCGCAGGTTGATTCGTCCTGGGCAGCGAAACACCCGAATCGGGCCGTCGCCAAATTCAGACAGGTACGCCTCGACGGTCTTCGTCAGCAGGTGGATTCGTTCGCGGCAGATGCCGGACGAGGAACCATAAACCGGCTCGATAGCCCGGATGAGCCTTTGGTCGAACGTCGTGCATAGCTGGTGTAGTGTAGACGCGTTCATGCGGCCAGCAAGATCGCCTCAGGAATAGCACTTGGCAGGAAACTACTCGTCATAGCTTGTCCGGATGTTGTACTCCCGCGCCAACCCGCGCAGCTCCGCGAGCAATTCCGGCGTCTCACCAACGCGGGTCATCTCGCCGATGAGGTAGTAGATCTTACGAAACGCCCAGTTCCTTGCGATGTCCCGATCACCGTGTTCAGCCTCGGCGAGGTCCGCCCGGAAGATCACTTCCTTCTTGTCGTCGCCGGCATTGCCCGTGAGGCGGACGGCGAACTCGCGATCGCGAACGGGATCGAAACGCCCGTACACGGTGAACGCCTGGCCGCGATAGAAGTCGGGGATCTGCTTCGGATACACGGAGGTCTCGTCGATACCGCCGAAATTGGCGGCGCAACTTACGAGAATCGGATCGTTGAGGTTCGCGAAGAAGCGGGGGAGCTCGCTGCCGATGGCTTCGAGTTGCGGCGTAAACGAGGCTTCACCCCGATTGCGGTAGGCGAGCAGGTCCAGCATGTGCTGGTTGATCGTACGGCCTCCGGCAAACGCATAGATGCTGTAGTCCTGCCGGTTCTCTTCAGTCAGTGCATTAATGAGCGTCCGGCCGTCTTTGATGCCGGTGGTCGGTTTACCATCCGACAACACCAACGCGATGCCGGGTACGCCAGGCCGCGGTGGTTCTGCGATTACGGGCAAAATGCCCTTGTACACATCGGTTTCGCCGCGCGACTCCACATTCGTCAGAAACTCCCGCGCGGCATTCTTCTCTTCGTCAGTGGCGTATGAGAGGGATGGACGGAAGAGCGTGGGGGTGTCGCGAAAGATAACGACGTTGAACCGATCCTCGGGCCGCAGTCCGGCGATGCAATCCCGCACGCCGGCCACAGTCTGATCCAGTTTGCGTTGAAGAATGCTGTTGGACGCGTCGATGATGAAGGTCACGTCCTTGGGTAGCGGGGCGATGGACTCGCCCTCTTTCGGCACGATGCGCAACCGGAAATAGCCTTCGCGTTCGCCCGGCGGCACGAAGGCATCCACTTCCATCGTGACGAGGTCGTCGATGAAGTCGAAATCACGATTGCGTTCAATGGCCTGCGTCACCGGCTCGCGCGCCATCACCTTTTCAATCGGCAACTCGGGCAGCGCTGGTAGATCCTCTTCCGGCGCAGGCATCTCGTCCATAGACTCCCACGGTGGCGGAGCCGTCAGACCCGGCTCGCCAGACCCTCCTGCGGATCCTCCCCCCGTGCCGGGCATAGGGAAAACGGATTGGGGTGCCAGCGGATCGATGAGCAGGGCTTGCTCGGGTTCCGTCGCGCCCGCGCCACGCACCGTGGGCAATTCGCCTTCTTCGATGACACGGGTCGAGCTGGGCGCCACCAGCCGCCGCGTCACTTCGATATCTTGCCGGGCCACGTTCTGGGAAATTTCGATGATCTTTGCGTCGAGTTCGTTGAGCAGGTCCGCGTCGGGCGCGGCGCTGCCTTCCGAGGGTGTCGATTCCGCCGCAAGGCGCTCTGACAATTGAGGGACAGGGACCGTCTGCTCAAGCAGGGAGCTATCGGGAACGAGCGGCTCGGGATCGTCCATGGGGGTGTCCGTGATGGAACCCGGCCGCGTGCTGAGTGATCCCGTGCCTTCATCGCCGGATTCGATCTGCTGCAACTCGGCATCATCGATTAACCGGACGCGGAACGACTGCAAAAGGGATTCCGGCGATTCGCTCCGCGCGAGAAGGGGGACCTTTGGAGACACCGCGATCAACACACCGTGCAATGCCAGCGATGCGAGTATACTCGCTACGAGCAATGTTCTGCGGCTGACCGTACCCATTATTGCCCCATTTCACCCAACCGTTGTTTGGCTTTGGCGGCCTGTTCGCTGTCGGGGTAGTCGTCGATGACCTCCTGATACGCAGACCGTGCCTGATCCATCATCTCCAGTTTCTCGAAACACTGGCCCGAGCGCCACAGCGCTTCGGGCGAAAGCTCCGGGTGAAGGAACAGGATGGCGACTTGCATGTAACTGCGGGCCGCGGCGTCGCAATCGCCGCGTTCCTCAAAGATCTCTCCCAGATGAAAACGCGCGCGTGCCGCCGTGTCGCCGGTGTTTGTGTTGGCGACCGCTTCGTATAGCGCGATGGCTTTGTCGACCTCTTTCCGGGCTTCCTGGAGTTCCGCCATCTGGAACCGCGCTTGTTGCGCCGCGCTGGATTGCGGCGCGGATTCCACGACGCCGTTGTACAAATCAATGGCCCGCCCGGCGTCGCCCGCCTGTTGCGCGCACTCCGCGATCTTCAGCCGAATCCGCTCCGGGTTGGGGTAATCGGGGAAGGCCGTCAGCATCGCTCCGAATGTTTTTTCGGCGCGTTCCCAATTGCCCTGATCGTACGCGTGCTGCCCCAACCAGAGGTAGGCTTGTTCGTTCAATCGCGTATCGGGATACTCGGCGATCACCTTAAAGAATGCGTCCGCGGCGCCATCGAAGTCCTTCGTGTCCAGTCGTGCCAAGGCAAGACCGCGGAGCGTCCGGCCCGCATAGGGGCTCCCAGGGTCCACTTCCAGTCCGCGTTGATACGCTTCGATAGCACGAACCGGATCGGCGCCGGCATCCCGCCAGTAGTCGCCGATGCGCAGATGGGCCTCGGCCTTGCGCGGGGTCTCCGGGAACTTCTCGAGCAACCGCTGGTACGTTTCCGCGCAAGATTTGTAATCCTGGACATTGAAATACGCGTAGGCCAGCCGGTAGAGCGCGTTCTCTTCGGTGGCGGGATCGGGGTTCCCCTCCAGAATCCGCTGATATTCCGCGATCGCGTCGCGGAAGTTTGCGGCGAAGAAGTTCGCGTCACCCATACGGATGACGGCTTCCTCCGCCAGCGGGTTGTCGGGATACTTCTCCACGAATGCGGCAAAAACTTTCGCGGCCTCATCCACCCGGCCCAACTGGGCTAGCGCTTCGCCCATCTTGTACAGGGCTTCCGCGGCGAATTCGCTGTCCACATACTTCTCCGCGACCAGCCGGAATTCTTCGTACGCGTCTTCCCAATTGCCTTCCGACGCAAGAATGGTTCCGCGAAGAAACGCGGCATCGCCAATCAGCGATGCATCGGTATATGTTTCCAGGAACCGGGACACTTCGTTCTTCGCGCCCTCCGTGTCGCCCTTCAGGTAGAAGGCCCAGGCGACTTTATACTGCGACCGCGCGGCAAACTGCGATTCCGGATGGGCCTCCTGAATGGCGCGGTAGGCCGCGATGGCGTCGTCGTATTGCTTGAGTTGCTGCTGGCAATTGGCCCGGAGGTATTTGACGCCGGGCACGTATTCCGATTCCGGATACGCCTTGAGGAAGTCCGTTGCGGCACCCATGGACGCCTCGTAGTTTCCCGCGTGATACAACGCCCACGCGTACCCATAGGTGCCACGCTCCGCGTATTTCGAGTCCGGAAACTGGTCCACCAACTGGCGGTAGGCGGACTGGGCGGCGTCGTGCCAGCCGATGCGATCGTAGGTCTCCGCGGCTTGAAAGCGGCTTTCGATGCGGAGCGCTTCGTCTACTTGCGAATCCGCGACCGCGGAAAACTCGATGGCGGCATTCTCAAAGTCGTTGCGGCCCGCGTGGACCAACGCCAACTGATACCGCGCATAGGGGACGAGGGGGCTATCGGGAATCCCCTCGATCAGTTTCTGAAAACTCCCGAGGGCCGCGTCGTACTGTTGCTGATCCGACTGCAGTTTGCCCAAGTAATACAAGGCCCCGGCGCGGATCTCTGTCTGGGATGATTCATCGACGAGGGACTGCAATGCTTCGGCGGCCTCGTCGTTGCGTCCTAGCCGGTACAACACCTCGCCCCGCCGCATACGCACACGGCCCAACGTCTCCGCGTTCAAACCGGCAGACACGGCGCGATCCAGAGCCTCTAGTGCCGCTTCATAATTGCCGGAGCTATACTCGCTCTCGGCCAGGCGATAGAGCGCATCCTTGATGTGCGGTCCGTCCGGGAACTTCTCGATGTACTCCCGGTACGCCTCAGCGGCCCATTTGAAATTGCCGCGCAGAAAGTAGCCGTCGGCGAGATCGATCTGACCCTGATCGGGCGATTCGGCAAGAGCTCCGAACGACGCCGCAGCGATGCCGATCAGCAACAGGCTCCATGTGCGGAGGAACTTCACCTTATTGCGCTCCTTCGATCTCTTCCGTCAGCGCGGCGAAGGACACGTTCTGGATGTCCGCGTTTCTGCAACAATTGAGGATGGCGATGGCCCGGCCCAGGTTCGCATCGCGGTCGCCGCGCACAATGACCGCGCCGCCAGGGAAGTTTTCGGCGACGCGATTTAACACGTCTTGAAGTTCCGGGATGCTCAATTCGCGATTGTTCAACACGATCTGTCCGTCGTTGCGCAGATTGATGATGATCTCGCCGCGCGTGCGTTCACTCGTCACCGCCGAACTCGCCGTGGGCAACGCGATGTCGATCTCGCTCTCCAGCGAGGTATACACGGCGGTCGTCATGAAGAACACCAGCGTCAGGAACACGATGTCGATGAGCGGCGCGAGCTGGATGGTATCTTCGGATTCGTATGCGGGTTTGCCGAACTTCATCGTCCCGCGCCTCCCGCGAGCAGTTCGATGAACTCGGTCGCCTGGGCTTCCACTTCGGCCACAATCTTCACGACCCGCCCGCGCAGGTAGTAGTACATCACCATGCACGGGATCGCGAGCATCAGTCCT
>CAZWDH010000172.1:0-15137 GCA_964632865.1 uncultured Nitrospiraceae bacterium
CGGGAAGACCGGTTGCGGGAAGTCGCGGAAACCGCCAACGCCGCGGTCGGAGAAACGATGGTTGTTCCCTGCGACGTGGGGGACAGCGACGCGGTGCAAAAGAGCGCAGCCACGATCCTGGATCGGTGGGGCGGCGTGGATGTACTCGTGAACAACGCGGGGTATGGCGCCCACTATCGTTTTCTGGAATGGGACATCGCGGATATGGAACGCATGGTGCGCGTGAACTTTCTTGGCACCGTGTATTGGACAAAGGCCTTGCTACCGGACATGGTGGAGCGCGGCTCGGGCTGGATCGTGATGATGGCCTCGGTGGCCGGGAAGATTGGCGTGCCCGGCGAAAGCGTCTACTCCGCGACGAAATTCGCCATAGTCGGCTTGGGAGAGGCCCTCTCCATCGAAGTCGAGGACAGCGGTGTGCATGTGCTGACCGTATGCCCCGGCGCTATCGATACGGAGTTCTTCAGCGACGCGGATCGCGAACGCATGCCCAAGGTGGCCTTGCGATCCATGATCAAACCGGAGCGCGTGGTGGATGCTGTGTTCAACGGACTGGCAAAGGGAAAACGCGAGATCACCGTTCCCGCGACGATCGCCTGCGCGTACGGCGTGAAAGCGCTCGCGCCGGCGGCACTGCGCAGCGGGGTAAAGCGTTCGACGCGAGATCGCCGCGACTAAATTCTAGGGCGCACTGTCGCGGGCTTGGGTACGGAGCACTTCCTGGTAGTACGGTTCCGTCGCGAGGCGTTCAGCGATTACGGGTTGGACCAGGTTGGCGGTCTCGGGTGTGGTGAATTCATGCAAATACGCCCACGCCACTTCGCTTTCGCCCCGGTAGCACATTTCAAGTATCCACGAAACAAGCGATGCGAGCGCGTGACGGCCCTCCTGGTTCCAGCGATCGTACGCGAAGGTACCTGCCGCCTGCTGATTCCGTTCGAATTCCTTCCGATAAATCTCGGCCTTCTCGCGCGCCAGATCCGGAAACCGATGATTCTGACATTGGTACTTCTTCGCGTCCGGACGATAGGAAAGGATGACCGTCGGGAAGGGACTCAATTCGCGGGGCAGATCGAGGATGTAGGCATAGTGCCGGCTGGCGCCTACCACCTCGGGCCACGCGTCTCCGTTCAAGTCCGTCACCTGGTGAAACTTAAACTCGGCGGCGGACTGAAGCAAGGTTCGAAAGTTGTTCTTGAGGTGAACGATGTCGAGTGCATCCGAACCGTCGACGCCACCCGAATAGCGGAGGACGAGGAGCAGATCCGGATCCGGCGCGTCGATCGGCCAGAGCATGAAGCGCATCCACTCCTCGCGCTCTCCGCAATCTGCAAACTCCATGACCTTTGCGCCGCGCGAACGCAATTCGGCGATCCATACGCCTTCCGGATTCTTCACCTTCTCAATTTCCCAATCGGGACCGCGAATCGCCCGGACCGGCAGGAACCCCATCTCATCGGCCACGTAGGTTTGTTCCGGTTCCGATACCGTGACTTCCGGCGCGGGAACCACGGAAGGGCTTTCGGCAATCCCACTCAATACAATGCAGCACCAGGCAATGAGAACGAGTGTGTAACGCATTGTCAGGCTCCGATCTAAGCAACGTCGCGTCGCGATCCCGTGTACGCTGTTCGACACCGCGATCGCGTTTTTGCAACACTGGGGTCTCCGTACTAAACGATTTCACGGGACCGAGTATTCACGGATGAACTATCGCCAATTGGGCAACAGCGATCTCGAAGTCTCCGAACTTGCGTTCGGCGCATGGCAGATTGGAGATCCAGCGTATTGGGGCGACAGCTCCACGGCCGACGTTCAAGCGACGGTGGACGCCGCACGCGATGCCGGGATTACGCTGTTTGATTCCGCGGAGATGTACGGCAACGGCGAATCGGAACGCGTACTGGGCCGTGCCCTTGCTAACCATCGAGATTCGGTACTCATCGCCACCAAGGTATCTCCCGAGAACTGCGCGCCCGCCGCGTTGCGGACGGCCTGCGAAGCGAGTCTTCGGCGGCTCGGCGCCTCGGTCATCGACCTCTATCAAGTCCACTGGCCGCCGCGCGATGTGCCCTTCGCGGACGTTTGCGGTGAGCTGGAACGATTGCGCGAGGAAGGCAAGATCCGCGCGATGGGCGTGTCGAACTTCGGCGTCCGCGACCTCGGGGATTGGCTCGACGTTGGGACCTGCGCATCCAATCAATTGGGGTACAACCTGCTGTTCCGCGCGATCGAATGGGAGATCCTGCCGGAGTGCTACGCCCGCGGCGTCGGCGTGATGGCGTACATGCCGCTCATGCAGGGGTTGCTGACCGGGCGTTGGGAGAGCATCGACGACATCCCCGTGCAGCGGCGGCGAACACGGCACTTCGCGTCGGATCGCGAAGGCACGCGCCACGACGAAACCGGGTGCGAACAAGCGGTATTGGATGCGCTGACCGGGATTCGAGCGGTTGCCCGTGAAGCCGGGGAATCCATGGCCAGGGTCGCGCTGGCGTGGCTTCTCGCGAAGCCTGGGATCACAAGCGTCGTCGTTGGCGGAAGAAGACCCGATCAGATCGCGCGCAATCTGGCTGCGGCTGAACTGGCGCTCGACCGATCTGTTATCGACGAACTCGACCGCGTCACCGACCCGGTCAAGATCCATCTCGGCACAAATGCGGATATGTGGGACTCGGGAGCGCGAAGCCGGATACGGTAATGGTTACTTCCCCCAACGGACCTTTTGCGCCCGTTCCGCCAGCCACCCGCACTGAATCGCAAGCCGTTCCATCCACGAAGCGGCGGTGTGGCCTGCAACGATGGCGCCTTGCTGCTGAATCTGGTAAGACACCGTGGCGATATGCTTAACGCCCACCGCGTAATACAGCGCCGCTTCCTCGTAGTAGGACAAGGTGCGATACCGCTGGTAGTGAT
This sequence comes from uncultured Nitrospiraceae bacterium, assembly GCA_964632865.1. Taxonomy (GTDB): domain Bacteria; phylum Hydrogenedentota; class Hydrogenedentia; order Hydrogenedentales; family SLHB01; genus JAHDWY01. The sequence goes on from CAZWDH010000172.1 coordinate 2,917, forward strand.
CCAGCAGTTGGTCGGTCCGTTTCGCCAGGCGTTCCTCGCGCATGGTCGTACGAACACAGAGGTTCGAGATCGCGTACGCCAAGTCTTCCAGGTAGCAGCCGTCTCCCGCGAACTCCAGGTCGACGACAGCGGCCAGGCGCTCGTCGCGGAAGATGAGATTGCCGCTGTGCCAGTCGCCGTGAATCAGGCCGGTCTCGAAGCGGCCCCGCTGCTCCAGGCTCAACGCTTCCGCGGCGTCGCGGAGGAAGAGTGCGATGCGATTGCAGTGCGCCGTGAGCGCTTCCGAGTCCTCCTGCGACTTCGCCGTCTGGTACAGCGCGGCAAACGACGAACGAGGCACCTCGCTGAACCGCCACATGCGCGTATCCCGCTCGGGACGCGGGAAGTCGCGGCACACCTCGTGAAACCTTCCGAGCGTTTCCGCCGAGATGGCGAGCGTCTCTTTGGACACCACCATAGATGTGCCCTCGACGAACTCCTGCAACTCGAGGGCCCACGTGTCCAGTTCGACAATGCGTTTCCCGTCGCTGGCCGGCTGAATTCCAGCGACGGGAACACTATTCTGTGCAAGAAAATCCGACAATCGGTGCTGAAACCGCAGGGCGTCCAGCACGTAGGGATCCCGCTTGTACGTCTTGGCGAGAAAGCGTCCCAACGCCGTGTTCACCACAATCTTCTGGTGACGGCGCTGGTGGGCGGCCTCCAGCCGGGCAGGCCGATCCACGCGTCCCAAGTCGTAGTGTTGGCGGATTACGTCCGCCAGGATGTCCAGAGAATCCCGCGGCGCGTTCACTGAATGGTCAAAACCTTCTCTGATTCCTTGTGAGCCAGAATTTCCTCGCGTGTGAACCACGTCGGTTTCATTTCGCGTTTCGAATACAGGTGCTGCGCCTGGTCGGCGTAGTGAGGCGACGAGGGATCGCCGCTCTGGCCCCATGGGGTGCAGGTGTACGATTCGATGCGATCCTTGTGGAAGAACATCAGCATTGTCGCCATCGATCCGCTGTACGCGATGTACTGCCCCGGGTTATCCGGGTCTTCTTTGCTTTTTACGTCAAAGAGGGATTCACTGAAGTTCGGGCCGTCCGTCGAACCGCCGAAATCCATTCCCGGCGCAGGGTACAGAAATTCGCCGCGGCCGACCTTGTACAAATCGCCCCAAGCGACGTCCACCGATCCGTGCGCGCTCTGGAACGTTTCGACCTCGGCTTTCAGCAGGTCCAACAAGACCGTCTTCGCGTCCGGTGGGAGGGTCTTGCCTTCGGAGATCGCCGTCACGTCGACTTTCCCGTTGCAGGCCAGGCGCCAGTTCTTGTAGATGGGCGTCGCCATGCTGTCGACGGTGAAGTTGCCATCCCATTCAAGGATACGGCCGGCGACAGTGGCGAGGGGTTCGTCGGCCATGTACGGCTCTCCGGCGGTATCAATCGCGCCGCGAAGCGCGTTCTTCCAGGGTTCGGCCAGGATGTCGTAGACATCTGTCGCGATGGCCATGGCTTCCGCTTTCGTCACGGAATCGTCTTCGGACAACAGGGCCGTGCTGCGTTTCCCCCGCGGATTGTTATCGTCCCAGGTTACGTTGTAGATGTAACCGGGATACTTGTCCGGCGTCATGGGAGAATCGATCGTCATGTTCGCGGGGCTGATGTTGCAGTTCTGCATGTATCCCTGCGGCGGGTTGACGATGTTCACCAGATCGTCGATGGGGTGGATCTCCGTCCAGATGGTCTCCGCCGTCGCGGGGACCGGCGCGTTCCAGTCATATCCGGCCGCACGTACGGGCGTCTTGCCGGCGCGGAGATATCCGATGTTGCCCTCCCGGTCGGCATACATGAGGTTCTGTTCCATGAACTCGTTCATGGCTATCGCGCTATGGAACTCTTCCGCCGTCGTCGCCGTCAGCATCCGGTAGGTCTGCTGATACAGATCGCTGGGGCCAAAGTATGGCGAGGCGCCCACGTACGCAATACCGGCGTCTTCATTGAGTTCCACGACGGGTCCCAACTCCGTGTCCGCGGTCGGCTGAGTAACAGGGTCGCCGCCTTTTACATTGACGACCATGAGCCGCGGACTCGCGGTCTTCCACTCCCCATTAAGTTCGTATTTCGGCATTAGCTTGTTGGCCAGATCGATCTTGACCTCGAAGACGTCCGATGTGTCCGGGCCACCGGTGGTGGGCGCCCAGCCCGCGAACTCGCTGTGTCCGAAACCCATCAGCGGCGATCCTAAGAGGAAGAAACCGTTCATATGCAGGTTTTCACCGTGGACTCGGGCTTCGTAGAACACGGCCAGCCCTTCCCACGTCAGGTGCGGGTCGGTCAGCAGGATAGCGCAATTGTCGGCCGATCGCGCCGGCGCCACGCTCCATTCGTTCGAGCCCATCGCCGGTTTCTCCTGGCGGTTCTCAAGGTCGTCGAACACGGTCCCCAAGGGCCAACGCATGATCATGGCGCGACCGATGGCGGTGCAATGCCAGGGCTCCAATTCCAGTGCCCATTCGGGAATCGCTTCCGGATGTTCCGCTACGTACTGTTGGACGCCGGCGATGAACGACTCCGAGAGCACGCGCAAGTCTTCCGGCGTATTCGCCCAGTATTCCTGGGCGTACTTGACGTTCTGGACGAGTTGCATCGCCATATCCGATTCCACATGGCCGGATCCGAAGACTTCCGCCGCGGTTCCGGTGGCGGTGCGCACGTTGGCATACAGGTCGGCCAGCCGGTCCTCCGCCTGGGCGTAGCCGAGTCCGTACGCAGCCGCAACGTCGGAGCCTGCGTAGATGTGGGGCACACCCCACTTGTCCCGGTAGATGGTAACCGACCCTTCGGCATCCGTAGCGGCAGGTAATGCCTGGGGCTCCTCCTGCTGGGACGCCGGCTCGGCTGGCGCGGACTCACCCGGGGGCGCGGAATCGGGCCGTTCCTGGACATCCTGAGGGCCGCCACACCCGGCGGCGGCGACGATCAGGCACAGAACGAGTAAACTTGTCTTTCGTAACGACTTCATACATTTCTCCTCATACAGCATGATCCCGTCGTCCCACCGTTTGTCCGGCCAAGGACCGCGCAAACGCCGCAGCAGTGTACACGAAAATCGTGTACAATTCAGCGAACGAGGTCCGTCAATTGACAGTGCCGAAGGAGCATGTTACCATACAGAAGTGAAAAAAGTAAGAAACAGTGTTCTTCTCGCGTGGTTCGTGATCTTGGCCAGTATCGGCGCGGGTCTCGTGTTCGGGACCGCCCGCCTTGCTGGCGGGAGTGCGGCAAGCACACCCGTTTCCGCTACGGCCTCGCCGGAAGGCACGGTAGAAAACGGCGAAGATCCCTTTGTCGCAAGTGCATTGCGCTACGCGCGGGCCCTTCAGGATGGATTTTGTGAGGAAGTCATTCGCAGCACGGCCTGGATGGCTGATCGGATGCACCGGGTCGCGATTGAGTCGTCAGGCCAGGAGGCGATTGACGGGGAATGGGATACGCTGTGCGAAAAGGCGATGGAACGGTCCATTGAAGGGAACGTAATTCGGCCTGAGGGGGTCGAGGATCAGTACATATTTGCACCCGGGGTGACCTTCGAAATACTCGGCGTCGACGATGGCCGGGATGATCTGAATCGCCCCGTTGCACGCCGGGTGTGGATTCGCGCCACATTTCCCCGGCGACAGACCGCGCCACTCGCCCAAGCGGACGACAGTCCGCGCATGCTGGCGGTACGTGCGGTGACGGTCGGGGTGAATTTGTCGCGAGACGACCAGTTGGTCGTGAAGGCAGGCGTATTGGGAAACCTGGACATTGATATGAGTTCGTTATCGTTTGATTGGCCGGGCCCCGAGGGAGGGTAAGTAGATGGCGCTAGCAAGTTGTCAACGATGCAAGAAACTGTTCGAGAAGGTCCGCAGTTCGATCTGCCCCAACTGCGAGGATCTCGAAGAAGACGACTACGAGAAGATCCGGCAAGCCCTTGTCGAACATCCGAATTCGACTGCCGAACAGCTTTCCGATGAGACGGGCGTGTCGATCGAATGCGTGTTGCGCTTGCTTGCACAGGGCCGGATTGAGACTTCCGCTGCGAACAAGGGCGTCAAATGCGGGCGTTGTGGCGCGCCGGCCATCAGCGTGAGCAAGAAGTTGTGCGAAGCATGCTTGCAGAAACTGAACGCGGAGTTGGCGCAGCAACAGGGAAAGATCAAGCTGCCGAAGAAAAAACAACTCGAGGTCGGCACCGCGCTCAACACATTCGATTTTGAGAAAGACAAAAAGGGAGGCACGAAATTTCACCGGTAGCGGCGGGGTGGATGTCTATTGCGGCACGGGATCGCGTTTACTATAATGCGCCGTGCATCCCACAACGCCGCGCCCAAAGTGCCGTGGGACCGTCCGGTGGGAGCCATTTGTTATGTCGAAGCGAGACCGAATCGGTGTGATCGTGTTGATCGTGCTGTTCGTAGTGCTGATTGTTACCTTCATTGTCACTTCCAAACCGGCGGGTCCGTCCATACGCCCGGAAGAGAGCATCTTTGTTCAGCAGCGAATCAAGAATCTCGAGAAGAGTCGCTGAGGGCGCCGGCCTACAGTCCCAGGATTCGATATTGACCGTTGCAGGGTGCGATCTGTGCGTGCGCAGCCTTGGAACGGTCGCGATAGCTTTCTTGTTGATCGCTGCGGTCCTTGTCCCCGCCGCTGGCGGAGCGGCCGCTGCGGAGGAGAATGGCCGCGTAGAGACCGAAGAACTTCCCGCCCCCGACGGCGCAGCCGAAGAACCCGTCCCTCGAGCTTCCGCAGCGTCGCAACCGGTTGTTGTCCTTGACCCGGGGCATGGCGGAGGCGACCCGGGAGAGACCGGCGCGGCCGGTGTTCGTGAAGAGGACGTCGTGTTGGACATTGCGCTCCGTGCCGCGGAACTTCTCGCCGACGGGTTTGAGGTGATCCTGACGCGGCGGGAAGACGTCGCGTTGACGCACGAACAGCGGTCGAACGAGGCGAACTACCGCGACGCAGATGTGTTCGTGAGCATACATCTCGGGGCCAGCAGCGCGGCATCGGCGAACGGCGTCAGCATTTTTCTGCCTTCAGGGACTATGACGACTCCGGCCGGGCGCACCATTGCCTCGCGTCCGGGTCAGAACGGCCAGGCCCTCAACCGCCGGCTCGCGGAGCAGGTTGCCTCGTCGATCCATGCAAGTACCGCTTCGACGATCCGCGGCATTCATGCTGCGCCATGTCGTGTTTTGGAAGGACTGACTATGCCGGCCGTGTTGGTTGAGACGGGTTTTGTGACCAACCCAGTAGAGGAAGAACTCTTGGCGGGTGAATCGTATCGGCAGACTATTGCGGAAGGGCTAGCGGAAGGGATACGCGCCTTCCTGGCATCGGACCGGTAAGAAGCAGCGATGGCAGAGAATCGAGAACCGACATTTTCGCGCAAACTATTTCTGGCCGTATGGGCAATGGCGACCCTGATCTTGCTGTTTACCGTCATCCTGTTGACGAGTGAGTTGATTCGATTGGGCCGCAATCCGCTTACCCTGCCGGAGGTCTTGCCCGAACCCGTTAAACCGGTGACCGAGTCGCCGTCCGCGAAGGAGTCCCGGGAGATCGTGCTGTATTTCGCGAGCGCCGACGCGCGGCATCTGGTGGGCGATCCGCGGCGGTTGCCGTACGGCGACCATACGGTCGACAATTGCCGGACCGCCCTGGAGGCGCTCTTGGATGGCCCTGTGTCCTCGTTGCAGTCCATAATCCCCAACTCCGTAGAAGTGCGCGGCATGTGGTTGATGGACAACGGGGAGTTGATCGTCGATTTCACATATCCGCTCCAGACCGATGCCCGCAAGAGCGTCTCCGACGAAGCGCTGCTCGTCTACAGCGTCGTGAATACGTTGACCCAATCCGCCCTTCAGGGGAGCGACAAGACGGTGGTCCAAAGCGTTCGGTTCCTCATCGACGGTCAACCACCCACGGATCTCTATCCTGCCCATCTGAATCTTGCCGGCCCCATTTATCCCGACGCTGAATGGCTTGCGGACGCGGGAAGCGGACAGTCCGGCGATGCATGAGCCCCGCGCCCCGCTGGGGATATTCGATTCCGGCGTGGGTGGCCTAACGGTGCTGCGCCGCATCATGGACCGCCTCCCGCACGAACCTGTCGTGTACCTGGGCGATACCGCCCGCGTGCCGTACGGGACGAAATCGGCCGAGACAGTCGTCCGGTATGCGCGCGGCTGCGCCCGGATCTTGATGGAGCGGGAGATCAAGCTGCTGGTGATCGCTTGCAACACCGCATCGGCCTACGCCATTGACGCATTGCGCGATGAACTTTCCGTGCCCGTGCTGGGCGTGATTGAACCGGGAGCACAGCGCGCGGTGAATGCAACCCTGTCAGGCCGGATTGGAGTCATCGGCACGGCGGGAACGATTGCCAGCGGCCGGTATCAATCCGTAATCGAGTCGTTGGCGCCGGGGTGCTTTGTCGCGTGCAAGCCGTGTCCTCTCTTCGTTCCGCTCGCGGAAGAAGGCTGGTCGGATGGAGAGGTCCCTCGGGCCATCGCGGAAACATACCTTCGCGAGATCCTGGACCGTGATGTCGATACGCTCCTGCTCGGGTGTACGCACTATCCCGTCCTCCGGGAAGCCATCGCGGCCGTGGCGGGCCCCGGTATTGAAATCGTCGACAGCGCGGATGCAACCGCGGAGGTCGTGGCCGAGATCCTCAGCGCGATGGATCATGCCGCCGGGGAGGACAGTGCCCCGGCCTACTCCTATCTGGTGACGGATGCACCGCAATCCTTTGCGCGGTTTGGCGACCTCTTTCTGGGCCGCACCATCGACCGGGTGGACTGGGTAGATTTCTGATGACACCCGAGAACGACAGCGCACCGGAAGTTCCCGAAAGTGCATCGGGGTCCGCGCACAAACCCGCGCCGCCCCCGTCGTGGAAGGCGATTCTCGTCGGGCTGGTGTTTGCCGGACTGGCTGCGGCTGCTGCCGCCGGCCTCATCGCGGGTTTTCTCGATTCGCGGCCCGTCGATTTCCATCCCCTTACGGAAGAGCGCATCGCCGACCTGGACCGCCTCTTCGCGTACAACCAAGTCCCTGCCGCTCGCATCGAGAAGGCCGCTGTAGAGGAGCGTCGCGATGAAACGGCGCGCTGGGCATACTGTGAGTACAAGGTCGACCTGCCGCCGGAACTCAGTGTCAGCGGAATGGAACGTCTGCTTCGCCGAACCATGGCGGAACGCAACGTCTCCGTGTTCGACGAACCGGATCAGCCTGCGGATACCAGGGTCTTGCGCTTTTCAACGGCCGGAAAGCACTTCGCCACGGTCGTACTTACGGGAGTCCCAGACCGCACAAATCTGACCGAACCGGCCCGGCGGCTTGCGCAGGATGTCGTTCACGCCCTGACCAATATGGCGCCGGTCGTCGAGCGGTTCGAGCGGGGAGCCGTTGAGCCTCAAGAGAACGAAGGCACCCTGTGGGAACGGGTATCGATCGATGCCTGGGTCGCGTCGCCGGAGGATGTGGATACGGTCGCGGGCGGCATCACGACTGCGCTCAGCCGCGACGACGTGGAAATCCGCGTGGAAGCGTCGGAAACCGTCGGCCAAACGGAGGTGACGGTTCTCTACATGGAGTTGGAATGCGTTCGCATCACGCTCCATGCGCCCGACACGTATCCCGATATGCCTGTGGATGGCGAATCGGCTTCCGGGGAATCCGAAACCGGCGACGCGGAGCCTCCATTGCCAGTTCCCGATCCTGAAACCTTGCCGCTGGAGTCGGAACACCTGAACGGCGACGCGACCGCGCCCGCGATGCCGCAAAAGCCCAAGACCGCGGAGGGCCCGCTTCGCGCGGCGATCATCGTGGACGACGGCGGGTACGGCGGCGAGATTGGCGAGAGCGTGCTCTCCCTCGATCCGAGGCTGACGTTGTCCATCTTGCCATGGGCGCCGCACAGCACCGATACAGCGCAACGCGCGACGGAGTTGGGCTTCGAGGTGATGCTTCACATGCCCATGGAGAACTCGTCCGAGCACAACACCTATCCGGGCCAGTTGACCGTCGGGATGCCGGCCGAAGAAGTCCATCGATTGACGAAGGATGCCTTGGAGGATGTGCCGGGCGCCGCGGGGATCAACAATCATACCGGGTCGCGGTTCACTTCCGATGCAACGTCCATGCGCGCGTTCCTGGAAGGGATCAAGCCGTTGGAACTGTTCTTTATCGATAGCCGCACGATCTCAACGTCGACCGCCTTTGAGATTGCGCAGGAGATGGACATTCCGTCGGCGTCGCGCGATTTGTTTCTTGACCACGAGTCGGACAAGACGTACATTCGGGAACGGTTCAATCAATTGATCGAACTGACGAAGAAACAGGGCACGGCCATCGGAATCTGCCATTTCCGCCGACCGAGCGTCGAGGTTCTCCGCGAAATGCTCCCCGAGTTCGAGAAGGCCGGGATCGAGATAGTTCACGCTTCGGAGTTGATTGAATGACCCGGATACTCGGCATAGAAACGTCGTGCGACGAAACGGGAATCGCCGTGCTCCAGAACGGCCGCGAGATCCTGGCCAACGAAGTCGCGTCACAAGTGGCCATCCACGCGCCTTTCGGCGGCGTCGTGCCGGAGATCGCGTCGCGCCATCATACGGAATGCATCACGCAGCTTACCCAGCGCGCACTCGACGCGGCCGGCGGTTCGATCGACGCCATCGCCGTTACGCAAGGGCCTGGTTTGTCCGGTTCGCTTATGGTGGGACTCAATTTCGGCAAAGCCCTCGCCTACGCGTGGGGCGTGCCTTTGGTGCCGGTCCATCACATCGAAGGGCACATCTTCTCGGCGTTCCTCGGTCCTGACCCACCGGAGTTTCCGTTTCTGGCGTTGATCGTGAGCGGAGGACACACTTGCCTCATTCAGTGCGAAGCCCCGCACCGGTACGAAATCATCGGGTCCACGCGTGACGACGCGGTGGGCGAGTGTTTTGACAAGGTCGCGCGATTACTGAACCTTCCCTATCCGGGTGGTCCGTCCATCCAACGCGCGGCGGAAACGGGCGATCCCCATGCTTTCGAGTTTCCGCGCGGCATGGCCAAAGGTGATTCGCTCGAGTTCAGTTACAGCGGACTCAAGACCGCCGTCCTCTACGCGCTCCAGAAGGAGACGTTGCCGGTAGCCGATGTCGCCGCATCGTTCCAACACGCGGCCGTCGATACGCTTGTCATCAAGACGAAGCTGGCCATCGAAAAGACCGGCGCCAATCGTCTAGTCCTGGCCGGAGGGGTCGCGGCGAACAAGTTGCTTCGAGAGCGCCTGGCCAATGACCTTGACGTTCCGGTCAGCATGCCGCCCTTTGCGTTGTGCCTCGACAACGGCGCGATGATCGCCGCCGCGGGCGCATCGCGGCTGGAACACGGCATGATCGGCGATCTTCGCGCCGGCGTGTACGCGAATCTTGCGCTGGCCTGAGAGCTTTCGTCCCCGGATTTCCGGCTTTCGTGGTATGATTACACGGGACCGCAAGGCAAGGGGAGGATCTTAACGCCATGACCTTACACGACTTGATGCATAAGGCCATCGAGCTGCGCGCATCGGATATTCACCTCAAAACCGACAACCCTCCCATCTTTCGCGTCGATGGCGCGTTGGTCCGGCAGTCGGGCGACCCCTTGACGGAAGATCAAGTCATGGAGATGTTGGCCTCCATCGCGAAGCCGTCTGATGTCGAGAAGTTCAAGAAGGTCATGGAACTCGATATCTCGTACATGCTGGAAGATATTGCCCGGTTTCGCGTGAACGCGTGCCGCGATGACGGTGATACCCGCATCGTGCTCCGTATCATCCCGATGGATATCAAGACCATCGACGACCTGAAGCTGCCCCCGGTGCTTCGCAAAGTGAGTATGAACCAGAACGGCCTGGTACTGGTCACCGGCGTAACGGGTAGCGGAAAGTCGACGTCCCTCGCTGCGATGATCAACGAGATTAATGAGAAGCGTCCCGTCCACGTGGTGACCATTGAAGATCCCCTGGAATTTCTCCACCGCGATAAGCAGGCGATCATCACGCAGCGCGAGGTCGGTCACGATACGCTGTCCTTTGCAAACGCCCTGCGCGCGGCCTTGCGTCAGGACCCCGACGTCATTCTCATCGGCGAGATGCGCGACGCGGAAACGGTGCGCACGGCTATTGCGTCCGCTGAAACCGGACACCTGGTGCTTTCCACGCTGCATACGGTGGACGCGGTCGAGACTTTGAACCGCGTGCTCGACTTCTTCGAGCCGCACCAGCAGTTGCAAGTGCGCAAACAACTGGCTAGTGTGCTCCGCGCCATCGTGTCGCAGCGGTTGCTGCCTCTGAAAGCGGGGGAGGGACGTTGCGTAGCAGCGGAAATCCTGATCGGAAACCGGACCGTGCGCGATCACATTGAACAGGGCAAGAGCTTCAAGGAAATCACCAAGCTCATCGAAGAAGGCTTCGAGCAATACGGCATGCAGACCTTCGACCAGGCCTTGTTCGCGTTGTATAAGGACGAGAAGATTACGCCGGAAATGGCACTGCTCAACGCGTCCAGCCCGCGCGACCTGAAATTGCGCATGCAGGGCATGCGAACGAACTAGTCTGCCGCCTCGAGTGCACTTTATTGCGGCGGTATGGCGTTGTAGACTACGGGTATGAATCCATTCGCAGCCATCATTTTTTGTGCCATGCTCTCCGCGCAGGGTGCCAATCTCCTTGAGAATCCGGGCTTTGAAACGCGGCAGGGCGACATGCCCGCGCAATGGCACGTATACGTCGAACCGCAGGAAGGATCGCTGGCGGAACTTGACGGTGCGGTGGCCCACGAGGGGCAGTGGTCCGTTCGCCTGCACAATGCCCTTCCCTACGCAGCAGAACCCGCCAATAACTGGAGTCAGAACGTGCTCGACGATCTCTCCAAGGACACCGTGGTCCTGAGCGGGTGGATCAAGACTGACGATGTGGGTGAAGCAGCCCTCTGGATCCAGTGCTTTCGAAAAGACCCTTGGGAGGTGCTGCTTCAGGAAAGCACGGGAGATCACCACGCGATCAGCGGCACACACCCGTGGACGCAAGTCACGGTCGAAGCAGACGTGCCGGAAGGGACCGATTTCATCGTGGTCCGGTGCGTGATGAAGGGAACCGGGACGGCTTGGTTCGACGACGTATCACTCGAGGTGAAAGAGAAACCCGCTTCGGTGTCGCCCGCTGCGGAGAATCCAGTCGTCGCTCCGGCGGCGCCAAAGGTCCCGACGATGCCGAAGTCTCCCGAGGCGCCTCGGGTTGCTCCTCCAACCGATACCACGACTCGCGACGAGATCGTTGCGGCCCACGAGGCTATTCGCGAAGCGAATGAGGCATTGCGCGAGTCGAACGAGGCGCTGGCTGCGCAGTTGCAGGCTATGCAGGAGCAACTGAAAGCGATGCGGGATCAGATTCGCGAGGCGGGCGGGATCGACAGCGACGACGCAGAATCGCGCTCGCCCGTCCCGCCGTTGATACCGCATGTGCCCAAACAACTGGACGAGGATGCGCCCTGATGTCGTTCATGACCATGTTGGCGGGATCGCTGTTGGCCGGCTTCGCCGTGGGCGGATTCGTCTGGCTGACGTGGAGCATTGTAGAGCGGGTGCTCGCCCGGAAAGCGGCTCCGGCGGTCGAACCCGAAGTTGCGGACGCCGCGAAAGACAAGGCCGATGCAAAAGCCGGTGCCAAATAGGCCACCACGTAAGCCGTTTATCGGCATTCACTTCGAATGCTGCGGCGTCTACGCGCGCGTGTACCTCAACAAGAAAGGCGACGCCTATGCGGGGCACTGCCCAAAGTGCGCCGCGCCCATTCGCGTGAAGGCCGCTCCCGGCGGCAGCAAGAACCGATTCTGGTCCGCCCGCTGACAGAATTCGCCTTTCCCGCGTCGTTCGTTTTCCCCAATCCACTCTATCGTTGACGGATTTCCGTTTTCCATCTACTATGGAAGCGTGGAGGGAGCACTGGCCACGCGCAGACCCTAACCAGGGAGGCAGAGCCATGGCAACCCAAATCGTTAAAGATTTCCTCGATCAGCACGCTATACCCCATAGCAGTGTTCCGCACCCCCAGACGTTTACGGCCCAGCGCACCGCGCAGGTCACCCACATCAAGGGACGGGAGTTCGCGAAAACAGTCATCGTCAAGGTGGACGGACGCGTCTGCATGGCCGT
>CAZWDH010000173.1:0-15099 GCA_964632865.1 uncultured Nitrospiraceae bacterium
TGCTCTTCCTTGGTCCCTTCGCTCCCCCAGATGTCTTGAACCATGTCCATTGGTGAAACGAAGTAGTTTAAGCAGAAGGATCCCGTGATGAACATTTATGTGGGTAACTTGTCGTACAACGCAACAGAAGATGAGCTGAAGCAAGCATTCGAAGTCTACGGTCGCGTTGATTCCGCACGAATCATTGTCGACAAGTACACCGACCAGTCCAAGGGATTTGGTTTTGTAGAAATGCCGGACAACAGCGAAGCCCAGGCGGCGATCAGCGGTCTGGATGGAAAAGAGATGGGCGGCCGCCCCTTGCGAGTCAACGAAGCGCGCCCGAAAACGGAAGGCGGCGGACGTGGCGGCGACCGCGACCGTGGCGGCCGCGGCGGGCGCTCCTGGTAACTCGATTCGATACCCCCCACGGCAACCGCAGGAGTCGAGGCAGGTAACGCGGTAGTCGAAACAGAGATTGAAGTGTGAAACCGGCGATCTTCGGATTGCCGGTTTTACTTTTTGGATTCGAAGAACTCGAAGGCGAGGATGTTATCGAGGTAGACGCCATCGAATCCGGCGTCGAGCACCCGTTTCATATACGAAGCGTCGTTACCGAAGATAATGTCCTTCCAGTCTTGTTCCCAATAGTGGACCCAGTACTCGTCCGGGTAGCCCTCGTATTCGTCGTCGACCCAGGACGGGTCGCCGGTTTCCCAATCCTCGTCCCAATAGTAGCGCCAGGTCTCCGCGGCGCCGATGTTCACGTAGGCGATGACGAGGCGGGTTCCGCCGTTGGCCTTGGCTCGAATCCCATCGATCTGACTCGATGTGAAGGCGGTTCCGTTGTGAAAGGGGTCCATGATGAGGACATCGTAGTTTGTCGCCTGGACAGCGTTGACGAAGGCGGCGCGGGTGCCGAAAGGTCCACTGTCGATGACGTAAAGGAAATTCGCCGCATCCGGCAACACGTTAACGTCACCGTCATTGACGCCGAATGGGGAAGCCGGAAATGCCGGAATCGTGTCCAGATCGTAGCTGGGATTGGGTGCGGCGAAATGGATGTAACCCCGGTTGGAAGCACGGGCGAGTCCGTCCAGCACGAGGGCCGGCACGTTGCAGTAGTCGGTCACGAGCACTTCGATACCCTCGGACTCGGCGCGGTCGAGGAAGGCCGTGTAGTAATCGCGATCTTCGGATGCGGTCGCGGTATTGTGGGAGTCCTGACCGTAGAAGGGGTGCTCCTGGCCGAGGCCGTCCAGGGTGAGCGCGTAGTCCGTGGACAGTGGGCCATCGGGTTCGCCGTCGGTTGTGACCAATTCGGGACCGTTCTGTGCGATGACGAGGAAATCCGGGTTGATGTCGCGCGCGTATTCGGCTAGTTCGGTCACGAAGTCGCGCATTTCCGCCCGGTAGTCGGTTTCCGGATCGGGGTCGGGATCCGGATCGGGATCATTGGGCTGCGGGCACCCGGCCAAGATGGCGGCACTCGCGCAAACGCATCCAAACCACCACCAGCGCAGGTGCCGTTTCATGTAGACAGACTCCCCTCCAGTGTAGCGAAAGTTCGCTCGATACTTTCCGTCGGTACCTGAGGGAACATCCCCCTAAATCCCCCCTTCAAAGGGGGACTTCAATACCAGGGCTAGCGCGTGGACGCGGCGAGTTCGGCGGGGAGTTTGAAGTGGACGTTTTCCATCATGATCTCGCTCTCGACGACGTCGAGGGGTCCGCGATTACGGAAATACTCGATGACGCCCTGAACGAGCAATTCGGGAGCGGACGCGCCGGCCGTCAGGAGAATCGATTCGACCCCGTCGAGCCATTCCTCTTCAATCATGTCGGCGGAACTGATGAGATAGGCGGGTTTGCCCTTGGCGTGGCAGATTTCCGCGAGGCGGTTCGAATTGGCACTTTCCCGGTCGCCGACGACCAGAACCAAGTCTACCTCCGGAGACAGGGCGTTCACCGCGGCCTGTCGGTTCGTGGTGGCGTAGCAGATGTCCGCCTTCGGGGGACCCTGAATATTGGGGAACTTTCGCCGGAGTGCGGCGATGACGCGCTCGCAGTCGTCGACGCTGAGGGTGGTCTGGGTGATGTACGACACCTGGTCCGGGTTAGGCACCTCCAGCGCTTCGACATCGGATTCGTCGAGTACGAGCCGGATATGCTTGGGCGCCCAGCCCATGGTGCCGACGGTCTCATCATGGCCTTCCTCGCCTATGAGGATCACGGTGAAATCCCGGGCTGCGAAGCGCCGGGCTTCATTGTGAACCTTCTCGACGAGGGGGCAGGTCGCGTCGATGACTTCCATGTTGTACTTTTCGGCGTGGGCAAACCGTTCCGGGCTGACGCCGTGGGCGCTGAACAGGAGGTGTGCGCCAGCAGGCACATCGCTCAGGTCCTTGACAAAGATCGCGCCTTTGGCCTTCAAGTCATTGACGACGTGCGCGTTATGAACGATGTCGTTCAGCACGTAGACGGGTGCGCCGTACCGTTCGAGCGCCTGCTCCACACACTTAATCGCCCGTTCGACTCCGGCGCAAAAACCGCGCGGTTTCGCCAAAATGATGCGCATCATACCTCCTGACGTGATTCCGTAAAGCATAGCCCAACTTCAAGCGAAACACAAACGGGGTCAAGGCCTATTCCGGGGCCGAATTCGCGGAAGGGGCTGGATTTTTTGCGAATGATGCCGTCGAGATGATACAATTCGCCCCAGCGTTTGCTTTGCGACAAAGGCGGGGAAAACCGTCCGTAGGATAGCTTCCCGCGCGACCATACACAGGAGATTTGGACCCATGCCACTTGTACCGATGCGACAGATCCTCGACGAGGCCGCCAAGGGCGGATACGGCGTTGGCGCGTTCAACGTCAACAATATGGAACAGATTCAGGCCATCATGGAGGCTGCCCGTGAGACCCAGAGCCCGGTCATCATTCAGGCCAGCCGCGGCGCCCTGAAATACAGCAAGATGATTTACCTGCGCAACCTGATTCAGGCGGCCGTCGAAGAATGTCCCGAGATTCCGCTGGCCATGCACCTCGACCATGGCAACAGCCCCGCAACCTGCCAGGAAGCGATCGACCTCGGATTCACGTCCGTCATGATGGACGGATCGTTGGGCGAAGACGGCAAAACGCCGAACAGCTATGAGAAGAACGTGGAAGTGACCCGTAAGGTCGTCGAGATGGCCCACGCGGTCGGTGTGACGGTGGAAGGCGAGTTGGGCTGCCTGGGTGGTATCGAAGACGGCCATGGCGCGGGAATCGCCGCGGACGATACGGAACACCTGACCAATCCCGAAGAGGCCGAGGACTTCGTTGCGAAGACGGGGCTGGACGCGTTGGCCGTTGCCATCGGCACGAGCCACGGCGCCTACAAATCCCTGCGCAAGGACCCGAAGACGGGCGAGATGCTGCCGCCGGCCTTGGCGATGGATCGCATTCACGAGATTCACAAGCGCATGCCGACCTGCCACATGGTGATGCACGGTTCCTCGAGCGTGCCGAAGGAACTGGTCGACATCATCAACCAGTACGGCGGTAAGATGCCGGGAACCTACGGCATTCCCGTAGAGCAGATCCAGGACGGCATTAAGCACGGCGTCCGCAAGATCAACGTGGACACGGACAGCCGTCTCGCTATGACGGGCGCGGTGCGCAAGGTGCTCTTTGAGACGCCGGAGAAGTTCGATCCGCGCGATTGGTTGAAGCCCGCGCGTGAGGCCGCGTACGAAGTGTACAAGGCGCGCATGATCGCTTTTGGCCAAGCCGGCCACGCGAAGGACTACACGCCGATCACCATTGAAGACATGAAGGAAATCTACGCCAAGGGCGGTACGCTCGCCACGGCCTAGTTTTTTACGTTACCCGTATCACCATGAAGCGCCTCGGATTAGGTCCGAGGCGCTTTTCTATTGACGGAAACTTAAGGCATTTTCGAAACTCCGGCGGCGTTACCGGGATCATTGAGGTAGGCTGCGCGTCAACAGGAGGAAATCACCATGTTGGTAGCCAGATCTCCACTCCGTTTTTCGGCACGTCGCGCACGCAATGCCTTGATAGCTGCCGTGTTTGTTGCGGGCGCTGTCGCGGCGAATGGAGCGTCCGTGCAGTGTGAGCCCGAGATTGTGTCATTCTCGGGACTCGATAACGTCGCGACGATCAGCTTGTACGAGGACGGTTCGCCGTTGCCGTCGAACGCGTTAAATGGCGCGCGTGCAATGATCGATGACAACAACTACAGTTATCAGTTCGTCATCGAACGGTCCGAATCGGGTCCCGCGCAACTGACGATTCGCCCGAACCCTGCGCACGTTCAGATCGGGACGTTTACGCTGCGCATCTCCACGGACAAGGGTCCGGCGGTCGCGCAAATCAAGACGCCACTGGACGAATTGCCGGGCACGCTTGAGAACCGCGCGAAAGCGCTCGGGATCAGCGAGCAGCAGCTTAAAGCGGAAATGAATCTGTTGCAGTCGGTGGAACGGGAACGCGTCGGCGTGGCGCTTCCAACGGCCTATCAGGAGGGACACCTCTTCGAGCTTCCCCTCGGGGAAGACCCGTCTCACAACTACGTCTGGTATGTGAACGGCGAGGTTGTGTCGTCCGGCAAGGGCCAAGGGACCCTGCAGCACGTGTTCACCATGGTTGGTCCGAACATCATTCAGTTTGAAGAACGGAACGGCGATGGCCTCGTGTCGGCATGGCGCGGTACCTTGCAGGTGAACCCCACGCCGGCGGTGCCGTGGAAAGTGCCGGCCGATACGGAGTTCACCCTGGAGGGCCCTCCGGGTTTCAATGACTATACGTGGTTGGCTGATGGCAAACTTGCCGGCACCGGACGGGTCCTGCGCCATACGTTTGATCTCGTCGGAGACCACACGATTGAATGTCTCGCAAGAGAACCGGAGAATGGTGACGCGGCCGAGTACCGGCGGATGACGTGGGAAGTCATCGCTGAGTAGACGGCTGAGGCTCTAAGCGCGGAGGGTCCGGTTGAACCCACACCAACACGTTTTTTGTCGCGCGCTAGTAGCGCTGTGCCTGGCAGCAGCGATCTGTTCAGGCTGCGCCACGACCGGCGGACGGGCTCCTCATCAAACGGAGTTGGTGGAACTGGTTGATGTCATCCCGGACATTCTTCTGGACATCCGCTATGCGACGGAGAACAACTTTACTGGAGAGGTCGTATATCCGGTCGCGCGTTGTTTCCTCGTGCGGGACGCGGCACTGGCGTTGCGTGACGCGCAAGCCGATCTGCGCCCACTCGGATATCGCCTAAAGGTCTTCGACGGGTACCGTCCCTTGTCTGTGCAGTGGCGGTTCTGGGAGATCCTGCCCGACCCGCAGTACGTGGCCGATCCAAGAATTGGCTCGCGGCACAATCGCGGATACGCCGTCGATCTTACCTTGGTGGATCTGGACGGAAACGAGGTCGCGATGCCGACGGAGTTTGACGACTTCACGGAGCGCGCCCATCGCGACTCGCTGGCGGCATCCGCCGAGGCCATCGGTCATCGCGAGATCCTGGAGACGGTCATGGTCCGCCGTGGGTTCATCCCGTTTCCGACCGAGTGGTGGCACTTCGACTATCGAGGTTATGAGGACAAGCCGAACCTCGACATTCCGCTCGATGCAGTGAAATAAATCCGGGGCGAGCGATGCTCGCCCCGGGTAGAAACAATGCTCCGATCCGGTCTCTAGAATCCTGCGGCCTTAGGCTTCAGATTCCTTCTTTGGTAACCGTTCTTCCAATTCTTCCGTGAGTTCATCGGACATGGGATGTCCGTGCCAGACGAACTTTGCTTCGGAGTCAACCAAGAACACGTGCGGGATGCCATCCTGACCGAATGCGGCCATATAGTTCTCGATCATGGTCCCGTTTCCGTCTATGGCAACTGGATAGGTCATCTTGTCGCCTTGCGACTTGACGAAGTCGGCGACGTGATCCGCCTCTTCATTGGAGATGGCGAGAACCTGTAGCCCGCGATCCTTGTACTTCTTGTAGATGTCATTCAGGTGCGGGATGCTTTGGCGACACGGGGGACACCAAGTCGCCCAGAACTCGATCAGGTAGACGGCGTCGTCCTGGTTGCTATCCAACTTCAACGGGCCGCCCTGGACCCACTCGGTCACCGAAATTTGGGGCGCCGTGTCTCCGATTTCCCGTTTTTCCACGTCGCCTTGCGCGTTCACGGCGTTGACGACCGCGCCCATTAAGACGACAGCAGCGATCGCCGCCACGGTGAGTGGAATTCGATGGGACTTTGTATTCATGTTGAGTATCTCCTCTTATCGTGTCGGCGAAGGAAGGGCACCTGTTTCAGTCTTCCTTAAGGAAACACGCTCCGACGGGGACATTGTTCCGGAAAGTGTTGCCGTTCTTGTCTGTAGTGCCGGGGATGTATTCACGAGGCGAGGGAGATCAGTTCACGCACAGCAGGGTCGGAAGTTACAGGGACTCGCTATCGCGAAGGCCGAGGCTTAGATAGATTTGACGGGTGGCGTCGGATTTGTTCAGCGTGTAGAAGTGAATTCCGCGGACGCGGTGGTCGAGTAAATCACGGCATTGTTCTGTAGCCCAATGGATTCCGACACGGCGAACCGCTTCCGGATCGTCGCCGCAGCGGTTCAACGCGCGCAGCAATGCGGCGGGGAAACGAGAGCCGGCGGAGAGTTCGGCCATGCGCTTCATGCCGGCGGCCGTCGTGACGGGCATGATACCGGCCACGATGGGTACGCGAATCCCCGATAATTCGCAGCGTTCGCAGAAATCGTAGAAATCGCGGTTATCGAAGAACAATTGGGTGCAGATGTAGTCGGCGCCTGAATCGACCTTGGCCTTGAGATGGTCCATTTCGATCAGGCGGTTCGGCGTGTCGGGATGCCCCTCGGGAAAACCGGCCACGCCGATTCCGAAACCGCGGGGATCGGGATGGCCCTTCCGCTCGTTGAATCGCTGAATGAACCGCACGAGATCCGCGGCGTGGCGGAATGAGTCCTTTGTGCGATCGTATCCGGCCTGGTCGCGAGGGGGATCGCCCCCGAGCGCGAGGATGTTGCTGACGCCGGCCTCCGCGTAGCGCTCCAGAACCTGTTGAATGTCGTCTTCGGAATGACACACGCAGGTCAGATGAGGAATCGGATCGAGGGAGGTGCTTTGTTGGATGCGGACGACCAGATCGTGGGTGAGTTCCCGGGTCGAACCGCCCGCGCCGTAGGTTACCGAGACGAACGATGGCTTGAGCGGTTCCAAGTCGGCTATGGTCGAGTACAGCGATTCCACGGATTGCGCGGTCTTCGGGGGGAAGAACTCAAACGAAAACGTCGTGGCGCGGCTTTCGAATATATCGTTAATGTGCATAGGGTATTGTTTCCAGACAACGTGGGCAGATGGTACCGATGTTGATCGCTGGCGTCAACCGGGTTGAGAGAGCGTCTACAACGCGATTTCCTGTCGCGTTCGCGCGCTCAACACTTTCAGATCGTGGATATGGTAATCCGAGACGGACTCGATGGAGATTTCCCGGTCGAAGCGTTTGGACACGTCGTCAATCAGATCCTTGTTTTCCGTGCGCAACCGCCGGGCCACGTCGGGGTGAAGCTGCAAGATAATCCGCTTCTCTTTCGACTTGCAGAAGAGGGCGTGGAGTTTCCGGATGGTGTCGAAGGTCATGGTGGTGACGGATCGGACCATGCCGCTGCCTTCGCAGTAGGGACACGGCTGCGAGAGGGCTTTGACGAGGTTGTGCTTGACGCGTTTACGCGTCATTTCGATCATGCCCAGTTCGCTGATCTCGGAGATGGTGGTTTTGGCGCGATCCGCTTTGAGGCATTCCTGTAGTTTGCGGATCAGTTCTTTGCGGTTCTTCTCATATTGCATGTCGATGAAGTCGATGACGATGATGCCGCCAAGATCGCGCAGTCTCACCTGGCGCGCGATTTCTTCGGCGGCGTCCAGGTTTGTTTTCAGCACGGTTTCTTCCAGATGTTTGCTGCCGGTGAACCGGCCGGTGTTGACGTCGATTGCGACCAAGGCCTCGGTCTGGTCGATGCAAATATGACCGCCGCTCTTCAGGAACACCCGCCGGTGGAGGGCCTTTTCGATTTCGCGCTCGATATTGAACTTGTCAAAGATGGGGCGCTTGGCGTTATAGAGCTTGACCCGCTTCTTGAGATTGGGCGCGAAAGTGTCGAGGAAGTCGAGGATGCGTTTGTATTCGACTTCGCTGTCAATGGTCAGCTTCTCGACGTCCTTCGTGAACATGTCGCGCACGACGCGCAGGATGGGGTTCAAGTCTTCGTGCAACAGGCTCGGCCCCTTCATGCTTTCCATCTTGTCTTTGACGTCGTTCCAGACTTTGGAGAGATACTTGATGTCGTCCTGGAAATCGACCTTCTTCTTGCCTTCTCCCGCGGTGCGGAGGATCATCCCGACACCTTGCGGGCGGATGGACTGGAGGGTCTTGCGGAGCCGTTCGCGTTCGCGATCGCTACCGATCTTGCGGGAAATACCCAGGTGCTTGACGGTCGGCATGAGCACGATGTAGCGGCCGGGCAAGGTGACATAGTTGGTAAGCCGCACGCCCTTGGTTCCGAGGGTGTCTTTGCTGACCTGGACCATGATGTGCTGATTTTTTTTGAGCAAGGATTCGATCGCGGGGGGCTTGCCGCGCCGGGAACGTTCGCGCGGCTTTGCGGTGCCTTCCTCGAAGACGAAGTCGCCGGTCCCTTCGGCGCCGGCAATATCGGAGACATAGAGAAATCCGTTCTTCTCGAAACCGATGTCGATGAATGCGGCTTGAATGCCCGGCACGATGGAGTCGACGCGGCCCTTGTAGACGTTTCCGACAACACTCCGGCTTTCATGCCGGTCGATGAGCAACTCGGTGAGGCGTTTTTCCTCGATGAACGCGATGCGCGTTTCGAGGGGTTCTACGTTGACGACAAATTCCTTCATTGTTTCTCCTGGTGCGGGGCAGGAGCCTTGCGCAGTCTGATGGGGTCTGCGCACGTCGGCGTTTCGATGCCGGTGTGCGAGCAGTGCTCATGGCCGAACCTCCGCTGTGGGTCAGGCGAAAAATCCCTTTCGCACGTGGACGCTCAGTATGGTGCCCACGCACATCATCGTCGTGAGGTAGAACGATCCGCCGTAACTCAGAAACGGCAGAGGCAACCCCGTAACCGGAAGCAGGTTGAGCGTGATCGCGACGTTCACCAATAAGTGAAACGCGATGACGCTGACACTCCCCACGACGAGCAGGCTGCCGGCGAGGTCGGGGCAATCGCGCGCGAGCGCCAATCCCCGCAACAAGAACAGGCCGTACAACCCAATCAATATCGCTCCGCCGATGAACCCCATTTCCTCGGCGTATAACGCAAAAATAAAGTCGGTATGGTACACGGGCAGGAACCGCATGTGAGTCTGGGTTCCTTCGCCAAACCCTTTCCCCCACATCTGGCCGCTGCCGACAGCGATCTTCGTCTGCTCGATCTGGTAGCCGGAATTGCTCGCGTACTCGGGATCGGCTTCGGGATTGAAGAAGGAGATCACGCGGATCTTCTGGTGGTCCTTCAAGGGCAGATTGTCCAAGTTGAAATACAGGACCGGCGCGGCGACGAGGCCAGCGCCAATCACGGCGAAGATGTGGAGTTTGCGGCATCCGGCTGCAAATAGCATGACAAACACAATGGGAGCGGCGACGAGGGCCGTTCCCAGGTCGCCCTGAACGAGAATCAGCACGAGAAGAATCCCAGCGATGACGAAGGCCAACAGGAAGAATATGAGTCGATGCAACTTCCCTTGTACGCGGGACAGATACCAGGAAAGGGTGTAGATGAGCGCGATCTTGCTTAGCTCGGAGGGCTGGATTCCCCATTCACCAACGCGCAACCAATGCTGACCGCCCATGGCGGTCTTGCCGATAATGGGCACTGCGATCAGGAGCAAAACCGCCACGCCATAAATGACCGGGGCGAATGAAATTAGCGCGCGGTAGTCGACGCAGGCGATCGTCAGCGCGATCGCCACGCCAATGAGAAAGAAGACGCTTTGCTTGACGTAGAACTTCTTGTAAAACGGGAAGTCCCCGGACGCGCTCTGACTGGCGCTGTACAGGGTGCACAGGCCAATAATCGCAAGGGCGAGCGTGAGGACCACAAGCGTCCAGTCGAGCCGGCGCAGGTTCCGGTAGTTGAACGTATGGATATGCGCTTCGAAGAGGTTAAGATCGCGCTCGAGGTTGCTCATTCTTCCGCCTCCCGTTTCGCGATCGACAGGGGTTTCGGCGAATCGGTGTAAAGCGGACCCGGCCCGCGATCCTGGTAGAAGTATTCGAACAGTTCTTTCGCCACCGGAGCGGCGGCAGAACTTCCGTGCAACCCATGCTCGATGATGATGCTCACGGCAAGCCGCGGCAATCGATCCGTCACACCTGCGACGAACAGCGCGTGGTCGCGGAGTTCGTAGGGAATGTCTTCTTCTTTGTCGTAGTGCTTGACGTGGTGCAAGCCGGCGACCTGCGCGGTACCGGTCTTGCCGAGGACATCAAGGCCTTCGATCTTGGCTTCCTTACCGGTACCTGTCGGGGCCGGCCGGTCGCGCTCGACGCATTTCCGCATCCCGGCTTGCACGATTTGCAGAGTCTTCTCGCTGATGAAGGGCTCGGTTACGCGGGGCCCGAGTTCCATGTTAAGGTGCGGCGTGACGCAACGGCCGCCGTTGAGCACGGCCGCCATCAAGACCGCGCTCTGCAGCGGTGTGGTCGCGACGGCGCCCTGGCCGATGGACATGTTGATTGTTTCACCGGGATACCACTTAAGATCCCAGCTCTCCGTCTTGCCGGCGGCGAGTTGCTGTTGCTTCTTCCATTCGGGATCGGGGATCAATCCGGTGACTTCCTGTGGGAGGTCGATGCCCGTCTTTACGCCAAGCCCGAGACGCGAAGACCACTCTTTGATCTTCTCCGGCCCGAGGTCGCGTCCCACGTTATAGAAGAAGACGTCGCAGGAGTAGGCGAGCGCGTCGACCACGTTTACGCCGCCGTGGCCGCCGTACTTGAGACGCCAGCAACGCCAGGGCCGCTTGACGCCTGGCAAGTGAAAGAGGCCGCTACACCCGTAGGTGGTGTTTTCCGTGATGACACCCTCTTCGAGCGCGGCTATGGCCAGGAGTACCTTGAACACAGAACCGGGCGGGTACTGGAACTGATAGGCGCGGCTGACGGTGGGCTTGGTCTCCTTGTCCAGCGCCGCCTGGACCAGGCGAATGCGGTTGGGGCTGTTCGTCACGAAAACGCTGGGGTCGTAACCCGGGGAACTGGCCATGGTGAGGATTTCGCCGGTGTCTGCGTCGAGGATGACGATGGCGCCGACGACGCCTTTGAGGAGTTGCTCCGACTTCTGCTGCAACCCCACGTCGAGGGTGGTGTAGATGGAGCCGCCGGCGACGGGTTCGATTCGTTTCTCGACCTCGAGGGATCGGCCCTTGCTGTCCATCTCGACATAGGGAATGCCACGCGCGTCCGTCTTGAGCTGCGGGACGCTGCCGTTGTAGCGGCTGACGATCATGGCGCCGTCGTCGCCTTTCAGCACTTCCTCGTACATCATCTCGAGGCCGGAACGGCCGATCATGTCGCCCATGTGGTAACGGGGGCGAAGCGCGAGCCACTCATCGCGATCGATTTCGTTCATCCAGCCGATGATTTGTCCCGCGGTTTCGTTGTAGTAATAGCGGCGTTGCGGCCGGGCCACGGTGTAGACGCCTTGCAAGGCGAACGACATTTCCTCGACGCGCTTCAGTTCGGTCCGGGTGATGTCGCGTTTGACGATGATTTGCTCGTAGGGAGTGTTGTGACGCTCGGCAGTGGCGATGTCCTGGCGGAGTTTTTCCGCGTCAATGGCGATAAGCTCATCCAATTGGTCCACGACCTGATCCGCGTCACGGCACAGGGCGGGCGTCAGTACAAGGTCGTTTGCCGCGCGATTGTCGGCCAGGACAATCGATTCATCCCGCCCGTAGATAACGCCCCGCGGCGACTGGAGACGCTCATTCATCAACCGCTGCTGCTCGGCCACGTCCGCGTACTTTGCTCCCTGGACCACTTGGAAATGCCAGAGCCGTGCCGTCAATATGGCCAAGGCGACGACAAGACCGAAGCCGAGCAGGCGCATCCGCGAATCGAATCCGTCGTACCGCTTTTTCTGGTTTGTCGAGGACATCAGGTGGCGCCTCCGTTCAGGGCGAAGCTCCGGTGGCCGAACGATCGGTCCAACAAAAAGAATAACACGGGTGTGAACAGGGCCGTGTAGAAGGCACCCGGTACGACGCGTGCGATGATATTGTACATGGCCGGAAGCTCGGGGTCCTGGACGTATTGAATGAGAATCTGGAGCAGCCCGCACACGACGCTGGCGCAGAACACGAGCCCGGCCTTCACGGCGGGGTGTTCCGTCACGAGGCGCGTGGATATGCGCCCGGACGCAAATCCGACGATAACGAGACAGAGCACGTGGTGGCCAAGAACCGTGGCGCGGGCGACGTCTTGGAAAACTCCGCCCAGCACGCCGGTAAACATGGCGCGCTCCTCACCTTCCGCGATGGCAAAGTAAATCACCATCAAAAGCGTAAGATTGGGCGTGACGTCCATGACGCTGATGGCTTTAAGCCAGGTGGTCTCAATCAGGGCCGCGGCGGTCACGGCCACCGCCCAGAAGAGGTTTCGCCGTATCAGTCCATGACTCATGGCGCGTACCGTTCCTGCACCGACCGCGTATCGGGCATGGCAAAGGGTTCCGATTTAGAATTGGAGGCGGTCTTCTTGCGCGCATCTTCATCTTCCGGCACGGGGATCTCCACGCCCGCGTTCGCGTCGGGCGAGGCGGCGCCGGTCAGTTCGGCAAGGGTCGGCTGGGCGCGGCGCACGAGGAAGAGTTCATCCACGCTGTAGGGATCGGCGTAGGGTGCGATAAAGGCGACCTGGAACAGCGAACCGCCTTTTTCGACCTCGATGATCCTTCCGATGGGATATTCACTGGGGAAGATGCCGCTGCCGCTGGTGATGACCTCGTCTCCGGGGCGCACGATGTGTTGGGTGTCGATGTATTCCATCTTGCAGATATGACTGTAGTCGCTGCCGCTGCCATGAACGGTGGCGCGCACGCGTTTGTCGCGCGAAACCATGGCGCCGATCTTGCAATAGTCGCTGTGCAGGGTGGCCACGTAGGCCAAGGTGGGTTCGACCTTGATGACGATGCCGACAACGCCGTCTTTCGTCATGGCGCACATGGCTTCTTCTACGCCGTGGATGCTGCCCCGGTTAATGACGAGGACGCCGGCCGTGTTGGAAATGATCCCGGCGGCGAGGGGACTGTCGGAAACGGGCAAGACGGAGGCGGGCAGCACGCCCAGGCGGTGTTGATCTTTCTCGAACTCCAGCATTTCCCGGAGGCGCTGGTTTTCAGCTTCGAGGGCGTCGCGGTCGGCGATGCGCGGGACAAGCGACGTGATTTCACGACGGAGGTTCTCGGCTTCCACGCGGGACGCGTTGTAGGCAACGACGAAGGAGGTGACGTATTCGACGCGATTCTGCACGGCGGACATGGCTTGCCAGAATGGAAAGGCGACGACGGAAACGGCCTTGCTTACCGAGTTGGAAAGTACATTCCCCTTGGTGCCGGACGCCAGCGACATGAGTGACAGCACGACCAGCACCACCAGGATTATCGTAGGCCGGTTTTCGCTTATGCGGCGTGAAAGCATCACGGATTACGTTTCTTCGTCTTGGAAGTGCCGGATTCCTTCGAGGTATTTCCCTGTACCTAACACAACAGCGGTCAGCGGATCTTCCGCGACCGTCACATGAAGCCCGGTTTCTTTGGACAAGAGCTGGTCCAGTCCGCGTAGCAACGCGCCACCGCCGGCGAGGACCATGCCGCGATCGACAATGTCGGCGGATAGCTCGGGAGGCGTCCGTTCCAATGTAACGCGCACGGCGTTAACGATGGATGCAACCGGTTCGCGGAGGGCTTCCCGGATCTCTTCCGACGTGATCGTGAGGATCTTCGGCAGACCCATGACCTGGTCGCGGCCCTTCACCTGCATTTCCATTTCTTCTTTCAACGGAAACGCGGAGCCGATGGCAATCTTGATCTCTTCGGCGGTCCGTTCACCGACCATCATGTTGTAGGTGCGCTTGAGGTGTTGGATCACAGCCTGGTCCATCTCGTCGCCAGCGACGCGCACGCTGTTGACGTGGACGATGCCCCCAAGAGAAATGACGGCGACTTCCGTGGTGCCGCCGCCGATATCGACGATCATGCAACCTTGCGGCTCGTGCACGGGAAGACCAGCGCCGATCGCGGCGGCCATGGGTTCCTCGATGGTAAATACTTTCTTTGCGCCCGCTTGCGACGCGCTCTCGGTTACCGCGCGGCGTTCAACCGCGGTGATGCCGGAAGGCACGCAAATGGCTACGCGCGGCATGACAAGGCGGCGGCGGTTGTGTACCTTCTGAATGAAATACCGAAGCATCGCCTCGGTGATCTCGAAGTCGGCGATGACGCCGTCTTTCATGGGACGAATGGCGACGATATTGCCGGGCGTACGGCCGATCATGCTCTTGCCTTCGTTGCCGACGGCACGCACCTTGCCCGTGTCCTTGTTGATCGCGACTACGGAAGGTTCGCTCAACACGATCCCCTGGCCCTTGACGTAAACCAAGGTATTCGCGGTCCCGAGATCGATCCCCATGTCGTGGGAGAACAACCCCGGGATGGCACCAAAAATTGATCGCACTATAGGATACCCCTCAAGCGAAACCGGAAACGGTCGCGCCGGAACAGCATAACACAAGAATTTGAAAGTACTTAGACTGACTCAAAACAAGCCGCGGCGATTATAGCAGAAGCGATCCGGAAATCCAATAAGAATCTAAAACTTCCCAAACCATACCACATATTGGGGTTGCGTCGTTTCCACAACCGATGACGTTTTGCGCAGAACCACCTCCCTCCGCTGTGGCTTCCGAGTCGATTGCCTCAAGGTGCGGCCCCTGTGGTAGTCTCAATACGTCTGGTTGCGGGAAGGTTGCGGACCGGTCCGGCCAGCCAATTGCA
>CAZWDH010000174.1:0-1611 GCA_964632865.1 uncultured Nitrospiraceae bacterium
CAGGCTTGCCAATCGGGACCGGATCCTCCCGGGAATCGCGCTTACATTGCCACGATGTCACATCGATGGCAGCCTCCGCTGGACCGTACAAATTGTGTAGCTCAGCGCCGAGTGTGTCGAAAAACTGATTCCGCAGTTCCGCCGCGAGTACCTCTCCCCCGCAAAAAACGCGCTGCAAACTCGTACAGTTTCGCACGCCGGGTGTATCCAGGAATGCGCGCAGCATGGAAGGTACGAAGTGAACTGCAGTGATCTCTTCACGCCGAATCAGGTCGACGAGATACGCCGGATCCCGGTGGCCATCAGGTTCCGCAACAACCAGGGTTGCGCCACTCACAAGTGGCCACAGAAACTCCCAAACCGATACATCAAAGCTAATCGGTGTCTTCTGCAGAACGCGATCGGTTGCCGAGAGCGGATATTGATCCTGCATTGTGAACAGGCGGTTGCAAATCCCGCGCTGCTCTATCATTGCACCTTTTGGATGTCCGGTGGACCCCGATGTGAAAACGACGTATGCCAAGTCGTCCGCTGACTTGCGCACGTCTACGCCCGTATCGTCGAATGCGGCGATGTCCGACCACTCGGAGTCAAGGCAGACCTGTCGCAGGCCATCCGGCAGAATGGTCCGCGTAGCCTCCTGCGCAAGCACCAAGGCGGGTCGAGCGTCGGCGATCATTTGCGCACACCGCTCCCGTGGATAGGAAGGCTCGATGGGGAAATAGGCGCACCCCGCCTTGAAGACACCCGCAACTGCGAGCACGAGTTCGATGGAACGGTCCAAGCAGACGCCAACGACCGCTTCGGACCCAGCGACGGGCCGCAAAAAGTGTACAAGCTGATTCGTGCGGTGCGCGAGTTCCCGGTAAGTCAATTCCGTTTGTCCGAACTTCACCGCAATCCGGTCGGGGGTTCGGCTCATTTGCGAGTTCAGGAGCTGTGCTACGCAGACATCTCGGGGATAGCCGACATGGGTCGAGTTGAAGTCGACTAACAAACGGCACCGATCCGCCTCTGAAAGGGATTCCTGGAGATCTCCGGAGTCGGGTGTCGGGTGTCCAAAGCCAGTATTCAGTTTCACAGTGTGGGCAAACTCCCCCGTGCGACTTTTTCCAATTACTCGTCACTACGGCCCGCCCTCGTGGCGCACGCACCTGGCGTGGAACCACCCGCCACTAGGCCCTGGATTACCGTCTTGCCACCCTTGAACGCCCTAGTATTGCTAACCTACTACAATCTAGTCAAGGAGCAATTTCCGCTCCAAAGTTACGTCATCCACTAAGCGCTTTGCAGGCATTACGATACGATTCAGGGGCGCACTGCCTTGTCATGGTTGAACTATATGACGTGGTCGACACTTCGTCACTTGTGACAAACACGAGCCCTTGATTTGGAAGGTCCCCGGGGAAGGCTTTTGGCCTGTTGCCTGGGTCGTGGTAACGGGCCGCATAACAGTGAGCGTCAAGTTCCTCGGCGCGTGATCCAGGCGCGGTACTGGAACTGGATTTCTGAGATGTCAAATCTCGTCTCGTTCCATGGATTTGCAGAATCGCCGAATGCGTCGAAAGTGACACACCGTTTCCAGGTTGTTACACAGTGCGCGCAAACTCG
>CAZWDH010000174.1:1621-14877 GCA_964632865.1 uncultured Nitrospiraceae bacterium
AGCATCAAGAAGGAGAGCGCCGAAATCCGCAAACTCGCCGCCTTCGCCAGCAGACTTTCGCCGGGATCACGTATCAAAGTTGCGCGACCATACTGCAAGGCCCAGCGTGCAGCATTGAGTACGCAGATCGACACCCAGACGTATGGATGATCGCGGAACCAGCGCGCCTGCTTGAAGGTCCGTGCATAGGGCAACCTCACGTACGGAGTGTCCTTACCAAACTGGACACTCCGTCTGAGTATCGTTGCCGACTGCAACAGGTGGGGCTGCACCCGGTGACCAACACTGATGTCACCGGCGTTGACGCCGGTGTAGCCGTCTTCCTGAAGTCCAAGAATCAAGCCGGGTTCCGTCAGCCACAACACGGGGAATCGCCGCCCCGGTGTAAGTGCTCGCGCACGCACCCAGAAGTGGCCACCCATGGGGAAGAAGCCCGGATCGAACTCGATGTCCGCGTTTCCGTGATCACGAACTGAAAAGGCCATTCGATGAATTCTCTTATTCCGCGCCCAATCAGGGACCGGCGTATTCTCCGGAAAGATCACGTAGGATCGGGCACCAAAGATATCGTGCGTCGGCCATCGGTCACAAACTCGCTTTACCCCTTGAAACCACCCTCTTTCCGGAACGATGTCATCATCGACAAACGCAACGATGGCCCCTCGGACGCCCTCGTCCAGCGCTCGGTTCAGGGCGTGACTTTTCCCTTCGCGTCTTTCCGCCACATATCGGACAGAGAAAGCACCTCGAAACGATTCAACCACCGCGCGAGTGTTGTCTTCACTGTTATTATCGACAACGAGGATCTCCACGCGCAGCCCCGCCAAGTCATCCTGCGAGAGCAGGGTTAGCAGCGTGTGCAGCGAGTCCGCCCGGTTTCTCGTACATATGACTACGCTGATATCGAATTCGCAATCCATGACTAACCGTGTGTGATGTTTCGACAGTGCTCCATCGCATTGCCGTATATGCGCGCGCGATCCGCGCTTGGCTCCCCAGATTTCAAACCCGCGTCTTTTTTCGCGCCAACGAGATTGTTGAACGCAGGACCAAGTTTGTCAAGATTGCCGCCCTTTCCTCTTTTCTATCGTCCGTCGCCGCTATCCGGTGAACGACGGACGGCTCCGGCGGGAAAGGGCGTCGACCCCGACCGTGCACTTCCTATTAGAATCTGGGAAGCCTTTACTACGTGAAATGGATCTGCTATCGTCTGAGGCTGTGGGTGCTCTTCTGATGCCTCGTGCGTGTTCAAAATGCTTATGTGGGGTCAAGACTCTCGGGCTTTGTGACACGCAGATGTTTTTTACCGGGGAGGTGGCACTCATGGAATTCCACCAAGTCATCGAAGTGCTCGACATCAACATGATCGCAGTATGGCCGCCTTGGCGTCACAATGGCAAGCAAGGGCAACTGGTCCGAATTGAAGGGCTTTCGCTGCCAAAGGGCGGGGCAATCCAGCGGGATATTGCTAGGTGCAAGTTACGATTCCTCTTGGCAGGCAGTTGCATCAGACTATCCGGAAACCTCGAAGAGTGGAATGGAGTCCTGAAGTGTGAAGTCAGTTACAGTGGGCGCAACCTGACCGATCATCTCTACGAGTACGCGTTGGAGCAGCACTCCGATGAGAGCGGACGCAAGGCGTCTAGCCCGGGTGCTGCGTTTATCAATTTCGAAGAAGTCACGAAATAGGGCTATGGACGCTAGCCAATGAAGACCGCTACCGCCGTCAAGCAACGGGAGCCGGAGTCGCCAACGTTAAGGCATGGTTCGCAAGAACGGCCTGGATGATTTGAGTGCAAGAAGCGCACGCAGCTGCGCGAAGGAATGGATCCCTCCACGCATCGACATGCCCCATCGGCTCACGTTTCGGAAACGGTTTTTGCTCTAGCGACGATCGACTCTGCTTCGGCTCTGCGCTTGAAATCCGCTCCGAGAATGTTCGCCGAATTCAATGCACTTTCCGCATGCTTTCTGGCTTCCCCCATCTCCCCCAGCTCATCAAGCACGTGAGCATAATCGAGCAATAGGTCGGGTTCTCCGGGCATGCGCTGCAGGGCAAGGCTTAGATTCTTTTTGCTTTCCTCCAAATCCCCATGCTTTAACTGGGCGACGCCCAAGGTATGTAGCACGCGCGGGTTTTGCGGCAGCGCAGTCGCAGCGACCTGAGCGGACTTCAGCGCTTGCTCAATGTCCTTGCCCGCCAACGAGAGGTTGTACGCGAGATTGTTGTTACCGATGGGATCATCGGGACGTAACTCCACGTGACGGCGGAAATCCTCGATGGCTGCGTCGATCTCGTCTTGGCGTGCGTGAAAGTCTCCCCGTCGAATATAGACCCGGGGATCTTCCGGCGCTATTTCGACCGCCTTATCGAGTGCGGCGCGTTCGCCGTCCAAGTCGTCCAGACGACGAAGCATTGCTGCACTTGCAAGCCACGCCGCGGCGCTTTCTTCATGCCGATCTACGAACGCTGCGACCTCCGCCTTCGGATCCTTTATTTGAATCGCATTGGGCAGACTGAGGAGAATCAGTCGAGTTAAGGATTCACTTTCTCCAGCAAGCACTATGTCTACCCTTCTGAACGCCTGATAGGCCTCGTCGTAGAACTTGGCCTCCAGATATGCAACACCTGATGTGAAATCTGCAAGCGAGTTCGCATCAGAACTCAACGCATTCAACAAAGCAGGCTCTTTTTCCGGGACAGATAGCTCTGGATTCCCCAAAGCCGAAAGAATTATCGCGCATTCGAGACGTTCATACGGTTTGGATGTACTTGCGTCAGTCAAAACTTCCGCGGCTCTTGCTGATTGCCCTGTTTGCATCCAAGCCGCGGCCAATATGAAACGTGCCGCCATTGACAGGGCTTCGGGAGCATCCGTTCCGCAAACATCGATGACGCCTTGCCAGTTTTGGGCCATCGCTTGACAGAGGGCGGTCAAGGTCACGACGCCTGAACGCGTTTCGTCCGACACCGTCAACGTCTCCAGCGTATCCAACGCTTCTCCCTGCTGCCCCTCGAGAGCCAGGATAAAGGCACGAGTAAACTGCACTTTCGGATCATTTTGTTGCGACTCGAGGTACGCATCCAGTACGCGTCGCGCCGGCTCCAATTGGCTGGTGTCCATGTATGTTCCGCACACGGCAATAACTGCATCGCGCGATTCGGGAAAGATTGCGTACATAGCTTCAGCCGCCTGGCGGGCTTCTTCTTGCATGCCCGCATCGCGAAGCAACTGAACGAGAGACACATGAGCTTCCACGTTTCCAGGGAACATGGCGGTTAGTCTCCGAAGCGCGAGCGCGGCATACTGAGGCATTTCCGCCACGCGGAAGACCTGGGCCAGGTTGTAAAGGCTTACGCCGTTCTCCGGGTATTGTTGGACGCACGCGGCCAGAACCTGCACCGCATCGTTTCGCGCGTTTCCGAGTGCCATGATATATCCCATGGCATTCATTGCCATTACTCGCTCCGCTCCGTCGCCTTCACTCCACGGACGAAGCGCGTCAAGCGCGGCCTGAAGCTCCCCATTCCGCAAGGCAGCGATGTAATTCTTCGCTGGAGATCCGTCTGGAAGTTCCCTCGCCAACTCCTCGGCAAGGTCGTTGTTCCCGTGAAACAACGCCGCCAACACCAATGTTTCATTCAGTTTCCCACTGCCGTCGTCTTCGAAGTCCGCCCGCTGTTCGAGTAGTCTTCCCAGAGCTGCCTGATTCCACAACGCTTGCCAGGTATCCTGAGTACCTGCCGGTATAGTCGTAGTCTCCTCCGAGATATGAGGTTTCTCCGCACCTGAGGTAATCGATGAATCGGCGACCGTCTTGCCCGGTGTGAACGTCACGTACATGACCGCGGGCTCCCACGGCATCGCCTCCGCCGCTTTCCGCAAATACTTCGCCGCTTCGTCCGGACGCCCCGCGTCCAGCAGGAAAGAACCTAAAGCGAAGTTGGCCCATTTAGACGTCGAATCGCGTTCCAGAAGTTCCTTAATAATCTTCACACCTTCTTCGTGCCGACCCGCCAGGTTTAATGCATGCGCATATACGATGGCTTGGTTAGGGTCTTGCGATTCAAGAAGGTCGCGGTCGTCCGTGATTTCGGAAAGCTTTCCCATGGTCGCGAGAGATTCGACCAAGACCATGTAGGCGCCGACGTCAGACTCCGGTTGGAGTTCCAAGGCCTGTTTGAGCGTGGCCTCTGCCACTGAACCGTTTCCGGTTGCGAGCAGGCCGTAAGCCAAGTGAGTCCGAACTCGAGCGGAATCCGGGAAGCGGCTTTGAAGGTTCTCCAGGAGTGCCACTGCTTCCGTCTCGCGGCCCGATCGAAGAAGCAGACTGCTGTGGAGGATTCCGCCGAGTTCGGGGTCCACCTCTTCGAGTCGCTCGGCGATCGCGACCCCCTCTTGTGGCATACCGAGCAACATCAGCACCCTCGATGCTTCCAGATAATTGCGATCATTCTGCGGATCGAGGCTAATCGCCTTTTCGTAGGACGCGAGAGCTTCCTCGCTCTTGCCGGATGCGGCCCACACGTTTCCAAGACCTCGAAGGGCTTGGGCATTTTCCGGATTTACTTCGGTCGCCCGGCGGTACGCCTCTTCGGCTTGGGGATAATTCCCGAGGTCGTAGTACATATCGCCTTCCTGGCGATACTGTTCGCTCCGTTGCTTCGAGCAGCCTAAACTGCAAACGGTCACAGATGCCGCAACGGCGCCAAACAGCAAGAGGCAGGAGAACTTCTTGCCCGGCAATGAATACATACGTCTACCTCCTACGGAATTGTCTCAACTAGGACCGGCGCCAGCCCCGAAGCAAAGTCGTTAAGCAAACGGAACGCCCTCTCTTCTCCCTGCGCTTCAATAGGCGTGCTTATCCGCACCAGCATCGAACTGGGACTGCGAAATAGTAGCGTTTCGAAAACCCACGAAGCGGAATTCGCAAAGTAGCTCCCCGTTAGACTGTCGCCTGTCTTAAAGAAATAGAGGACCGCCTGTCGCGATTCCCCATTTTGCAGAATCAGGCCCTGCCCCACAAAAGAAAGACCTACGGGAACCGAAGTCTTCTCTTGCGTCTCCCAGCCTTGGCCGGTAAAACAGATCTCCGGAAAATGGAGACTGCGCCGCGTCTCACCGGCATAAACGACTGTGAGCTGAACAAATCCGCCATACGCCGATGCGTAGTTGCGCTGGAGTATTGCATTGGTTTGGAGTTCCTCTCGAACGGATTCAGAGGCCGGTATATCGTCGCCAACCTGTTGAAACTCGAGGATCTCGCTCGGCAGATTCAGTAACTCCTGCGGCGCCCGGTTCAAGACAGCGTCGGCTTGCGCATGACGGATCAGCACATGCAAAACCGTAGTCACCAGGAGCAGACCGACTGTAACTGTGTACCGAGTCATTGTGGAGGTTTCTCCGAGCTCGGGCCGTGCGCAGGCGCAATTCTAAAGAGAACCCTATCCAGGAAGTACATCAGTGCAAGCGCGACTGCATAGATGAGTATGCCCGATACGTCGTGCACCCAGCCCGTCGCCCACTCGCTACCCCAGATATAGGCGATGACACATAAAACGAAAATCCGGAAGATATTCGCCAATACGGCGATTGGCGCTGATACCATAAAAAGAACGACACGGGCCGTCGGCTTCGTCCCGCTAATGTAGGCCATAATCGCGCCAAGAGCCAACAATGAGATGAGAGAACGCAGTCCCCCGCACACGTCTCCTACCAGTAAGCTGTCGTCCCCAAGGCGGACGTACGATCCGTCGCGTATCATCGGCATCATGCAGGTTCGCGCCAAAAACACGGCGCCGTCCGTTGCCAACATCTTCACACGGAATGTAAGGCTGGTCAAAACAGATAGCGGTAACGGCACCATGAAGAGTAGAAACGCAAGCGGGAACCAGAGGCGTCGGAGATGCGCAGGTCCTAGAAATACCAGTATCAGGCCGGCCAAGAGCGGTATTGTGGCCGCGACCCCAAGCATTTGAATGCCTAGAAGGTCTCCACCGAGGATCATTGCGCACGCGAACAACAAGACTGCATAGCCCCATGGGGACGTTCGCTTTGGCAACCGAGCCAGATCCTTCCGCGCTCGCCAGACGAAAAACCCGCTGACAAATGGAACGAGTACTGCGTGGGAGTAGTAGGAGTCCTCCCGCGACACGTTCTCGAACCAAGTCACGCTGTATTGCCGGAACAACAAGTAGAGCAATACTGCAACCACCGCGCCGAAGCAGGACAAGACCCATTTTCCCGGCGTCGGCGATTGCGAAGGCCTATTCAACGAAAGAGACTCATTCATCGCAGGTTTTTATCATTCTTCCAGTTGCACCGCAAGCCGAGCAAGCCGGGCTCTGTCGCTCGGCGTTCCGTTGGCGGCGTTATTCAGCGCAGACTTGCCAGATTCAAAGTAATTCTTTGCGAGCTCAACATTATTCAAACCAAGATAGGCTTCCGCCAACAGGAGATCGATGTTGTCCGGCGCCGACCCGCCCGACTGATTGAATTGCTGAAAGTCTTCGATCGCTTCGGCGTAGGCACCCAGTTCTAGTCTGAGATATCCACGCTGATAGATGTACGCGGGCTTGGCGCTTATCTGAATTGCACTCTCAATAGCAGTCAGTGCTTCATTATTGCGCCCTGGGGACTGCGCAAGGATGTAAGCCTTTCGGGCGAGTATATCGGGATCGTCGGGCCTTCTTGCCAGCAGCCGGTCACACAATCCTAGTGCGGCACCGGGGTTTCCTGTGAGTAGTTGCACTTCAAGTAGACCGCGTAACGCCCGATAATAGTCTTTATGAAGCCTAAGCGCTTGTGTGAACGCAAACGATGCCTCCGAGATGTTGCCGGGATCACCGCTGGCCAGGTACGCGTTACCCCGTTCGACCCACAAGTCGGGCACTTCAGGGTTAGCCTCGACACTATCCTGCAGGAATGCTTCCACGGTGTCCCATTTTTCCTGCTGCGCAAGGGCCACCACCAGAAGATGAATGGTCCAGGTGTCGCCAGGATTCATTTCCTGCATTTTCCGCAAAACAGATTCGGCAGCCGCCCAATCCTTTCGCGCGACAAGCAACCAGGCATACAGCGACGGGTCCGAACGCCCACCCCGCATTGATTCCAAACGCTTCAATGCGGACTCGGCTTCGGCAATCCGGCCAGCATTCGCGTATACGCGCACCAGCAGGTCGAGTATGAGTTCATTATCCGGAAATAGCGTGGAAGCTTCCTCCGCCACCGAGACCGCACCAGCCATATTACCTACCTGCAACTCGGCGCGGGCCAAAACAATCCACGTGTTTGGATCTGGGGAGGAGTCGCTGTGCGCTTTCCTTGCAAACTCCAGGGCTTTCTGAAATTCGCCCCGTCGCGACGCAATTTCGCTGGAAATCAGGTACGTGAGTCTGTCGTCCGCGCCGGCTTCCCGCGCGGCAGCACAAAGTCGATCTGCGGCGTCGATATCCGGTGGTCTTTCCTGCAAGAGTATTTGGGCACGCAGAATCTTCAGATCTGGACGGTCAGGCTCGGCCACTTCAAGGTCGGCGATGAGCTGTACTGCCTTATCCAAGTTCTGATTCGGTCCTGCGTTCACCAGGGTCCGAGCAATGGAAACGCGTTCATCGTTCACGCGTCGTACCATGTCCGGCTCATCCTGAAATTCCTGAAAGAGCTTGTCACTCAACGACCGCGCGCTCTCGGCGTCGCCCGAGAGCAAGTGGAGCCGTACTTCCGCCAGGTAAGACCCCAGCCGATCCTCGTCTGAACTGCCGTGATCGCGGTAAGACCGCAACAGCTCAAGACCCGCCTCTAAATGCCCGCGCGAAGCGAGTAGTTCGGCCCAAGTCCTGGCTTGCTCCAAATTGATCGAGTCGGCAGATAGGTCATCGTAGAAATACTGCTTGGCCTCGTCCAACTTACCTTCTGACACCGCCAGCGCCGCCCGAAGAAGGGTGAGATTCGAGGCTGGGATACCCGCGGCTTCGGCCCGCGCGATGACGTCCCGCGCACCGTCGAAGTCCTGCTGATCGAGACAGAGAATCGCGAGTTGACGGTATCCGTCCACAGCAGAG
Source organism: uncultured Nitrospiraceae bacterium (assembly GCA_964632865.1). Lineage (GTDB taxonomy): Bacteria > Hydrogenedentota > Hydrogenedentia > Hydrogenedentales > SLHB01 > JAHDWY01. The sequence continues at coordinate 9,687 of CAZWDH010000174.1, forward strand.
GGAGCCTGGGCAATCGCCCGCTCAAGAAGGCGTTTTGCCAGTTCGATTTCGCCGCCGCCGTTTCCAGAAGCCGACGGATCACGTGTGAGGGAATAGGCCGTCGACAGCAGTCCGCCCAAGTAGGGCGTACTACTTTCCAGAAGGTCGTATGCCGCGTCCTGGACCTCAAGTACCGATCGTTCCGCAAATTCAGCGTTCCATATTGCCTGCGCTACAGGGTCGCCCGGGTTACCGCTAAGGTACAGTTCAAATGTGTTCCTGGCCAGCTCGCGCTGTCCGTCCTCCAGATATGCGACCCCAAGATATCGACGCGCGACACGGTGCTCGGGCGCCTGCTCCACGACAAACTCGAACTTTGAGATTGCTTCCGCGGCTTGTCCTGCCTCCAGTAGCTTGCGCGCCGCAAGATACTCCAGCGTAATCTGGTTGTCAGGGTAAGCCTCTCGGTATGCATTGATCGTCGTGTCTGCGTCCTGCTCACGACCCAGATCGATCTGTGCCTCCGCGAGCATCATGTAGAGGCGTGGGTTGTCCACGAGCACGCGGGGTTCCGCGCTCGAAAGAAACGAAATAGCAGAATCGGGCTGCCGCTGCGCCAGGTAGCTCTTGAAAACGAGATAGTGCGCTTCTCCTGAATCGGGAATTCGGCCGATTGCCTTCTCCGCAAAGTCCCGAACCGCGTCCCAATCTTCCTGCGCTGCGTGTATCTTGGCAGCGGCTAGATAGGCTTCCTCGGTATCCAAACCCGCGTTAAGTGCAGCTTCAATTTCTTCGGCGGCTCCCTCAACATCGTTTTCCACCAAAAAGAAACGGGCATATTCCATTCGGACACGCGGATCGTCCGGCCGCTCCGCCAGGGCTTGCTCGAGGATCTGCCACCCCTGTTCCCGAAGCTCTTGTTCCAGTAGAAGAATCGCGAGGTTGCCATACACTTCTGGGTCGGCATTTCCAGACTCAATCAGGTCACGGTACGCGGTCATAGCATCCGCGGTGCGGCCGAGTCGTTCGCGCGCTCGGGCTTTGGCGAAAAGCAGATCCGGATCGCCGGCTCGATCTCGGAGAAGTAATTCTGCTGCGTAATCGAGTTCACGCCACATACTATGATGTGAATAGAAGTCGACTACACCACGGACGCGATCGGAATCCTCAGGAGTGGCAAGGGCCAACTGCAAATATGCGCGGCCGGCATCACGCAGGTTTCCATCGCGGTTGTTGAGTTGGTTCAAGCACGAATCAATATACTTTGGTAAGACCGACGTATCGTCACGCTGCCGTGCGAGATACCACGTGTAGTTTCTCTTCGCATCCGCCCAGCGGCCCTCTGAATATGCCAGCTCTGCTTCGCGAAAAGCATTTCTGCCGCGGGCACCTTTAATAAGAAAAAATGCTCCCAACGCGATTCCGCTTGCGACGACAAGGGCCACGCTGGCCAACAGGATGCGCGCCACGGGTCCCCTACTCCGAAACATCTTGCCAGTACCTCTCTACACTGCGCATCAGCAAATAGATAAGCGTCACCTAATTACAGGAACCCCGTTGACACCGCATTGGGATTGTAACACGCTCTCCCCGAAACAACCAACCCCCAGACTGACCCCGGTCGGGACATCTTCGTTGCTATAGAGTGAACGCATCGTCGCCCACATTCGCAATTCGCGCTTCAAAGGGCATCACGATGATCCGTTCCGGAACGCGCGCGTACCTTCCCATCTCTCCACAACCTGGACCGGACTCACGCTATCGCCCTTCCGCAAACACATGCTTACGACGTTGGGAACTCTCCGACCGGCCTTTGCTCGTCAGCAATTTCCACACCAACATGAATCAGAGGAAGCGTAAACTTCCTTAAGATAGAAACTTACGTTCCCAATTTGAATCTGATGTAATTCTTCGGTTCTTCAGGATGTCGTTCTGGGGCACCGCAAAGATTAACGGGAAATGAACAGAGTCGAACGCAAGTAAACCAAACGCAATCAAGGATCTGCGGAGTACGCCTTGGCGTTGAAGATTCCTTCACTTCGCTTTCGTGATCGAGTTGGGTCTCTTGAGACAGTCATGAAAGGACTCTGGTCAACAGCAGATCAACAATCTTGCAGCATTGACCAACATTTTTCTTATTCATTGAGTCCTACAAGAGTGTTCGATGCCTGTAAGCCATTTAAGTGAATGAGTATGCATCGTGCGTATCAAATGGGAACGCAACTTGCTTCTTTTCGGGTCTGTACGTGGCGCATTTCTTGGGGTCTCGCTTGGGGAAGGGGAAGATCTGACACGTCGGTGATCGCCCTCAGCATTACGTGAACCCCAGGTTCACGTCTGCGGGGATCCGTCGGCGTTGCAGCGCCGTATTCTCTCTTCAAATTCCCACGCGGTGCAGTCGGTATTTGATCGACTGCTGGTTACTGCTGTAGCACCCTAGTGCCGTAATGGGCAGTGGTTGGCCGAACTCTGGTGTTGTGTGAGCATTTCTGCGGGGTCACCAAGAACGTTCGGAAGGACGAAGGGAGTTACAGGCATGAAGAAGTGTTGTGGACTAGTGATGTTGACGGGGCTGCTTGTTTTGCTGAGCGGTCAGGAAGCCTTTGGGCTCTCGTTCGATGAGGACGTGGATCCCGGAGTAATTATGGGCACCGGAATCGCCAACGGGGGATTTACGGTCGATACGGGGACGTATTCCGGATCAACAATCCAGCTCGGCCTTCGTGCCCGCGGGCGCTTCGACGGCGCCACGGATCTCGATGGCAATGCGAACGACAATATTTACGCATTCTACGCGGGAGCCGCGGTGACCACTCCCGTCTGGTTGACCGATCCAGCTCCAGTCTGGAACTTCGACTGGTCGATCAATACCGATTCGGCCGACCCGACATCGTCCGGACTCAATCTGGACGACTTAGTCTTCTCACTTCAGATCGACTATAACCCGAGTCAGGGGCAAACGTTCGAGTCTTGGGACCTCATCAACGACCCGGGCGCTGACTACGATCATGCGCTTGGGGATAATTCCACGACTTATCTCACGAACACCATTGGCTCAAGCACCCCCGCGACGTACGACACCCAGATGGCGAGCAACAACGTCGCGCAGAATTCCTGGAACATGGCGTTTTTTAACGACCGTTGGTCTCCGAATTTCGACCCCACCGTTGATGGAACGTACGACATCATATTGACCGCGTATGACACGAGCGGCAACGAGTTGGCGAGCACCAACATTCAGGTAATCGTTGGCGCGGGCGGCGCCCCGGTCCCCGAACCCGCTTCCCTTGCGCTGCTCGGCATTGGACTCGCCGGACTGGCCGGCGCACGGATGCGTAAGCGCCGCGCGTAATCCGGACCGGTTTTGAAATCAGCCCAACGTGCTTTGACGTAACCGGACGGACTTCCCATACGGGAGCCCGTCCGGGTTTCATTACAAGAATCGCCCGAATTTGTACGCGCTGAGACATTAGAACTCGAGCCAATGGCGCGTGGGAACGCGTACCAGGCGGTCATGGACGCCGGATGTTTCCGCTCCTGACCACCTGTTGTTGGCCTTGAAATTGGACCATCGTAAACTGAGAGGAGAATTGTAGGCATGAGAAAAATTTGTGGTGCAGCTTTTCTTGTCGCGTTTGTAGCTATCATTGGAATGGATAGCGCATACGCCCTGGAATTCGACCAGGATGTGACGAACAACGCCATCTTCGGTAATGGCAATGGCAACGGCGCTTTCACGACGGACCGGGCAGACGGCGTAGAACTCGGTCTCCGCGCGAAGATACCGTTTTCAGGCGTGTATAACAGCAATGGCGATGGAACATACTCTTACGCGCTCAACGAACCCGTGTGGAATCTGGAATGGTCGATCAATACAAACTATGACGGCAGCGGGGCAAATCTGGACGGCTATACGTTTTTGCTGGGGTTTGATGCTGATCCGAGTCAAAGCGCGGACTATAGTTTCTTCGAGATTGACCCGATCTTCGATACGCCGGGGACGGGATACTACGATCACTCCTTTGGAAACAACTCGACTGCCCAAAGCGCGGGTATCGAGGCCACAAACGCAACGGAATACACGAACTACATTTCCAGCTACAATCTGGTTCAACAGTCGTGGCGCATGGACATGTATGACATCATTCCTGGCTTCGACATTGACACCAGCGTAGACGGCACGTACACGTACTATCTTGAGGCGTACGATAGCGACGATAATCTCGTGGCCCGGACCTCTATCGACGTTATCATCGGCGCGGGCGGCGCACCGGTCCCCGAACCCGCTTCCCTCGCTCTGCTCGGCATTGGACTCGCCGGACTGGCCGGCGCGCGGATGCGTAAGCGTCGCGCATAAGGTAGGCAGGCCTGCCAGTAGACCATTGACTACACGAAGCGGGTGGCATGCGCGCAGGCGCGGCCACCCGCGATTGCTAAACACACCGAGCACTCGGGAAAGTTGACTCAACCGAAAAGTGCGAGTAGAGGAGTACGAGGAGGTTCAAAATGGCCGACCGAACCGACCAGGTTGAGCGAAATCGGAAGCAGGGCGGTGCAGGGCTCAGTGATTTCTCGCTTGACCGCTATCGGCATGTCGGGCGACACATCCCTAAAGATGCGAGGTCGATTCTGGATGTTGGATGCAACGTCGGAATCTGCGCTGAACCATTGCGAAGGATAGTGCCCGATGCCAAGCTCATAGGGCTTGATTGCGTTCCTGAACGGGTTGCTGTGGCGAAGACGGTACTCGACGACGCGCGTGTCGGCTTCGCAAACGAATTGCCCTTTGAGGATCGGACGTTCTGTGCGGTCATTGGTTGCGAAATGATCGAGCATTTGACTGAGGAAGATGCCCGTGCTTTCTTGTTGGAATCGGCGCGCGTACTTCGTCCCGGGGGTAGACTCATACTCACAACCCCTAATCCTCGCTATATATATCTAAGAATGAGTGGCCGTTCCGTACTCGACGACCGTGCTCACCTAACCGAATTCGATTCGATGCGACTAGCCGGCTTAGTGAAGGACGCAGGGTTACGGGTATTATGTATTGAAGGCACGGGGCGGGTGTCAAGGTATCTGGGACATCATTTTCCGTTCCAATCTGCGTACGGGAGTTACTTAATCGTTGCCGAGTTTTGACAGCACAACTGCGCATAGCGAAGATTTGGCGAATCCCCGGCCCGAGGACGAACCAGTCCGCAGACCCGAGCGA
>CAZWDH010000175.1:0-14863 GCA_964632865.1 uncultured Nitrospiraceae bacterium
GGCACCGCATGTACGCCCTTCTCTTATGCACCGATTCAGAAACTGGGGATCACTGAGACTCCAAAGGTGTTCGGTTGACTTGTTTTGCCTTGAAATGATAGGGTTCGGGTTACCCTTTACGCGTTTCTCGCCCGCCTCTGGATGTGTGCACAAGCATTGATACCGGAGCGGTTACACTTGAGACGGCGTGGTGGAGCGTCCGGCAAACGAGCGTTGGTGCGCGCCGTAGGTTTGCCGGGGCGCGGAGCATGTGGTGGCGGCCGGGTCCCATTCAACGGGATGCCGCCGAACCCGGTCAGGTCTTGACGGAAGCAGCCGTAGGTGGATTTTTCCGTGTGCTGTGGGAGCGCCTGGCCGTCACCAGATGCCCCGCGCTGGGGGTTTCCGGCGCGTCTGGCGGGCAATGGGGATCGCGCCCCGGTTTGTGAAAACCGATTTCGAGGAATCGTGCATGTCCAAAGACCCCTACCTGGTGCTTGCCCGGAAGTGGCGACCGCAAGCCTTCGAGAGCGTGGTCGGACAAGAGCACATCACCCGCACGCTCCAGAATGCCATCGCTAACAATCGTATCGGCCACGCCTTTCTCTTCATCGGCTCTCGCGGCATCGGTAAGACGACAACCGCGCGTATTCTGGCGAAAGCGTTGAATTGTGAATCCGCCGAGGGCCCCACGCCCTCGCCCTGCGGCGAATGCGATAACTGCCGAACCATTGCCGCGGGCACCAGTCTGGACGTCATCGAGATCGACGGCGCGTCAAATAACAGCGTCGAAGACGTGCGTCAGATCCGCGAAAACGTGCGTCTGGTCCCCTCGCGCTCGCGCTACAAGATCTACGTCATCGACGAGGTGCACCAGCTTTCCGCGAGTGCGTTCAATGCCTTATTGAAGACGCTCGAGGAACCTCCCGAGCATGCGGTGTTCGTGCTCGCGACGACCGAGGCGCACAAGGTGCCGGCCACGATCATTTCCCGTTGCCAGCGCTACGATTTCCGCCGGGTGGGCATGGCCGACATCACGAAGTTGCTCCGCCAAATCCTTGACGCTGAAGGGATCACCTGCAGCGATGAGGCCTTGTACGCCATCGCGCGCGCGGCCGACGGCGGCATCCGCGACTCGGAGAGCATCCTCGAACAGTTAATTTCGTATTGCGGCAAGGAAATTACCTTCCAGGATGTATTCGACGTGCTCGGGCTGGTCGATTGGAACGTGATGCATGGCCTGAGCACCGCGATCCTGGAAAAGGACATCGGCGCGCAATTGAAGGTCATCGAGGACGTGGTGGTCGCCGGAAAAGACCTGTCGCAGTTCGTCCAGGACATCCTGCACTACCTGCGGAACCTGCTCGTGTGCAAAACCGCGAACCCGAAAGATCTCCTGGCATTGCCCGACGAAGACATTGCGGCCATGCAGGCTATTGCGGATCGATTCACGCTGACAGCGCTAATCCGGCTCGTGGAGCAGTTCGCGGAACTTTCAAAGGGCTTCGATTCCCAGTTAGCCCAACGCATCGCGCTCGAGTCTCTCCTTATCCGCATTTCCAAAGTCTCGGTGGAAGTATCCATCGACACCGTGCTGGAAAAGCTCGCGCAGTTGGGCGCCGGCGGTGTTGGACCCGCGTCTACGGAAGGGAATGGGCCCGCGGTCACCATCACCCGTTCCGTCGGGGCGGCAGGCACGACGATAGCGCCCAAGGCCGTCCGCGAATTGGCGCCGGAAGCCGAGGAGAGCGAAGCGCCGGAAACGCCCGCGAAGCCCCGCCGGGTGACCGTCACGCAAGACAATATGGCCGTGCACTGGCAGCGCATCGCCGAATACGTTTCGCGGGACAGCCTCCGCATTGGAATCGCGATGGCCCACGGGAGGCCCGTCGCCATCGACGGCGACACCCTCCTTGTGCGGTTCCCAGAGGACCAAGCGATTTCGCTGGCCTTGGTGGATCAGCCTGACTGCCGTACGCAGATCGGCGCGGCCCTGGCCGAACTTACCACGAACGTTACGGGTTGGCGAATCGACAGCGTGCAGGAGATTGCGGAATCCGAGCCGCCGGCCGATCGGCGGCGCGCGCCGATTTCCGCGGGGCACGTCTCTTCGGAAGTCGCAGCGACCGCGCTGGAAAACCCGCATGTCGCGAAGGTCGTGGAGTTGTTCCGTGGCCGCATCGTTGACGTGAAGCATCGGGCGGGGACCGACTAAGGCGATATGCGGGCGTGGGTGGAACTTCGATACCGGGAACGGGATTCGATACGATGTAACCCGCTCGAACTCCCATCACGACTCTAACGAAAGCGGAGACTGCAGTTGGATATCTACATACGAAAACGCGGCGCCGGACCTTCGATTGTCGCGGTTGCCGCCTTCATTTTCGGACTCCTGATCGGATTCACGACGTGCTACGCCATCTTTGGGCCTCACGCCACGCAACCTCGGGAGGTCGCGAGTCTGCCCCCCACTGAGACCCCGCCGGACGAACCGGCGGAAACGGCTCCGCCAGCGCCGCCTGTCGAATCCACGCCGGAACCGGAAACGCCGGCCGTGGCGGAAGCACCGCCGGAACCGGAATCGGAACTGGAAATGCTGGAGGACGCCTGGGCCGCGCGGCACTTGTTTGTGACGGTCAAAGGAACGAAGCTCGACGACGCCACGCGGGATTTGCTGGCGGAACTAAAACCGGGCGGCGTCATCCTGACCGCCGACAATATCACGAGTAAGATCCAGACAATTGGTTTGGTCAAATCCATCAAGGACGCAGTCGGCCTCGGGAAGGAGATCGACAGCCTTCCCCTCATCGCAGTCGCGCAGGAAGGGGGCGAATCGGGGAATCCGCTCCGTCTCACCGATGCGCCCAGCCAGGCGACCATCGGCGAACGCCGCGACATCGAAGCCGCTCGGGCCGTTGGCATGAACTATGCCGAATCCTGTGTCGGCCGCGGAATCGGCGTGCTGTTCGCGCCTGTCCTGGACGTGTATTCCGCCGAGGCGCCTGAGGCCGTTCAGGCCCGGTCGCTTGGTTCCGACTACCAGTTGGTCCGGTCGCTGGGTTTGGCTCTTGCGCAAGGCGTGTCGCAAGGCGGCGTGATTCCGGTCGTGAAACGCTTCCCCGGTCTCGGTTCGGCCACGGGCGACGGATACGAAACGGTGGCCGTGCTTCCAGCGGAAACTCCCTTGGAGGAAGTCGTCTTCCCCTTCAACGAGGCCGTAACCCGTGGCGTTCCCGGCATTCTGATCGGACACGTGGCGGTTCCCGCGTTCGATACGGAAGCGCCCAATCGGCCCGCATCGTTGTCGCCCAAACTGCTCAGCGAGCTGATTCGGCAAACCTGGCGCTACTCCGGCGTGATAGTCGCGGACGACCTGACGGCTCCCGCCATTACCGCAACGCTTTCTCCGGGCGAGGCTGCCGTACAGGCCTTCGCCGCGGGGTGCGATGCCGCTATCGTGTCAAACCCGGATTTCACCGCCATCCGCGAGATCGTGGCCGCCGTGGACGAAGCAGTCCGCGCCGGCGTGCTCAGCCGTAGCAACCTGAGCGACAGCAAGGAGCGGCTCGACGAATGGCAGCAGTGGTTGCGCAAACCGGTCCCGGCCATCTCCGGCGATATCCCGCCACTACCTCCGCTGCAAGTGGCGGGCGAGACACCGGCCGAAGCGCCCACCGCTACTCTGACTCCGGCGCGGACGCACAAAGTCGTCAGCGGAGACACGCTTTATAAGGTCGCGCAGACCTACAACGTGACGATTCAACAATTGCAGGAATGGAACAACCTGCGCGGCACGACGCTACGCATCGGTCAGGAACTGGCTGTTGGTCCTGCGGCGGCTGCCCCGGAAGCGCCCGCTTCGCCTGAGGAAACCGCACCTGAGGAAACCGCACCCGAGGAACCGGAGACGGCGCAGCCTGAACCCGAGGCTCCGGCCCCGGCGGAACCGGAGTCCGAACAACCCGAAACGGCCATGCCGCCGGAAGAAGTGCCGGAAGAAGCCCCCGAAGCCGCCGCGGCTGCGACCGTGACGCACACGGTCAAGCCCGGTGAATTTCTCGCGACCATCGCGGATCAGTACGGCGTGCAGTATCAAGACATCATGCGCTGGAACAACCTCTCCAGCACGAACATCTATGCCGGTCAGAAGCTGACGATTCACCAGGGCGGCGAACCGGCGGCCGCAGCGCCACCCGCCGCCGCGGAGCAGAAGTACACGGTGAAGCGAGGTGATTTCCTCGGCAAGATCGCCGACGATCATGGTGTGACGGTCCGGCAACTGATGGACTGGAATAACCTGAGTAGCATCGACCTTCAGGTGGGCCAGGAACTGGTGATCAGAAAGTAAGCGTGATGATTGCTCCCTCCGCGTAGATGGGGAAGGCCTTGGATGAGGTCTAAGGTTCCCGGTATTCCGCCGTCACGGTGCTCGCCAGACCGCCGCGGGGATTGCAGGCGATCGCGATCTTCATGTGCCGCGGCCCGCATGCCTTTACCAAATCATCCAGCATCCGGTTCACGAGATGCTCGTACCAGATGCCCACGTCGCGGTACGAGGTGAGGTAATACTTCAGCGACCGCAACTCCAGACAGTACCGTCCAGGGGTATAGGCGATCGTCACGCGCGCGAAATCGGGCAGGCCCGAGAAGGGACACACCGACGTGAACTCGTCCGTCGTCGTCACGATCTCCATGGGCTCGCCGACGGGTTTCTCTGCGTACTCGTATTCGAAACACTCCAGGCACGCCGCGTCGATGGCTTCCGGCCCCTTGAACGGCAGCGTCTTGTCATGCGCCTGAAACTGCTGCCGCACCGGGTTTGCTGGTTGGTCGGTCATTCAATTCCTCCAGAGAATTCATTCGCCGCGATAGATACAGCGTGCCGTGCAGGTTTCCGCAACCACGATTGCCGACAGATCCGGCACCTCCGGGTGCAAAACATTCCAGATCCACCGCGCGACCTGTTCCGAAGTGGGGTTGGACAATCCTTCGATCTCGTTCAAGCAGGTATGGTCCAGTCGCCGGTAGATCTCCGGCAGTTGCTCTCCCAAACGGAGCGTTTCGTGCGCACCCACCTCCACGAGAAAACTGTGTCCGTGCATCCGTTTGCACTTGTGGTTATCCGGCAGCATGGGAAGGGCGTGCGCCGCCTCGAAACCAAATCGAATGCGCGGCGACAAATCGTAGACCACATCCGCTGGCACATGCGTCGCGTGATACGCGCAGTCCCCCACGATGCACACATGCACGTCGAGCGCGACAGGCGCGTCCAACGTCAATCGATCGGCGATCCACTTTCGAACGCCATCCACCGATGTGTTGCTCATGCCCTCCACCTCTTCCAGCGTGAAATGATCGAGTTGCCGGAACAAGGGATCGAATCGCTTTGAGATATCGCCGTAGTCCACGAGCCACCCTAAGTGCGGATCGCAATCGCCGCGCACATGAACGTCTACGCGGTAGCTGTGGCCGTGCAGGTTAGATGATTCACCTTTTGGGGCCAGTGACGTGTGGGCCGCCTCGAACTGAAACGATTTGATCAGATCGACCTTCACCTAGACCCCCTTCTGGTCCGGCGGCCAGATGAACTTGTGCGTCTGCAATTGGAATCGCACCTCGAGTTGGTCTTCCAATATCCATTCCACGATATCTTTCGGGTCAACGGACCCGAATACCGGCGAAAACAGGACCGCGTGGCAGCGCGACGGCAGACCGTGCTCGCGCACCACGTCCCGGCTCCACTCGTAGTCCCGGCGACTGGCGATGACAAATTTGACCTCGTCGCGTGCTGACAGACGCTCAATGTTGGACCAGTCGTTCTTGTCGCACTCGCCGCTGTCAGGGCACTTGAGATCCATGATCGTGATGACGTCCGCCGGCAGCCGGTCGATGGTCAGCGCGCCGCTCGTCTCGCACAACACGGTCATACCGCGTTCGAGCAGGCATTGTGCCAGGGCGCCGCACTGTTTTTGCAGCAGGGGCTCGCCGCCGGTGATTTCCACAAGAGGACAATCCAATTCCACGCAGCGATCGACTATCGCTTCAAGAGTCATCTTGGTACCGCCATGAAAGGCGTATTCCGTATCGCACCAGACGCAGCGCAAATGGCAGCCCGTGAGGCGCACGAAGATGCACGGCAAGCCCGCCCACGTCGACTCGCCCTGCACGGACTTGTAGATTTCCGTGATAGTCAACGTGGCGCTCAACCGCGGGTCGTGGTCGACCGCGGTGATCGTCGGCCTGTCCAATTCGTTTGTCACTGCCAAACAACTCCAGAATGCCAAGAGGCGTCACGCATTCTGCGTGACCCTGAATCTCCATGGGCAGGATGCCCATGTCGAACGAATCACGGGCAGGATGCCCGTGGCACCTCGAATCATGGCCTGGAAGGCCATGGCACCTCGAATACATATTGTCCCCGCGATCATACCATGTTGTGGGCGGGGTTCGCGCGTTGTGTGGGTGGAACCGTAAGATTATCCCCGCTGACACGTCATTAGGGATAGAAACCCAAGGAGTTTCGGGCGAATGGCGCCAACGGATGAATCGCTCGCGCGCGGTTGGCAGCGCGGCGACGAAGCGTCGGCCCGGGCCGTCGTCGACCGCTATGCGGACGCCCTCGGCGCGGTGGCCTACGGCATCCTGAACGACCACTCTCTAGCGGAGGAGGCCGTACAGGAGAGCTTTGCCCGCGCGGCCCGGACGATTCGACAATTGAAGGATCCGCAACGGATTGGTTCGTGGCTCGTAACAATCGCGCGCAATGCCGCGTACGACCTCCATCGGAAGCGGGCGATCCGGCGCGAGACGCCTTTGGCAGGTGTCGATGCCGCAACGGCAGCCGATCCGGGAAGGGATGCGCGCCGCAACGAGTTGGCGGATCGAATCCGGTCCGTCGTGGCGACGCTCCCGGAAGACCAGCGCGACCTGTTCCTTATGAAGTATATGGCGGACATGAGTTACGCCGCCATCGCCGCGACGCTTGGAATTACGCCGGAAGCGGTCAGCCAGAAACTGTGGCGCATCCGCCGGAAATTGCAGCAGGAACTACAGGAGTTCCGGCCATGAACGAACGCGACTACGAACTGCTCTCGCGCAGCCTCGACGGACTGCTCGGTGCGAACGAGTCTGCCGCGTTCGCCCAACGGCTCATGGACGACCCGGAACTCGGCGCGACGAAGATCCTCTGGGAGGAAATCGACATGGCCGCTCGCGATGCGTATCCGAAGACCACGTACAAACGGCCAGACCTGCCCTCAAGCCAAACTCCGCGTTGGTTCCGCGTGGCCGCCGCCGCGCTGATTGCCGTCGCGCTGGGAGGCCTGACCTGGGCAGCCATCCACTACTTCCGCGCGGAGGAGCCGGACGTACCGGCGCAGGATAGAGGACCAAGCGCGAGCCTGCCGGATGAAGTCGAAGACGCAGCGTCAACGGCTCCGGCAGTGGAAGCCGACATGCCGCATCCAATGAGCGGCCAATTGCATGTTCCGCCGTCGGCTGCGGGAGTTCTTGTAACAGGAACCGTTATCGACATGCGTGGAATTCCGATCGGCGATGCCGAGGTAATTGCGCGAGCGCGGGAAAGCCTTCCGATGCGTCCGGAACAGGACGTCGCCTCTACGCGAACATTGGCCAACGGGACCTTTGAATTGCCGTATGTTCCGAGCATGAGCCAGTTGCTGGTCAAGGCGCCGGGGTATGGAATGGCATTGGCGAATCTCGATCAGGGATTCAGCGATGGGCCCTACCCCCTGCGAATCCAACTTTGCCGCGCGGTTCCGGTGACAGGATTCGTACAAACGGCCGATGGAGTACCACTCGCAGGTGCCATTCTATCTTCGAACGACGTTGTACGCTTCGGCGATCATGCCACGCCGGTTCGAACGGGCCCGGAGGGGAATTTTGATTTGCCCCTGGGCGGGGGATCGCTTTGGGTGACTTACAAAGGATACTGCGGGTACGCCCTGGGCACGCATGCACCGGGTATCGTGTTCACGGCCCGCCTGAACCCCGCTGCAACGGTTCGGGCGCGCGTCATGCAGAATGGCAGTCCGGTGGCGAATGGCCTCGTTTGGCCATATGAGCAAACTCCGATTTCCCGGACGCGTACCACCGACGTAGACGGCTTTGTGACCCTTTCGGGTTTGGAGCCAACAAGGTCGTACAGATTCTTCGCATCCGATGGGACCGGAAACTCCACCGGACTGACACTCGGTCCTGACGATTTGCAGTCGGGAACCGTTGTCAATCAACTGATCGAACTGCCGGCGCGAGAATCGGGCACACTCGAAGGCGTGGTCGAGGACCCGAATGGCAGAGGCGTGCCCGGCGCGTACGTGATGGCGGCGCAAGGTAAGGAACGGCAGTTCTCCGCAATGACCGACGAGAGTGGACGCTACCGATTGCCGTTGCGCAAGGGCCGCTACATGGTTTCGGCAAGCATACCTCCTTCCCGCGGCCTCGCCATAGATGGCAAAGGCGGGCAGTACGTCGACGTGGAAGATTCTGGTGCTTCGGTTGTGCATTTTGCGGCGGAGGCCCTCCCTCCGGCAGTAGTCGATCTGCGCGATATCGAAGGAGAACCGGTGGACCGGGTGGAGGTTTGCGTCTCGGGAACCGAAGGATGGATGGCGGTTTCCATCCTTGATTTGCCGGGCGGGCATTTCCGGACGTTCACGCCCCGTCGCTCCTATCATTTCCTGGACCCCGAATCTGGCAACGTGGGATGGTGGGCCGGAGGAAATGACCAATACCTGTCCTTGAGGCTCGATATACCGACGGGCGATGTCACGGGAATCGCGGTCGATGCCGCCGGCGATCCGCTTCCCGACATCGTGATCCGTGCGAACGTCGATTTTCAACGCGGCTCCCGGATGCCCGAGTGGCCGCCGCTTGTGGCGCAGACCGATACTGCAGGCCATTTCGTGTTTCGTCGCGTCCCTCAGGTGAATAACGTGGCTCTTGCCATACAGGTGCCGGGCTATCAGCTGCTGGACAACGTCCGCAAACGCGCAGTCGCGCCCGGAGATGAGGACGCCGTTATGAAACTCGCCCTCGTACCCGCCAACACCCGCGTATCTGGCCGGCTCATGTACGCCGACCGGACTCCTGCCGAGGGATTCTCTGTTCGTGCCACCATGGGTCCCGAGTCGTGGGGTTACGCCACGTCCGAAACAGACGGTTATTTCCAACTCTACGTCGCGGCGGGAGACTACCTGTTGAAAGCCGCAGGCCCCGACGCCAACACGGCCGCGATCATGAATGTCAGCGCCCCGGTTTTGGACATCGAGTGGGTGCTTCCGGTCCCCTCGCCCCGGCAATTGGAGAACACGGGGGAACCCACTGGCCCAGGCCATGCGGCCGCAACGGAAGTGCTCGCCGCGTTAAGCGACCTATTCGCATCCTTCGCCTCCGATGCGCAGGGCAGCCGGTACCCAGGGCTTGTCCAACGATACGGGACGTTCATGCCGGATTTCTCGGAGGTCCGCAATATCACCGGGCTGACGGGCGATGAACTGAACCGGTTGCTCGGCTCCTACGGCGGCGAAGTCTGCTACCTGGGCCATCTCGTACCGGACGAGCCCACTGCGATGGCGTTCCTGGATGCGTACGAAGCGTACGGGCCGGAAGGGGTCGCCGGTCAGGATATCAATACGAGCGAAGAGGCCCAACAGGAAGGGCTCCCCCGGGTGTTTCAGCTCCGCGAAGGGATCGAACGATTCCTGATTACGGACATCAACGACCCGAATGCCGGTGGCAAGGCGCGAAGCGAGGTTCCCGTCATGTGGGAGTTGCCGGGCAACCATGAGGAAAGCGGCGGCTGGGTCGTCTACATGGATGGCCACACGGAATGGCTGCCGTACCCCGGTCCCTTCCCCATGAGCGAGGCCTTCGTCACACGCGTCCGCGAAATTGGTGGCGTGACCGAATAGACCCGCTTGCGATTCTCGTCACTACGGCGCCTCGTTGGGGTCGTCGGAGGGCACATATTCCGGCGCAGGACCCGCGTAGTCGAGGCTGGGCGTGCCGTCTGGGGCGACGCGGAGGGTGGCACGGGGGGTGCCTTCCGCATCGCAGAGAAACAGCTTCGGATCGCCGTCGACGCTCAAGCCGAATCCGGCCCGGCCTCGTTCGTTCTGGTCGAGGAAGTGGAAGAACGGTTGTCCTTCCGGCGTGACCAGCAGATTCACCCGCGCGCGTTCTTCCTGGTCCAGGATGAAGATGTTCCCGCCGCCCGCCGGATTTACTGCCAGCCGGAGACTCGGCGTCCCTTCTTTGCCGTAGAGCGTCAGGCCCGGACTGCCGTTGTGCTGCGGGCCAAGCACCGCCAACACGTTGCCGGACGCATCCACCAGTTCAAAACGCTCACCACGGACGACGCCGTCTTGGGCGGACACGGCCTGCCCCGTCGTCACCAAGAAGGATCCGGCGAACACCAACCCGGCAAGACACAAGGCACCAACACCGAACTCTGCAACCTTAACCATTCCCAGCATCTCCCGAGCGTGACACGCTCTCCATTCGCCCTTGGCACCTAATACTCCACCGACCCGTCCTTCAGATGCACTGTCACCGGCCAATCCGGGTATTGCTCGGCGCCAGGTTTCGAGGGATCGACCCAGCGGGGCCAGCATTCAATGCGGACGCTTTGATCCGGCTTATTGATGCGGACAATCCCGTAGCCGGGTGCGCGGTTATACAGGTCGGCGGGTTCGATACCGGCGTCCAGCGGGTTGGCCGCGGCGAGGATGGTCATGTAGTTGCCGAAAGCGTCTTTGAACTCCCCCGTGTAGGGTGGACGATTCTCGTCCCGGTTCTTCCCTTCCATCGGCGGATACCAGCGCCGCGGCCAGGTGTTTCCGATGGCGGGCACGCAGAACGCGTAGCCCGCGTCGTTCCAGTCATCGACGCCGTAGCGCACGACGATGCCGAGGTGTTGGTCGCCGCAGAGATGGAACGCGTTGGCCTTGCGCAAGGCGCGCACGGCGGCGTTGCGGCCGGTTTGGGGCCAGCCGTTCGAGTCGGCGTCGGCGATGAACTTGTACTCATCGGAGAGACGATCGCGCGGCACGGGCGGCAGGCCCGGCGTGCCCTTGTCGGAATCGAAATCGCGCGGCAGAGTCGACACGTTGTTAAACACCGTCTGCGACAACGCCACCTTGACGTCGCCCTCGCTTGAGCTCGCCCAGTCATCCAGGAATTTCAGTTGCCGCTCGCCGAGTAGCACCGCGCCTTCCACGTCAGCCTGTGTCGCGGGATCGAAGTCGGGATTGTGGAAGAACCCGTTGACCACGTCGCCCTCGGGAATCATTGCGGTTGGCGACGACTTGAACTTGCGGTCTTCGAGAATTGCGAAATTGATTCCGCCATACACGAGGTCCGTAAAGTAGACCGTGATCCCCTGTTCGACGGGCGCGGGGTCGACGGGATCGGGCAAATGACTCACCTGCGTGCGCTGCACCATATTGACAAAACGCGGGGGCATGGTGAATCCGCCGTCGTCCTGCTTGTCCGCGTGGCGCCCGCCAGCGCCCCAGATGTTGCCGTGGTACACGTCGTGGTCGTCGGGTATCGCCACGCTCGGCACATCGCGCGCCAGGTCGCCGAATACCCAGTACCAGCGGTACCACTTATCCAAATAGTCGAGGATGGCCTTCTCGATGGGTTCACGCTGCGCGCCCGTGTAATCGCTTTCGTAGATCTGGTCGCCGGAGAAGAAGAGGAAATCGGGCTTGTGGTGTTTCGTCGCGGCAACGAGTTCGTTATGAGGAAACCAGATCGCGCTGTTATTGAAAGCCATCGGCGTGCCTGTGTAAATCTTGTGGCCTGTGAAGGCCGCCACCGTGATCTCATCGCGGTCAACGGGGTCTTTGCGGATCGTGCCCTCCCACGTGTGCGTCTCGGAGGTGTCCGAGCCGGTCTTTAGCTCATAGACCACCCGATAAGGCACATCGCGGTCGGCGTTCCAATTCTCGACGCGAAACGGCGCGGTGTAGCTGTCTTCGGTGATGCGCGTTTCGTCCGCCACCGTCCAAGCGCCGTCGGCATTCCGGATCTCCAACGTCGCATTCTGCGTGTCGTCCGCGCCGATGGGCGGAAACTGCGCCGTCAGCTTGAGCGTGCCGCGACTGAGCGTGTGCAGCGTTCCCAGAATGGGTCCGTTGGCGCGCTCCGGGATACCGGTGATGCTGCTGCCTGATGCCGTCCAGTCGTCAAACCAGAAACCCGTTCCGCCATTCGACGCCAGCGCCAGGCTGCCCACTACCAAATCCGGATCGACTTTGGAAAGCCTCACATGACTCAAGGGGGAATTGCTCTCGGCGTCCGACGCAGTAAGGGTCAGATGATACGTGCCGTCACGCCATTCACACGTCATGTCCAGACGTACCGGCCGCTCCCAGGTTTCCGCGAACCCCTCACCTGCGTTAATTCTCGTCGGCAGCCGTGGACGCCCCTCCGTCGTGTTGTCGCAGAAGAATGCTTTTCCCGTCGCGTCAATGGCTGCGACCAAACCGCCATCTGCACCCGTCCAATGGTGCGTGAGCGCAGTCAGCCGGTAGTCCACATCGTGTCCGCCCGCGCCAATGAGAAAACCCGCCCACGCGTCGACGTTGCGCTCGCCGCCGGGCTTCATGGGCGCAATCAACACGGTCATCGAAAACCCGCCATCGCCGCTGCCAATCGAGTGCGTCAACGAATGAACCACGCGCAAGGGCTTGTTCTTCGCGGACTCGACGCATTCGAGCCGCCCGTCCTGCACGCGCCAGTCCTGCAGCCGGTTCGCCCAGAACTCCGGGCCAATCCACACCCGATTGGGCACGCCATCCCAGTTCGCGGACCAGTCGCTCGCAAGAGCTGAACCGCCGGCAACGGGCATGATGAAGAGGATTACGAGCAGCAACAGCCGCGACAGGGATTCGATACGAATGGGTTGCAACACGATGACGGTCCTCCTATGGGGATGGAGTTCGTTTCGTTGAAGTCTTGGAGTGAATACATCGAGTATAGCACGCGCCCGGAAGAGTGCGCCGCGTGCCCGAACTAGGCATCGGGCGCAATTTCCTGCTATGGTCGAGGATAGTGAGCAACGCAAACTTCAGCGTGAGCGAGAGGAGCCTTTCCATGCATTCCTTTGTTCCATCCGCGATTCGAGCCGGAGTCGTTCTGTTACTCGTCGCACCGGCCTTTGCCCAACCCCTCGACATCGGTACTCGCTTGGAGCCGCTGGTAGACGACTATCTCATCGACTCCATGGCGAACGTGGAACTTCAACTTCATCATCCCATCGCCCGCGAGATTGCGTTGACCACCGATGCGCCGTGGGAAGGCAACACGAGTTGTTACGTGACCGTATTCGAGGACGGCGACCTCTTCCGCATGTACTACCGGGGTTCCGACTACAACGTGGAAACCAAGGAGCACGGCGGCCAGCGCGCCTGCTACGCGGAAAGCACGGACGGCATTCATTGGACGAAGCCGGAACTGGGTATCGTCGAGTACAAGGGATCCAAAGCGAACAACATCGTCTGGGAAGGCGTTCACAACTTCGCGCCTTTCAAGGATGCGAATCCCGATTGCGCGCCGGAAGCGCAGTACAAAGCGCTGGCGACGGGGCCGGACAAAGGGCTGATTGCCTTTCAATCGCCGGACGGACTCCACTGGTCGCTCATTCGCGAAGAAGCAGTAATAACCGAAGGCGCCTTCGACTCGCAGAACCTCGCCTTTTGGGATACCGTCCGCGGCCAGTACGTGGACTTTCACCGGGGCTTCAATGAGGGTGTCCGCGCGATCATGACGGCGACCTCGCAAGACTTCATCAACTGGACCGATCCGCAGTGGATCACGTACGCCGAGGGCACGCCGCCGGAACATTTGTACACCAACGCGACCATCGCCTACCCCCGCGCGCCACATATCTTCATGGCCTTTCCAAAACGGTTTGTGCCCGATCGCAAACCGGTGGACCATCCCGTCACGGGCGTGTCCGATGCCGTGTTCATGACGAGCCGCGACGGCATGCAGTGGAATCGCTGGCGCGAAGCGTTTGTGCGTCCGGGCCTCCAGGACACGCGGTGGGTCAACCGCAATAACATGACCGCCTGGGGCATCCTGCGCACCAAAGGCACATTGCCCGACACGCCCGATGAATACTCGCTCTATCTGACGGAAGGCTACTACGTGGGGCCCTGCCACTACCGGCGCTTCACCATCCGGCAGGATGGATTCGTTTCCGTGAATGCATCTGCGGAAGGCGGTTCCTTTACGACTAAACCATTGACGTTTAGCGACGAACCCGAAGCGAAAGGCGCTGGCGAAGTGGAACTGGTCATCAACTTCTCCACCTCCGCCGCGGGAACCGTCCGCGTCGAACTGCAGGACGAGTCGGGCACGCCGATCCCGGGCTACACGCTGGACGACTGCGACGAGATCTACGGAGACGCCATTGAACGCACCGTGACCTGGGGCGGCAATTCGGAACTGAAAGATCTCGCAGGCAAACCGGTGCGGCTTCACATGACGATGAACGAAGCCGACCTCTACGCTATCCGGTTCCGGTAGAGCGAAAGGGCGTTGCGGCTACGGATTCGAACCACCAGGACTTTTTCGTTACGTCACCAGGGATGAGGGAGGAATCACGATGCGAATGAACCGGCGGGAGTGGCTGCGCAACGCGGGATTGGCGGCGGGCAGCGGACTGGTTGCAAGCGCCTGCGCAAGTGCGGCGAAAGCTGGCACGAGCAGCAGACGTCCCAACATCATCTACATCATGGCCGACGACTTAGGCTACGGCGATCTTGGCTGTTATGGCCAGGACGTGATCCAGACGCCGCGCATCGATCAACTGGCCGAAGAAGGCATCCGGTTCACGCAATGTTACGCGGGC
>CAZWDH010000176.1:0-5234 GCA_964632865.1 uncultured Nitrospiraceae bacterium
AACCGGACATTTCTAATTTGCAGAAAAGCGGACATTTCTATCTTGCGTTGACACGCGTCTGCGAACTTACCGCGCCCCGGCGCGACGCGTCGTCAGGAACAGTAGCGTCGCCGCGATGCACATTGAAATCCCGGCAATCGTTGCGGATCCAGGCGACCGTTTGCGCAGACGGAGGACAGCCAAGTCTGCCGACGTGTGGCGGTTCGCATCCTGTTGTACCTGCCAGCCATCTAAATTCAAGGCAGTCGCGGGTCCAAGGTCAAGCATTTCCGGTTGCTCTTGCCCATGTCTGTAGATGGCCACTTGGTACGAGACCGTTGCAGGCTGGACGTGCGCTTCGAACCGCACGCTCGAGGACGCGATATGCACGGGGCCACTTTCAGGGACTGCGAACTCGCGATCGCGACCTTCGAGTACGATCTCGAACTGAGAAGATGCGTCTGGTTTGACAGCGGTAGCCGACGGCTGAACGTCATCAAGGCGAAGTTTCAGGCCGGCGCCCACCCACGTTTCACCTCGCTCCAGGACCGCCGGTTCGCCACGAGCGCCATGCATGGCGGGAAACACGGTGGCCCGCCCAGGCTCCCACGCGATAACATGTAAAACGCGCGGCATTTCGGGTAGGTTCTCGTACCGGACCGGGAAGCCGGGAACAGTCTCGTTGGCCCGCACCCATCGACGTTCGACGCCCTCTAAGGTTTCAATAGCCACTTCGATTGCGGAAGTCGTTCCGCCCGGACCAGCGTGCGCACCATTCCGTTGAAGCAACACGACACTGGACCCATCGGCCGTAATAAGACCGGAACCGGGTTGGAAGGTTGTCAGCCACTCACCTTGCTCTTCAGAAACGATCCCCCAACGGGCCATGCCCCGTCGCCAGCCTTCGTCCATTGCTTGTTCACTATCGTTCGCTGAAGCCACCCAACGAAAATGCAGCGCCGTTTCGTTATTCGCCCGAATCCATGCGCCGTCGGGAACGAAGTAGGTATTCCCGGCCGCGCCCGCTGATTCGTCGCCGGCGAAAAGCGTCAGTTCCGCCATGGGAGGATTGCCCGGCGCATGCACAAGCCCCGACCACGGGCGGACCGCCCCTATCGTGAATTCCTCGCCACCAACCGACACGTTTCGGCCGGACTCGGCGGACACACGCGTTTCGCTGTCCGCGCTGAAGACAATAAGCGTTCCTCCAACTTCGCGGTCCGCCTCCAGGTTCGCACCGACGATGGCAATCGCAAAGGGCAGAGACGCGACATCGTAATACCGATTGGCGTCAATCCAGCCTCTAGCGTCTTCCGGATTTGCGAAGGGGATTTCGCGGCCAGGCATGGCCTTTCGGAGGGTACTTCGAGCGATGCGAAAGGGTGAAGGCGGAGCAACGGCGATCGCTTCGGCAGAACCCGCGCGGACGCGCAGTTCCCCGGCAAATTCAAATAGCCGCCCGTACGCGAGGGAAAGGATGCCCACGGCCAGGAGCGACACTGCGAACGCTATGGGGAGCTTTGATCGTATCATTGCGAGCCAACGACGTGGTGTGCGGCAGAGGACCCGCGGTCGCGCTACTTCGCCGGCGATTCCACGGGCTGCGGCGTATCTTCGGATGTGGACGAGGTCACGATTTCGCTCAGGCTTGCCGTAAAGGTATACAGGGTCGGAACAACGATTAGCGTGAGGATCGTGGCGAAGGCAAGGCCGAAAATCACCGCGACGGCCATGGAGCCCCACCACTGACTCGATTCTCCGCCAAAGGTCCAATGGAATTCGCGGAAATCGAAACTGATTCCCAGCGCCATGGGCACGAGTCCCAGGATGGTCGTTATGGCCGTCAGCATGACCGGTCGGAAACGGGTTGTTCCCGCTTCGACGACCGCGTCTTCCAACAAATGTCCTTCCGCACGGAGTTGATTGATGAAATCGATCAGCACGATGGCGTTGTTTAC
The DNA here is from genome assembly GCA_964632865.1 of uncultured Nitrospiraceae bacterium. Taxonomy (GTDB): domain Bacteria; phylum Hydrogenedentota; class Hydrogenedentia; order Hydrogenedentales; family SLHB01; genus JAHDWY01. The sequence continues at coordinate 1,938 of CAZWDH010000176.1, forward strand.
CACGACCCCGGCGAGACTGATCACGCCGATCCCGGTCATGAGTATGCCGAAAGGCATATCGAACACAAACAGGCCCAGGAAAACCCCGGCAAGCGAGAGTATGACCGAACTCACGATAATGAACGGTTGCAGGATGGAATTGAACTGGGCCACCAAGACCAATGTTATGAGCAGTACGGCGGCCACGAAGGCACGCGACAGAAAGGCTTCGGTTTCCTCCGTGTCCTCGTTCTCCCCCGTGTACTCGACGGTGTAGCCTGCGGGGAGGGTGAAACTTGCCATCGTCTCGCGCACGTCGTCCAGCACTTCCTGGCCCAGGGAACCGGTCTCGATATCCGCGGATACGGTTACGGTGCGGCGGCGATCGATTCGCGTGATGCTCCCCAGCCCCGCGCCTTGCTCGACATGGGCGACCACGGACATGGGAATCGCTTCGCCGCGGAGGTTGATCAACTTCATGGATTCGATGTTAGACAGGTCCTCCCGAAACGCTTGCGGGAATCGCACGACCACGTCGTACTCTTCATCGCCCTCCCGGTAGTCGCCGGCCTTGCGCCCATCGATGGCGGTCTGCACGGTGACTCCGATGAGGGAAGTATTGAGACCCGTTTTCCAGGCCTGCTGCCGGTCCACAACCACACGGACCTCCGGCTTCCCCTTGTTATAGTCGTCACGGAGGTCAACCAGGTTCGGAACGTCCTTGATGTGGGCGCGAATATCCTTGGCCAACTGGGCGAGTGTATCGAAATCGTCGCCGCTGATCTCGATATTGATGGGCGGACCGGTCGGAGGCCCCATGTCCATCTTCTTGATGCGAACTTCCGCGCCGGTGATGTTCGCCAGGTCCTTTCGCACTTGCTCAACGATGGTGCTGGGCATGACCGTGCAGTCTTCCAGCTTGGGGAAGTCCAGGGTCACGCGGCTGAGATGCGTCGTGTTCGCTCGGTTTTCCCCGTAGAGGCTGACGCCCTGAGAACCAACGTTGGCGATCACGTGTTCAAGATTGTCGCGGTAAGGTTCGAGCACGTTCTCAACCATCTTGACGTAGGCGTCCGACGTGGCGAGGTTGGTACCTTCCGGGCACTCGATGTCGATGTCCGCCTGGGGCGGCTCAATCGTCGGCGTGAACTCAAACTCGGCATGCGTAAAGAACTCGAAGGTGATAACGACCAGTCCCACCACGGCAATGGTCACCGTGACGGCGCGCCACCGAATCGCCTGGCGAAGAATGGCGGCGTAGCTGTGAAGGATGGGATGGCGCTTAATCCGGCCGTCTTTACGGACGGCAACTTTGGCGCGCATGAACCGCCCGGCCAAAGCCGGGTTGACGATGAGCCCCACGAACAAAGACGACATGAGCGCCAGCGTCACGGTGAGGGGCAGATACACCATGAATTTGCCCCAAATGCCGGGCCAGAAAAACATGGGGGCGAAGGCCGCGACGGTGGTCAGTGTCGATCCGATAATGGGCCACGCGACTTCGTCAACGCCCTTCTTTGCGGCGGCCACACGGTCGAGCCCAAGCTGCATGTGGCGGTAGATGTTCTCGACCACCACGATCCCGTTATCGACCAACATGCCCAAGGCGAGGGTCAGGCTGAACAGCACCACCATGTTCAACGTCACGCCGGACATGTAGAGCACGAAGAAGGTAATCAACATGGAAATGGGAATCGCGAGCGCGACGAACAGGGCGTTGGTGAACCCCAGAAAGATGAAGATCACCGCCAACACCAGGATGAGACCGCTCAAGATGCTGTTCTCGAGTTCGTTCACCATGTCGCGAACGAAGACAGACTCGTCCCAGGTGAGCGCGATGTCGATGCCCTGCGGGAGCCCTTCCTTGAGTTCCACGAACAAAACATTGACTTGATCGGCGATGCGGATGATGTTCTCCCCCGAACGCTTGGAAATCGCGAGCGTGATCGCAGGGTTACTATCCACGCGCGAGAGGCTGTCCAGTTCCTTGAAGGCGTCTTTGATCGATGCGATGTCCCGGAGGTGAACGGTGCCTTCCGGTCCGACGCGCACGACGAGATTCGCCAATTCCTCGGGCGTGCTGATTTCCCCGGGTGTACGCATGAGAAACTTGGCTTCCCCGAGGTCCATCGAGCCGCCGGGGGTGTTGACGTTCTCGAGCCGCGTAACCTCGACGAGATCGGTGAGCGGGATGTTGTACTCGGCGACGCGGTCCGGATCGACTTCGATCTGGATTTCACGTTCCACGCCACCGATGAGCTGCACGTCGAGCACGCCGGGGATCGCTTCGATCCGATCTTCCAGCTCCTCGGCGATCTCGTTCAGCACCGGTAGGCCGACGCTCCCGGTCAACGACATCAGCATGATGGGGATTTCGCCCAGATTGATTTCGTTGATGATGGGATCGTCCGCGTCTTCGGGCAGATCGGATTTGGCCAAATCGACTTTGTCACGGACGCGTTGCAGCGCGTCTTCGATCACCGTGTCGGGCTGAAACTCGATCACAAGGGTGGAGACGCCCTCCACACTAGTGGAGGTAATTTCCTTGACGTCCGAGAGCCCGGTCAATTTCCGTTCGATCGGAACGGTCACGAGGGACTCCATATCCTCGGGAGTAACCCCCTCGTAGGTGACCGTCACGTTGATGAAAGGAACGATGACCTCTGGGTTCGATTCCCGCGGGAGCACGGCGTAGCTGTACACGCCGGCAATGGCAATGATGATGAGCAACACAACGACCGTGGTGCTGCGGTCTACTGCGAAGTTTGTGATTTTCACTGGACGGTTTCTTGAACTCTGACCGGTTCACCGGGGCGAACGTCGCGTTGCCCCACAACGATCAGGCGGTCGCCCGGTTCAAGCCCTTCGGTTATCTGGATGTCGTTCCCCTGGACGATTCCGATCTCGATGGGTTGCAGCGCCGCGATGCCGTCGCGTTCGAGGAAAACATACCGGCTATCGTCGAGCAACATGGCCGAGAATACTGGAATTACGATCGAGTCCGAATACACTTTCCGGATCAGTTCAGCTCGCGCAATCATCCCCGGCATGAGGCATCCGTCCGGGTTTTCTACTGCGATTTCGGCCGTAAAGGTATGCGTGATCATATCGGCGGTCGGAGAAATCGTATGGATCGTGCCCTCGAACGACTGGTCGGGGTACGCGTCCAGGCGGATGCTCACCGTATCTCCCACTCTGAAATAAGGAATGTCGCGTTCCGGAATACCTACATTGACCTTGACCTTGTGGACTTGCACTAACCGCGCCAATGGCTGGCCGGTGTCCACAAATTCGTCTTGCTCTTGAAAGACCCGGTCA
>CAZWDH010000176.1:5244-14593 GCA_964632865.1 uncultured Nitrospiraceae bacterium
CCGTCGAATGGGGCTTCAATCGTGCTCTTCTCCACCTGAATCTGGGTAGCCCGGAGACTCGCGGACGCCACGTCGCGATTGGCCACGGCGCTGTCTTCGTCTTGCCGCGTGCTGGCGCCCCGTTCGAGCAATCGTTGGACGCGGTCATACTCCTGCGTCGCCAGGCGTGCCTGCGCCTCGGCCTGTTCAAGAGCGGCCCGCAAGGCTTCGCTGTCGACGCGAAACAGCTCCTGCCCTTTCGACACGGAATCGCCGCTCTCAATGCCCTTCCAATCGACGCGGCCGGAGGTTTCGGCCGCAATGGTGACATCCTCCCAGGGATATACCGTGCCCGTGATGTTCAAGGTGTCGCGAAGTTCTTGCGCTTCGAGAACGCGCACCTTAACATTGGGAACGCGCTCGGCGGAAGTATCGGTATCGCTGGCCGCTGCTTCGTCTGTTCCCGGCCGCGGCGCCAACACGACGAGTGTCCCGATGATAATAATCCCCAAACAGATAACGGCGCTAATCAGTGCCTTGTTCATGGTCCCACTCCAGTACGTACTCTTCGCGCATCCACGGCTCTCGGATAGTCCTACCGCCGAAAAGGACGCTGCGCTACTCGACGACGCCGGGCTCGGTCACCCGCGTTCGAGCGCCGTCGAGGAAGATGTCCACAATCGTTTCCCCCAATTCTTTGGAGAGTTCCATATGCGGGCGGTTAATCTTGGTCATGATATGCATGTCCATCATACCGCAGAATGTCATGGCGAGAGAATCGGGATCGTGGCCGGCGAAGTCCCCGGATTCCACCCCTTCCTGCATAATGCTCTTGATCCGTGTAAACCGCGATTCCCACAGCGCGTCCTTATCCAGCTTCGGCGCCTGGTGGCGCGGCGCGAAGAACGTGTGAAATATGAGCCTCACGACGGTGGGCGAACCCTCCGCATGCTCAAAAATGTTCCAAATCAGAACCTTAAGCCGCTCGCGATAGCCGACGACGCCCACCTGGACGCGGTCCATGTCTTCCACGAGTTCAGCAAACCAAGTTTCCACGAGTCGGCGAAACAAGTGTTCCTTATTCTCGAAATAGTAATAGAGCACGGGCCGCGTGACTCCCGCGCGTTCGATGATCTCCCGGATACTCGTGCCCTCATACCCTTTCTCGGAGAAAAGGCCTAAGGCGCTGGCCAGAAGCCGTTTTTCCGCTTCGTTGGCGGTACTCACTTCGTCTGGAATCCGATCCATTTTTGCGGGCATGTTCACTCCACCGGTCCGGTTGTCACTCGGCGCAATATCTTAGTGGGCCAGAGGCTCTCCTGTCAACGCGCTAAAAGCTCATCTTATCAAGAGTATACACGATTCGAGGGTGGCGATGCGGTGGCTGGAAACTATCCCAGTTATGCAATAGATAACGGGGGCGATTGGCGGTGCTTTGAACGGCGTACGCGCGATACGTATTATGTGGGTGCCAGTTCAGCAGTGTCCGCATTCGGACGAGAGGACTGGTCGATTCGGCGTGAGCCGATACTCGGGGGAGTATCGAAACCGCAATGGCCGGTGGCTCGCCGGGATCGCGCAACACAACGCATGGGGGAATCCGCGATGTCGAAATCCAGGAAACGCTTGTTCATAACCACTCTGATTCTAATTCTGCTCGTACTCTCTCTGCCCCTCTCTAATCTCTTCAATTCAAAGCCCGAGACGACCGCCATTTCCGCGATTGAAGCCCATGATGAGGCCTTCGCGCAGGCACGGGACGTCCTCTCGCAAAAGTGCGCGGACTGCCACAGCGAGGACTATGTGCTTCCCATGTACGCCTTCATCCCCGGCGTCCGCGGCCTACTCGAAAGGGACATTCAGACCGGGCTCGAGTACATGGATATGGCGTCAGCTCTGCAATCGGAGGAAGGCCAGCCAGTTTCTGAAGTCGCCCTGGCGAAGCTCGAACAGTCGCTTTCGGATGGGTCTATGCCGCCCAAACCCTACCTCGCCCTTCATTGGAACGGAGCGCTTTCGGAAACGGATCGCGACGCCGTGGTGTCCTGGATTCACTCCGTCCGCAGTGGCCACTACGCGACGGGCACGGCCGCTGCCGAATTCGCAGTTAACATGATTCAGCCCGTACCGGACTCGGTCGAGGCGGACCCCGCGAAAGTCGCGCTTGGCAACAAGCTGTTCCACGATACGCGGCTATCGGGCGACAACACGGTCTCGTGCGCAAGTTGTCACGCGCTGGATAAAGGCGGCACGGATCGCCTGCAATTCTCAGTTGGCGTTGGCGACGCGGTTGGCGGCATTAACTCACCCACGGTGTTCAACGCGGGACTGTGCTTCGTGCAGTTCTGGGACGGACGCGCGGCGGATTTGTGGGAACAGGCGGACGGGCCGGTAAACAATCCCATCGAGATGGCCTGCAACTGGGACGAAGTCTGCACCAAGCTCAACGAGGACGCGGCGTTCATCGCGGAATTCAACGCGGTCTATCCGGAAGGACCGTCCAAGGATACGATGATCGACGCCATTGCGACCTTTGAGAGCACGCTGGTTACGCCGAACAGCAAGTTTGATCGATACCTCAAAGGAGATAGCGAGGCGCTGAACGCGCAGGAACTCGAAGGGTATCACACGTTCCAGCAGTTCGGCTGCACGACCTGCCACGTAGGCCAATCGATGGGCGGTCAGTCCTTTGAGAAAATGGGCCGCAAAAAGGATTACTTCGCGGGCCGGGAACTTACGGACGCGGATAAGGGGCGCTTCAACGTGACGAAGGACGAAGCGGACCTGCACAAGTTCAAGACGCCAATCTTGCGCAACATCGCGCTGACGGCGCCGTACCTGCACGATGGGTCGACGAGCGATTTGGGCGAAGTCATTCAAATTATGGCGGAGTACCAAATGGGCCGTACGATGAGCCCGCAGCAGGTGGCCGCGGTGGAGGCATTCCTCAACGCGCAGACCGGCGAGTACCAGGGCGCTCTCTTGCAGTAACCGGAAATTCTTCGGGCGGGTCGTAACGGCACGGCCCGCCCCTTTTCAATTGTCCGGTTGGAATTGCACGTCGTGCAGGCGCTTGTACAAGCCGCCGAGCGCGATGAGTTCGTGGTGGGTCCCCTCCTCCACGATGCGCCCCTGATCCAGGACCAGAATCCGATCCGCCCGGCGAACGGTTGACAAGCGGTGGGCGATGACGAGGGTTGTCCGTCCCACGATGTTCTCTTCGATGGCCCGCTGAATCGCGCGCTCGCTTTCGGAATCGAGGCTGGAGGTCGCCTCGTCGAGGATGAGGATGGCGGGGTCTTTGAGAACGGCCCGGGCAATGGCCAGGCGCTGGCGCTGGCCGCCCGATAAGGAGCCGCCGGATTCGGTGAGGACGGTGTCGTATCCCCGGGGCAACTGCTGGACAAAACTTTCGGCGTGGGCCGCGCGGGCGGCAGCGGCGATCTGCTCGGCACTGAAGCGGTCCGAGCCGAAGGCGATGTTCTCTGCGACGGATTCGTTGAACAGGATCGACTCCTGCGTGACGATGCTGATCTGATCGCGGAGGCTGCGGAAGCTTGCGTCGCGAATGTCGACGCCGTCGATGGTGATCGCGCCGCCCTTCACATCGTAGAACCGCGGAATGAGTTTGGCGATGGTGGTCTTTCCGGAACCGCTGAACCCTACGAGCGCTACCATCTCCCCTTTTCGAATCTCGAAACTCACCCCGGACAGCACGTCGCGTTCGTCCTCGTAACCGAATCGGACGTCGTCAAACCGGATCGCCTCGCGCAGCCGCGGCATTGCGATGGCCTCCGGTCGCTCTTCGATATCGGGCTTGAGGTCGACGTATTCGAGAACGCGTTCCGCGCTGGCGGCGCTGGCCTGGATCATGTTGTTGGTCATCGACAGCCGCATGATGGGATCGAGCAAGGCGGCGAGCGCGCCGACGAGGATCACCAGCGAACCGCTGTCCATCTGCGCGGAAGTGACCGCGCGCTCTCCGACGAAAAGGAACAGCACGAGTCCGAGTACGAGCAGCAGTTGCGTGATAGGGACAATGGTCGCGTCGGCGCGCACCATCTTCTTGAGTTGATGCCGGAGGTCGCCGAGGTGCCCTTCGACCCGGTCGATCTGATGGTCCTCCATGGAGAACCCTTTGACAACTGGCATGCCGCGCACAGTTTCCGTGACGGTTCCGGCGAGGCTGGCGACGTTTTCCAGGGAGCGGCGGGCGCGCTTCTTCACTTCCCGGCCGATGCGGAAGATGGCATAAATCATGGGCGGAAACACGAGCGCCGTCAGGAGGGTCAGCTGCCAGTTTACGGCGAGCGCGAGCCCGATGCAGAACAGCGCGCGGATAGGTTCGCTGAAGACGCGCACGAAGACATTGGTGAGTCCGCGGTTCACCATGAAGGCGTCGTTGGTGAAGCGCGACACGATCTCGCCGGTCGTGTGCCGTTCGAAAAAGAGGAGTGACAGATCGATCACGTTGCGGAACATTTCGCGCACGAGCCGGATCGTGATGGACACGCCAAGCAACCCGGCTGTATACCCTTGCACGAACCGGGCGAGTCCGCCGGCGATGGCGAAGAACAAGAGTCCAACACTGAGAACGACCAATGCGGAGCTGCGTTGCTCGCGCATGCGGGTAACGGTGGACCGCACAGCGTCATCGAGATTCGCCGGCGCCCAACCGGCGTGATCATTGAGAAACGCGCTGACCGTTTGAATCTGTTCGATGACGTGTCCCGCCTGCGCATCCACTGCTTGCGGTTCGCCGAATACGACGCGCACGACAATGCCGATGGTCACGATCATGCCGCTGAAACACGCGCCGGAGATGATGGCAAACAAGAGGGAAGTGAGCAGGAGCTTCCGGTAGTTCCACGCGTAGCCGATGAGGCGGGGATAGACCTTCCACGCGTTGCGCGACGCTCCCTTACCGGCGCGATCCTCGAAGCTGGAGACGGCGCGCACGTTCAGCATGGGTCACTCATCGGAAGGTGGGCTGGAAAAGTCTTTTCGCAGCGTCTCCAGCGCGGTGATGAAGTTTTCGGTCATGGGGAACTCTCCGGGATAGGCCATGAACCGGATGCCCTGGCGTTGTAGCGGCACCACCCAGCCGCCCGGCAGTTCGTAGTTTCCAGGATGCTCGATGAACCAAGGCACCTGCGTCGCGAAATCGTCGGCGACGTCAATTCCATCTTCTTCGAGTACCTCGGGGAGGTCGGTTCGCAATGCATACAGCGTGTCGGACCCCGCGGTGCCGGATCCGGCGGGCACCGGGATGTCGCCTTCGAGCGATTCGCCCCGTTCGAGCCGTTCGCGGTAGACGCGCAACAACGTGAGGCCTTCCGCTTCGTTCGTGACCGCATGGCCGAGGTAATAGATTCCGGGCGTCTCGATGATGTGGTGCATGGTGAAAGCCCGGTAACCATCGAGATAACTGAGCAGGATGGCCGCGTCTTTGTCGACTTTCATGGCCGTCACGCGTCCGTCTACGAGATAGCCGGGGTGTCCGAAATCGGGATCAGGCATGAGGATTGGTTCTTCGTCGTGCACGGGCGGCAACAACCCGTCGTGATGTTCGGCGCTCATGGTCGCTGCGAGGCCCAGGCTCGTTATGGCGTAGGCGCCATCGATCCGATCCTCAACGTCCGACCGCGCCTGGGCTCCAGTTCGCACGAGTACAATGCTGGTGACCGCTAACGCGACGATGGCGAAGGTATACTTCGCCGACCATGGCGCATAGAAGAACGCTTGCCTGCGTTCCGTCGTGTTGGTAAGTTCGTGCACCTGCGCCATGCTACACCTTGATGAGAATGCGTTTGCGGTCCAGGAAGATCGTGATGGCGCCAAGGAACGCGATCGGCAGCACGCCCACCAGCAACAGCGTCCAGTAGGGTGAAGCGTTCAGGAAATCGCGATCGAGTAAGCCGAGGTATTTGTCGACCACGATAGACGCGAGCACAAACACGAGCAGCAGGTTGCGGCCCAGTGAACTGAGCAGCGGGAAATGGATGCCCAACGCATCGAATCCAAAAGTCATCGTCAGCATGAGCCCGGAGATGCCTACGGCGAAGAGCGCCAGCGACGCCGTCACGTCATGGTGATGGGCCGGTTGCAGCCAGTCCAGGCAGTAACACGCCCCCAGCGCATAGAACGACGCGGGCGCGATGCGCGTGCGGAAGGCGGCCGCGAATCCGTCGGGATGGGTCCACACCCACTGCGTGAAGCAGGTGGCGATGACCGCGATGGCGGCGAGTCCCATCGCGCCGAACGGGAAGGGCAACAGGTTCAGGGGACCGTCGAGGAACCCATAGTGATGGAAGTAAGGCGACGCGTGGAACACCGCGTGGACCGCGAGCATGGTCAATCCGAATAGAAAGCGGTGATTCGCGTTGCGGATCAGGGTCATGGTCAGGTACGCCGCGAACGCGCCGATGGCGAGTTTGGCGAGGGTGCCTTCGTAGAACACCTCCACCCAGTTGATCGTGTGGCGCGTGGGGTATTCGACGACGGCTTCCAGCGCCGACAAGACAAACAGGAGCACGACGCGTCGCGCGCCGTACAGGGCCGCCGACAGGCTTCCCCGCTTTTCGATGCGGCTCGTGAACGCGAGATACGCCACGAACCCCATGACGAACATGAAGATCTGCTGGCCCACGTCGATGATGGTGACGAGGGGCGTCGCGCCCTGGTAATACTTGTACCCGTGGTTCAGAAAGGTCGGCCCCAACTGGGGATACCCGAGGATCGGGTCGCCCGACACGCGATACGTGATGATCGCGAAGATATACATGATCGACACGACCCCGCGGCTCTGATCCAGCCACTCGTACCGCGCATGCAATTTCTGATTCGGCGACGCATCGGCCATCGAAAGACGTACGACTCCCCCGCAAATGCGGACAACCAACCCCAAGTTTGACGCGGCAGAGTATAGTCGCACGGGGGATTGACGTGCAAAGGCGCTCAGCCGAAGGTGGTCCTACGATGAATGGCTCGACGCGATGATACTGGTCGATCACTCTTCTTTGCGAACGTTCACCCGCAGTTCTTCCAACTCGGAACTTATCTTCCAGCCCCCTACGAGGTGCCAAGTAGCGTAACGCATGAAAGGATGACCGTTCGACTCGACGCCGGAAAACGGTACGGAGAACGTCTTCTCATCAATAACCTCGCCCTCAGCATAGTCCTGACGCTCAAGCACTCGCGGATTCGGCGCAAATTCAAACGTGTATCCCCAAAAAGGTGTCTCCCTGGCCCTGCCACGAATTACCGTGTCAACGGTGTCTGCATCGGCATCTTGGCCTTCTTGAACTGACGCCACGCTACCGATCTGAATCGCCTCTACGCCCTCCAGTGTAAACAGAAGATCGTGCGAAGCGGGGAATAGGTGGGCCGTAACAATATTGAGCGGCCAAAGCCGCGCCAACTCGTCATAGTCGTCCTCGTCCCAAAGGCGCTGGATGGAATGTACATCCCCATTGTCAAAGGTATATGTGATCCCATCGGCAACGATGGTGACGAGAGTCTTGTCATCGTCGCGTGCCGTTACCTGAAAGACCTCCCGGGACTTGATGTAGAAATCGATTTGAAACGTGCTCCCCGCCTTAGGGTGGCCGATTCGCTCGGACAACTCGGACAATGGGTCGTCCTTATACTCTACGATCTCGACGTTGAGTTTGCCCTCGACGGGACAACTCCCCCACTCGCTCTTGACCAGATCGAGCCACGCCTTCTCCGCGCGGGGATTCTCGCCCCAGCTAAAACGATCTCCCCAGCTACGCCCGGAATCGCAGCGTTGGCATAAGACGACCGCGATGACCGTGACAGAGATAATAGCCGCTCGACATCTTCGCATGGGGAGAACCTCAGCGGTACAGGAACGGAGTACAAGTTCTATAATGTTATTTCCAATGCAAAAGCGCAACAAATCCCTCCCGTCGATTCGACCGGTATAACGCTTTCAGCAAAGCGACAAAATGAGCCGTCGGCATTCAGGCTAGGCCACTTACGCAGGTTCGACATCACCCGCAACAACATGCTAGCATCCAAAGGGGTGCGCGAACCTCGGCCCAAGATCGGGGTCCAATGCCTTGGGCGGACGCCTGTGGAGGCCTGGGCCGCCAGGCAATCGCGGCGCAATGTGCCGCTCGCGCGCCGAGATGGCTTCAACAGCCGGCCTCGGTAGTATGGGGCCGTTTGACCAATTTAGCACCCGTGAAAAACGGGAAGGAGAGAGTGGATTATGCGACGCGTAAGTTTAGCTATCGTGATGATGTGTCTCGTGGCGGGATTGACGGCCACGCTTGGATGCGGGAAAACCGCGGAACCGCCCGCGCAGCAAGAATCAACCTCCTCCGAAGCCCCCGGCGAATCCGCCGTCGAGGAAACGCCCGCCGAAATGCCGGAAGGCGAATTGGTAACCTACAAGATCGACCCCGACTACTCGGCCGTCATGTGGAACGCCACGGTACCCATCGGCACCCGTGAAGGCGGCTGGACGCTCTTCGACGGTACGGTCACCATGGTCGAAGGCCACCCCGAAACCATGAAGATCGACGTGACGGTGGATATGACGTCGGCCTATGCGGACGATCCGGAAATCACCAAGAAGCTTCAGGGCGACGAGCATTTCTTCAAACCCGGCCTCTATCCCACGTCTTCGTTCAAGTCCAAGAGTGTAAAGAAAACGGCAGACGGCTACTCCGTCACAGGCGACTTCACGATTCGCGATGTGACCAAGGAATTCACGTTCCCGGCAACGGTCACCGTCGAAGGCGACAAGCTCACCGCGCAGGCCGAATTTGAAATGAATCGCCAGGACTTCGGCATCACCTATCAAAGCACGCTCGCCGACTACGCCATCCGGGACATGTGCGTGCTCATCCTCGACATCGTCGCCAACAAGACCGACGAAGCACCCGCGGCGGCAGAGGCGCCTGCAGCGGAAGCGCCCGCAGCATAAGCTAACGGGAATTTACGAACGCACGACCTGCCGCATCCAGCAGGTGCAGCGGCTCCCGGCTGATTCAAGTCAGATCTAGGATTTGAGATCTCAGAATCTCCAAGCGATTTCGCGCGGCAGATTCTGAGGTCTCTTTTCTTCTGTCCGGCCACCCATCATTCCCCGCCACCCCTATCGCTATCGGTATCGAATGGCAAAATGCGAAACGCTTTGGATCCCGTTCCCGATTCCGATCCCGGTTTCGCGCAGCAGGATCCTGGCCAGTTCGCCCTTGGTGGCCAACACGCTATTACCATACCCGCGATGGACTAGCGATCTTTGGATTCTCTCAGGCTAACGTCTGCTGTGCACGCCGTCGCATACGGATTCGCCCCGGGTCCGGGCCGCCAACCAAACCACGACCGAATCCGGTAA
>CAZWDH010000177.1:0-14557 GCA_964632865.1 uncultured Nitrospiraceae bacterium
CTGCCGTCGCCGTCAAAATCTTCGACCTCGACATCGGTCACTGGGCCGTTGGCCAGTTTCGACCATATCGAGCGCCCAGTGGCTAGAAACGCGGTGACAATTCCTTTCTCCGAACCCGCCATCACCTCCTCGCCCGGCGCGATGTGGAGGTTTCCCGTACGGACCGTGAGCGCCCCGCCGGGCAGCGACGCCTGCCACAGTGCCGTACCCAGCGCGTCCAGCACTTCAATCCCCGCGTCCGACGCCACGGCGATGTAGGGTTGATCCGATGCAAGCCTGCCCTGTGCCACGGGCCGGCATCCGGCGCCCGGTACCGCGCTGCGCCAAAGGAACGCTCCCGATCCGTTCCAGACGGCTACACCATCGGGCGACGTGCAAACCACCTCCGCTGCGGAATCGCCATCCACATCGGTCATCGTGAAGGCGTACGCCCCCGGCGCTTCCAAGGGAACTTGCCAGAGCAACGCAGGTGGAATTGCCACCGTGAAAACACGCTCGACTGGAGCGCCGCCCGGACTCGTAAGCACCAACTTCACCAATACTGTTTCCCCGGGATTTGCCCTGCCTTGAAGCCTTCCTACGGCGGCTAATGTCTCCCCCGGCCCGATGTCAACCAATTGTGTGCGAGGCAGAAGGGCAAACCGTTCAGGGCACACCGTTTCCAAGGTACCGGCAAAGCTCAGGCCGGTACGGTTCGCCCAACCGAATCGGACCGGTATCGAGCCCACCGGACTGGCGGCCGACGTGTCGGCATCCATCCACAACCCGGCCGGAACCGCCCACGCACGGACGGCGAGACCCTTCACCATGATTGGATCGCTCGACGTCGCCAGCTCGAGCTTGCCGTTCTCGGCGGGAACTGCTGTTGATTGGTGCGTGCGAAGGTTAATCACGGTCGCTTCCGGCGTATGGACTTCGAGGGGAATCGGCTTTGGAATGCCAGAGGGAAAGACCATCGCCGCGCCGTCCGCGTCTCGAAGGATTTGTGCGCGGCTGGCTGCGACCTGTATACCGCCCGCACGTTCAAATCCATCCAAGTGCTCTAGCATTGCTGCGAGACCGGCCTCGGCGGGGGCGTCCCTATCCTCTTGACCCGGCCGCGCAAGCACCTGCGGCCCCAAAAATACATACGAATCCGCGGAAAGAATTCCGGACAGCAGCGCCGCACTGGACACCGGTGAGTTCGGCAGGGCAATTTCTACGCCACCATCAAAGCCTCGTGAATCGCCGCCTGCGGCCTGCTGGAGGTTCCGTACAAGTTGTTGAATCCGCGTGACACGGGAGCAAACGTCGTCAGATCCATCGCGGCAGGGAAGTGCAAGATGCAAGAGAGACGGTTCGGCTGCACCGTCGCGCACGCCGGCCAACAGCTCCGCGATTCGCACATTATCGAGATTCCAGCCGGGCAACAGAAACACAAGCGCGCCTGTGGGGTGCTCCGATTGCGCGGCTTCAGCAATTAAACGCCCATACAACCGGAAGTCGGGTCGTGCGTCCTGATCTCCGCCGGAATGGGGCGTGCCAAGGGTGATATCGTGGATTGTGCTCAGATCGACGACCAGCCCGGCCATTTTCATGGATCGAGCCGCCGCGGAAGCCGTCCGGATTGCGCCAATCCCGAGGCCGTCCACCCGAAGAAAGTTGCGTGTGATACCCGCCTCGTGAAGGATGGAGGCTGCGGCCTGCACCTCCGCGAGGGGCCCGTGGAGCACGGCTCCGCCAATTCCCTGCGAATGCCACTCTACGGCCGCGCCGACATTGACCGATTCCACATCGGACACCCGGAGGATCGGTGTGGGCAAGACTTCGGGAGGCAACACGCCCGCTCGCCCCGCAGTTCCAAGGCACACCTGAACTGCGAGGATGATGAGGGACATAGCGAACCTGAATCGGTGGCTGGACACGCTGACTCTTGTGTTCCATGAGCCGCGCACACCTTACGCGGCCAATCGGTCCAGGCAGCCTACTGCCCCTACGGCGGGAATTTCAACCGCTAGTCTGGGCGCGTTACGTTGACGGCCTGCAACCCCTTCGGGCTTTCCAGCAATTCGAACTGAACTTCCTCTCCTTCGCGAAGGGTGCGGAATCCGTCCATCTGGATCGCCGAATGGTGCACAAACACGTCAGGGCTGTCATCACGCGTGATGAACCCGTAGCCCTTCTGGTCGTTAAACCACTTCACCTTGCCACGCAACGCCGACTGAGTTACTCCATCTGCCACTGCTATACCCTCTCCCACATCACGTGCCGCGCCCGAACCTGCGGCTATCGGCACACCTACTACGTCGTCACCAGTTCCTCCCCGCCCTGCATTCTCTAGAATATCGGGCAATAGGGAATCTGTCAATAGCTTAGGGCTTCAATAATGATTACCACTTGAGTAATGAATCAGACAACGCTTCTGGCTTGCATCCGGTATTCCCAGGATCCTGCCGCCCAACGGAGGGGAGAACCCGTCCCTGCGGAGGAACGCGGTTGACACGCCCCCCCAAGGCGCTTAGAATACACGTGGCACGGTAGTTTACGCGCCTGATTCGGGGAATGGTTGCAGGAGTTCTGGATGAAGCAATCGCTGACGAAGCTGGTAGACGTCATTCTGAAACATATCGAGGAACAGCCGGAGGCGAAGCCCACGGAAAGTGGCATTCGCTCGTGGCTGGCCGGCCAAGGATATAAGAAGCGCGATATCGACGCCGTCATCAAGCTGGTTGGACGGCGCATCGCGCAGCGTCCGCAGGTCGCGGATGCCTCCCCGCGCACAGTCCGCATGTACTCCCTGCTCGAAGAGTACAAATTGACCCCCGAAGCCAGGAACGCGTTGATCCGCTTGGAATTGTACGGGTTGATCGATCCCATGGAACGGGAGATGATTCTGGACCGTCTGAACCATTTCGATGGTGAAATCGGCCTGGATGAGTTGGATTATTTGATTTCCTGGCTTGTTTGCGGCGGCCGCGATTTCGAGTCGCAACAGACCATTTACGGAGTCATGGAAGGCGAGCAGGAAGTCTTCCACTAGTGGAATTTGTCGCAACGTCCCGGGCGCCTGTCCCTTAGGGGATCGGCGTCCGTTGCTTTGCACGCGTCTCCATTCTGTTATGAGCGCCGGGATTGCCAGCGCCCGCCCAGGCACGCTATAGTCCCCATCCACGGCGCGCCGGGGTGCAACTATCGAATAGAGGGCGTTGCTGCGATTGTTCTACCATTTATCAAATAGGAATCGCCTACATTGAAGCTCGTCATTGTAGAATCGCCCGCGAAGGCGAAAACCATAGGCCGTTTTCTGGGCAAGGAATACATGGTAATGGCCAGCTACGGTCACATCCGCGATCTGCCCAGTTCCGCATCCGAGATCCCCGCAGCCGTGAAATCCAAACCCTGGGCTCGGCTCGCCGTCGATACGGAGAACGGGTTTACGCCCGTCTACGTCGTTCCGAAAGACAGCAAACCTCGCATTGCGGAACTTAAGAAGGCCCTGAAGGAAGCCGACGAAGTCGTGCTCGCCACCGATGAGGACCGCGAAGGGGAATCCATCAGTTGGCATCTGCTGGAAACGCTCAACCCGAAGGTTCCCGTGAAACGCATCGCCTTTCACGAGATTACCCAGTCTGCCATCGATGAAGCCCTGGCCAGCCCGCGTGAGGTCAATGACGACCTGGTCCGCGCCCAGGAAAGCCGGCGCGTGCTGGATCGCCTGTTCGGATATGAACTCTCGCCGGTCCTTTGGAAAAAGGTCGCGCCGAAGCTCAGCGCCGGGCGGGTGCAAAGTGTGGCGGTTCGACTCGTCGTCGAACGCGAAGAGGAACGGCGCGCGTTCCGCGCTTCGGATTACTGGAGTGTCGAAGCCGCGCTCAAAGCCGACGGCATCGAGTTCTCCGCGGGCTTGGTCGAATGGGAAGGACGCCGCCCCGCAACCGGCAAGGATTTCGATGCCGCGACCGGCGCGCTGAAGGACGACCCAAAAACACAGTCCGACGTGGTGCATCTGACTGAGCCGTCTGCCAAGTCCCTGGCGGACGCGTTGAAGGGGGGCCTCCCCTGGCACGTCGCGCGCGTGGAGCAGAAGAAGACAACCCAACGCCCCGCGCCGCCCTTTATCACATCGACGCTGCAGCAAGCCGCAAGTTCCTTGCTGAATATGTCGCCGCGCAAGACGATGCAAGTCGCGCAGAGTCTGTACGAAGGCGTCGATCTCGGCGGAGGGGAACGCGAAGGCGTCATCACGTACATGCGTACGGACTCGCTGACGTTGAGCGAAAAGGCCCTCGCGGAAGCCGGCCAGTACATCAAGAAGAATTTTGGCGAGGACTATTACAAGGGTCCGCGCCAGTACACGACCAAATCGAAAAATGCGCAGGAAGCGCACGAAGCCATCCGCCCGACCCATGTGGACCGGACGCCGGAACAGATGGACCAGTACCTGGACGGCGATCAACTCGCGCTATACCGCCTGATTTGGAATCGGACCATGGCCTCCCAGATGGCCGAGGCCGTCTTGTTGAAGACAACCGTTGATTTCGAGGCAACCGCAGCGAGCAAGTCCGTCGTGCTGCGTGCGAATGGTTCTGTGGTCGCCTTCCCGGGTTACCTCCGTGTGGCGGACACGGCGCAACGGGACACGGAACTGCCTCATCTGGAAGAGGGCCAGCAGGTCACGGCACAAGGCAGTCAGTCGCCCGGTCCCAAGCTGGTCGATATCGCGGCAAACAGTCACCGGACCCAGCCGCCGGCCCGGTACACGGAAGCGTCTCTCGTACAACGATTGGAGGAAGAAGGCATCGGACGCCCGTCGACCTATGCTCCGACTGTCTCGACCATCCAGGCGCGTGGTTACGTCGAACGCCGCGGCAAGGCCTTGGTGCCGACCTTCCTTGCCATCGCAGTAATAAAACTGCTACGCCAGCATTTCGAAGAGTACGTGGATCTTGGGTTCACCGCCCGCATGGAGGATGCCCTCGACGATATCTCGAACGGCAAGCTGAACTGGGTCGACTTCCTCGCCGCCTTCTACCGTGGCGAAGGCAAATACGGTCACGGGCTGGTGCAACAAATCGAGCGGGAACTACCGGGGATGGAGTACCCCACGATTCCCTTGGGCGAAGATCCCGACAGCAAACAGCCCATCTTTGTGCGTGTTGGCCGCACGTCGCCCTTCATTCAGCGCGGCGAAGGCGGTCCGGAAAACACCGTGACCATCCCCATGGATGTCACCTACGAAGAACTCACCGTCGACAAGGCCCTCGAACTGCTGAAGCACAAGGAAAAGAGCAACGAAGCTCTGGGCAAGCACCCGGACACGGGGGAACCCATCTTTGCGCTCCTGGGACCCTACGGCCCCTACGTGCAATTGGGCGAGAAAACCGAGACAAACAAGAAGCCCAAACGCGCGAGCCTGCCCAAGGGCACGTCGCTGGATCAGGTCGATCTGAAACTCGCGCTGAAGCTCCTGTCGCTGCCCCGCGAGCTGGGCAAACACCCCGAGAACGGCGAACTGGTGACGACGGCCATCGGCCGTTTCGGCCCATTCGTGAAATGGGGCGACGAGTTCCGCAGCCTGGAAGCAGGCGACGACGTGTACACCATCACCTTCGAGCGCGCGCTGGAACTGCTGTCCCAACCCAAGAAAAGCCGTCGCGCCACCAAGAAGGTGATTGCCACGCTTGGCGACGACGCCGATACCGGCAAGCCCATCGAAGTCTGCGAAGGCCGCTATGGCCCCTTCGTCACCAATGGCAAGGTCAACGCCTCGCTACCGAAAGACGTCGATCCCGCGGCGTTCACCCTGGATCAGGCAAAAGACCTCCTCGCCAACGCCGCCGCCAAGAAACCGGCCAAGCGAAAAGCCAAACCCAAGGCAAAAACCAAGGCAAAGGCGAAGGCAAAGCGGAAGCCGAAGGCCTAACGGATCGGAGCAGTTTCGGCCGAGCAGGACGTCTGCTATCGTTAAGCAACTTGTGGTGCAGGCTTCCAGCCTGCTTCCTCTTTGCAGGCCGGAAGCCTGCACCACAACAAGCGGCCGCTTTCGTTCCCCCGATGATTCATCTATTCTAAGTTCTAACGCGCTACAGGTGTGAGAACGGGAGCGCGCTTGTCTCGCGGGAGTCATTGGGCAGTGCAGCAATTCATCAACTACCTCGAAACGGAACGCGCGTTTTCGGCGCATACGTTGCGCGCGTATCTGCTGGACCTCGCTCAATTCTGCGATTACGTGAATAGCGGGCCGGACGCGTTTGCGCGTGAGACGGAGGAGCGGCCGCCCGCATCGCTGGAAGCCCTGCGCCGTGCGACGCGAAACGATATCCGCGCGTTTCTTGCGCATGTGCAGACCGCGGGCGGCACGCCCAAGACCTCCGCGCGCAAGTTGGCGGCCATTCGTGCCGCGTACAAATTCTACGTGCGCATCGGCGAGTTGGAGGCAAACCCCGCGCAGACGGTGAAGTCGCCGAAACTGGCCCGCGACTTGCCCGACGTTCTCAGCATCCCCGAAGTCACCGCGTTGCTGGAAGCGCCGGATACGACGGAGCCGCTGGGTATCCGCGACCGCGCCATTCTCGAAACGCTCTATTCCAGCGGCATCCGCGCGGCGGAACTGGCCGGCCTGACGCTTCGCTCCGTCGATCTCGTGAGTGGACAGACGGTCGTGCTCGGCAAGCGCCGCAAGGAGCGCATCGCCTATCTCGGTTCTTACGCCGTGGACGCGGTGCAGGCGTACTTGCGCGTGCGCGGATCGCTTGGCAATCCGAAACACGACCGGCTCTTCGTGAACTTCCGCGGGGGGCCCCTCACGACGCGCAGCGTGCAACGGGTGGTGGAACAGTACGTGCGTCAAGCGCTACCCACCCGGCGCGCCATTTCGCCCCACACGCTGCGTCATACCTTCGCGACGCACATGCTGAACGGCGGCGCCGACCTCCGCGTCGTGCAGGAACTACTCGGCCACGAGAGCCTGTCGAGCACGCAGATCTACACGCACGTCAGTATCGATCGTCTCAAAGAAGTTTATCGGGAATCCCACCCCCACGCGTAGTCGCTCTCGCGCTTGGAAGTCTTTTGGAACTCTGCGGCCATCGTTCGCGCTCGCCGCGCGGTGATTCGATCCAGGTAGGCCATTGCGAATTGCTCGACCCATTCCGGTTTGCTGCCGTCGAAGAGGCGCGCGTTACGCCAGGCCCGTTGGCGCCAGATGGAGACGAGTTGACCGAGCAACACCTCGTCCACGTTTCGGAAGCGCATGTCCACGCCGGCCAGCGCCGGCGCGTAGGTTTCGGACACGACTGACTCCACGTCCTCCGTGGAGTTCACGACGATGATGTTGGTTCGTTGGAAATCGATGAACCGGGCGAGGCGTTCTTCGGGCGGCGTGGCACGAGCTAGTGCGAAAGGCAGGTCTCGGTTGATGTGGGCGTGAACGCCCAACAGGCCGTGCTGGAACGCGGTGATCTCATCTGCTCGGGCTGCTTCAAAGACGACGCGCCAAACCTCCGGCACCTTGTCGTACTGCGCCGTCTCGAAATGATAGAAGGCTTCGCGATACAAATTGGCGAATTCGATTACGAACCGCGTCACCCAATCGGGATCGTCGTAGGTTCCGTCCTGAATGCTCTCCAGCCCGTTCTCCGTCAACACGCGATACATGCCCGCGAAGATGGCGCGGTTGTCGCCCTTGCTCGCCAGCGCCGTTTCGAGATCCGAAACGCGGGTGAGGAAGTCTTCGACGGAGGTGTATTCGGCATCAACCAGGGTAAGAAGGTCCGGGTCGCCGGTGATCGGCACTCCCCCATAACTTGGGAGACAGGTGAGGAGAAACAACAGGATTGCAGCGATACGTCGCGTTGCAGCCATGACCGATTCTTTCCATAGGCGCCGGATGCGCACGAGAGAAGTGTACCGCCGACGAATCCCGCTGTGAAAGAGGGCCGTTACGCCGTGGCTGTGTCGCCGCTTGTGTCGGTCGTCGTCGACCCGAAGGACGTGAAGACGCCGTTGGGGCCGATGGTCAACTGGAAGTTCCTCGGACTGTTCGCGCCGGAGAGGGACTCGCCAATGGCCATCGTGGCTCCCTGCGGATCGCGCAGGTATCCCAGACTCGCCGGGAACTGGACCGCCGCGGTTCGCACCAGGCTGGCATTCACGCTGAGCCGGTGAAACGCGTTGGCCAGCATGGGGTGCGCCTTGAAGAGTGCCTCAATCATCTCTGCGTCGGGGTGGTCATTCGCGACGACCACATTCCCGTCCGCGTCTGATGCCAGCACCAGTTCCGGCAGATTGTCGATGGGGAGTTCATCAAACAGAGCGGAGAGTTCTTCCCGGAACGCGGCAATTTCTTCCTCGAGGCGCGCCGCCAGGTTGGGGGGCAGATTCGTGAACCGGTCGCTGGAGACGCCGTCCGTGCCTTCGTCCTGCTTGGTGGCAACGGCCTTGGTGTTGCCCTGCTGAGCCGCCTCGAGCAACTTTGCGAAGGCACCGGAAGTCATTGTTACAGAGTTATTTGGGGCCTTCGCTTTACCGCCACCGCCGATTCCCTTGATCTCATGCAACAGACCCCGTGCCGCATGCAGCAACTGAACCCCTTCCAGAATCGGGAACGCCATGAGACTCTCCTCCTGCCCTCGAATATGACCGGTCGTCAACAGAAGGAGCAACCTGCGTGCCAGACCGGATTACTCAGGCAGACGTGTCATCCGTTCCCCGTTCGTGCCTTGCACGAGGAGCCGAAAGGCGGGGTCGTCGCGGACGGCGTCGAAGTCCTCGTCAAACTTCGCTTCGTCACGGTACGAGGCGTCGAATTCGATGGCGCACAGGAGCAGCGGAACAACCTCTTCCCGGTCGCCGCGTAAGCTGGCGAGGCAGGCAAGGTTGTAATAGGGGGCGGGATGGTCGGGTTCGTGGGCGATGGCAGCCCGGTATTCCGCTTCGGCTTCGTCATACCGTTCCAACGCCACGAGGAGGTTGCCGTAGTTATTGTGCGTCGCCACGGCATCGGGGTTGAGTTCCAGCGCGCGAAGGGCGTGCACTTCGGCGTCTTCGAGTCGCCCGGTAAGACGGAGCAAGATGGCGAGATCGTTGTGCGCGCGGCTCCAGTTCGGGTCCAGTTCGATGGCCTTCCGGAAGGCGGCCTCGGCCTCGGCGTACTGTCCCTGCGTGTGCATCAGGATTCCCAGGCCGTTGTATACCCAGTTCCAGTCCGGACGCAGCTCGACGGCCTTTTGGTAGGCCGCTTCCGCACCGGGGAAATCAAGCTGGGCCGTCCGCAACACGCCTAACGCGTAGTAGGTGTCCGCGCTCTCGTAGATCCCGTCTGCGGCGAGGGCGGCCACGCCGTCCACCAGGGATCGGGTATTGGCGCGGCGCGCCTGGGGATCGTTCTCGAGGCAGGCCTTCATGGTCACCACCAGCATCTCGATCTGCCGTTCCGAAAGTTCGGAGGCAACGACCTTAACGGGGGTGTCGATGACGGGCGCCCGTGCTGGCGCGCGCGCATCGCGCACGGCAAGGATGATGGCCGCCACCAGAACGAAAAATCCCGTGAACAGCCAAATACCACGATGATGCTGCATGAATTCCTTTTTGACCGTTGGCCGAGGCACACATGTCGCCAGACTTCAGACCGCGCTACCCAACGCCTCGTTTCAATCAACGCATGATCGGAAGCGGGAGTTGA
The DNA here is from genome assembly GCA_964632865.1 of uncultured Nitrospiraceae bacterium. GTDB lineage: Bacteria > Hydrogenedentota > Hydrogenedentia > Hydrogenedentales > SLHB01 > JAHDWY01. The sequence goes on from CAZWDH010000177.1 coordinate 9,662, forward strand.
CCGGCTCGAACCGTGCATGTGCGGTATGCCCGGTTCTATAATCAGGTGAAGCGCAACAACATCCGCCCATGTGCGCGCGTTTGCCTGCACATGATAGCAGAGAATCCGGAAAGGGACGAGCCATGAAGTTTGCGACGGAGTACCTGTGGTTCAACACGAAGAAGCACCGGGAGTACATCAACATTACCGGCGAGGTTGAAGAGGTGGTTCGCAAGAGCGGAGTCAAGGAGGGGATGGTGCTCGTGAGCGCCATGCACATCACCGCAGGCGTCTACGTGAACGACGCCGAATCAGGCCTCATCGCGGACATCGACGAGTGGCTCGAAGGGCTCGCCCCGTTCCGGGAAGATTACCGCCACCACCAGACCGGCGAAACCAATGGCGACTCCCACCTCAAAAGCCTCATCATCCATCACGAGGTCATCGTTCCCATTACGGAGGGCAGACTTGACCTGGGTCCGTGGCAGCAGGTGTATTACGCCGAATTTGACGGACAGCGACGTAAGCGGCTGATTATCAAGGTGATGGGAGAATAGGGGTGTCTGACATGAATGAAAAGGACCGGGCCTTTCTTCAGCGGCGGCGCAAACTCGCCAAAGCCTGGAATCTGGTGGGCGTGCTGCTACTTGGCCTGCTGGCCGCGCTGGGGGCGACAATCTACTTCCGCGTGCCTCTTATGGCCAATCCGCTCTACGTCGCCGATCAGGTGAAAGCCGGCACGCTGGAACCGTCGACGATGGAACTCTCCGCGGTATTGTTGCCGGTGGTCTTCCTGCTTTGCCTCGGCGTGGTCGCTGTCGAGGTGCTGTTCGCCTTCGCCATGTTCGCCAACGAACGGCGGTATCTGGCGATTATCGAGGAATTGGAGAAGGACGACGTGAAAGACGGCGGGATTGGGTAATGGTACCCGTCAACACTTTCTTGTCTATTCTCATTTTGTGTCCTATGCTTGACAGGTTAAACCTTGGGGTGTCAAGCTGCATGGCGCTCCAGACTGGAATCGTTGCACGACCTGCGAGGGTGGCTGCATGAAACCCGACTCCGCAACCCGATCCGACCGGTTACGCGCCCTGCTTGCCGACCACACGGTCGTCATGCCGGGGGCGATTAACGCGTTGAGCGCCCGGCTCATTGAGCGCGAAGGGTTTGAGGCCATCTACGTATCCGGCGCGGTTCTTGCCAACAGTGTTGGGGGCGTGCCTGACGTGGGGTTGATGACCCTCACGGAATCGGTTGCCCATTGCGCGCGTATCGCGGCAGTCACCTCTTTGCCCATAATCGCGGATGCCGACACGGGTTACGGCGGTCCCGAGAACGCGGCACGGACCGTCCGCGAACTGGAAGCGGCGGGCGTTAGCGGCATTCATCTCGAAGACCAGGAATTTCCCAAGCGCTGCGGGCATCTCGAAGGCAAACAGCTCGTCCCTGTGGAAGAGTTCTGCGAGAAGATTGCCGCCGCTGCCGAGGCCAAGACCAGCGAGGATTTCCTCCTCATCGCCCGGACCGACGCCCGGGGCGTAACCGGATACGATGACGCAGTCCAACGCGCCCACGCATACCTTGAGGCGGGCGCCGACGCGATCTTCCCGGAGGCGCTGCAGGACGTGGAAGAGTTCGCGCGTTTCGCCCAGGATGTGGATTCCATTCTCCTCGCAAACATGACGGAGTTCGGTAAGACCCCTTATCTTCCCGTGGAGCGGTTTGCGGAACTCGACTACAACATGGTGATCTTCCCGGTCACCCTTCAGCGAATCGCGGTCAAGGCCATGGAACAGGCGCTGCGTGTGCTCCACAATGAGGGGACCCAGCATTCGCTGCTCGACAAGATGCAAAACCGCGAAGAACTCTATCGTCTCGTGGACTATCAAATATAACGGGCTGTCGCCCGCGCGAGAAGCAAGCAAGGCTATGGCGGTTACACGCCGAGAAGGTGGTAACGAAGGTGGGAGGATCTGTGTCATGACGGAAACCGAAATTCGGCCCGGACTGGAGGGGGTCGTCGCGGGCGAGACGACGATCGCCTGCGTGGACCAGGGCGTATTGTTGTACCGCGGCTATGCGATCGAAGACCTGGCGGAGAATGCGACCTTCGAGGAGGTGGCTTATCTCCTTTTGCATGAAGATCTTCCGAATTCGGAGGAGCTTCGGGCCTTTTCGGATGCCCTGGACGGCTATCGCAGTCTGCCCGCCGAAGTGGTTGACGCGATTCGCCTGATTCCGTCCGCCGTCCCGATGATGGACGTGCTGCGGACGGGCGTTTCCATGGCCGGCCACTTCGATCCCGTGGACGACCCCCAGGACTATCGTACGCGATCGATCTGGCTGACCGCGCAAATTGCCAGCATCATCGCCGCCCGCTACCGCCTGCTGAATGGAAAAGAACCGGTCGCACCCAAGAAGGGCTTGTCACACGCCGCGCAAGTTCTTTACCAGTCTCACGGCGAAGAGCCCGATGAGCTGTCCGCCCATCTGCTTGACCTGACGCTCGTGCTCTACGCGGAGCATGAGTTCAACGCGAGCACCTTCACCAACCGGGTCATTTGCTCTACCATGTCGGACCTGGTATCGGCCATTGTGGGGGCGATTGGCGCATTGAAGGGTCCCCTCCACGGCGGCGCCAACGAAGCGGCCATGGAAATGCTGAAGCAGTTTCAGTCGGCAGACGAAGCGGCGGCGTGGATCAAGGACGCGCTCGCCAACAAGAAGAAGGTCATGGGCTTCGGCCATCGCGTGTATAAGCACGGCGACCACCGGGCCCGCATCCTTGAGCGAGAGCTTCGCAAACTCGCGGAAGACAGGGGACAGCAAGAGCTTATGGCGATCTACGACGCCATCAAGGACCCCATGGTCAACGACAAGAAGATCTATCCGAACGTGGATTACCCCTGCGGGTTGACGTATTACATTCTGGGTCTGCCGTTAGACCTGTACACGCCCCTCTTCGTGGCGTCGCGGGTTACGGGGTGGTGCGCCCATTTCATGGAACAGGCGGCCAACAACCGCATTTACCGGCCGCTGAGTAAGTATACCGGGCCCGCAAATCGGCCCGTGAAACCTGTCGGGGAGCGTTAACGAGAGGAGTTTGGAATGAAGTCAATTGTAAGGACCGGGTTCGGGATCGTCCTTTTGGCGTGCGCCGGTGTCGCGAGCGCGCAGGAGTACGAAAAAGACACGGGCTACCGGGGGATTTGGTATTACAACCAAAAGACGAACGACGAGTATGTCTACAAATACAGCGGCGGCCTGGGGACCTACTGCGCCAAGCACATCCCGCTGGCCATCTACGCGCCAGAGGTGAACAAGACCTTCTTCGTCTATGGGGGTACTAAGAAAGGCGAGGACGCGCTGTTGGAAATGGTTTCGTACTACGACCATGCGACCGGGCAGGTTCCTCGGCCGACGATTCTTATCGACAAGAAGACCTCCGACGCGCACGACAATCCCGTCATCTCCATCGACGACGATGGGCACATTTGGGTCTTCGCCAGTTCCCACGGCAAAGGCCGCCCTTCCTATATCTTTCAGAGCAAAGAGCCTTACAACACCGACGATTTCAATATGGTGCTGGAAACCAACTTCTCCTATCCCCAACCCTGGCATTTGAAAGGGAAGGGGTTTCTGTTCCTGCTGACCAGCTATGACGGTGGCCGCGCCTTGTACTGGCAGACCAGCGATGACGGGAAGACGTGGTCGGATCGGAGCCTGCTGGCGCTTATCGACGAAGGCCACTATCAGGTGAGCTGGCCGAAAGCAGACGGCGCGACGGTGGGTACGGCGTTCAACTACCATCCCAAGGCCTTCATGGGCGACCCGGAGCGCAAGGGCCTCAATTGGCGCACGAATCTCTATTACGCAGAGACACCGGACATGGGCGGGACTTGGCGCAACGTGCAGGGCGAGACACTTGAAACGCCGTTGCGGGACGCGGCAAATCCTGCGCTGGTCCGCGATTATCAGTCTGAAGGTTTACTGTGCTACATGAAGGACGTCAATTACGACGCCGAAGGCAATCCGGTCATTCTTCACGTGACGGCGAAGTCGTGGATGCCGGGGCCGGAACATGCGCCGCGGGAATGGCGGGTCGCCCACTGGACCGGCAGCGAGTGGACCTTCCACACGATTACCCAGTCCGACAACAACTACGACACGGGAAGCATTCACGTGGAAGCTGACGGCACGTGGCGAGTATTTGGCCCCACCGAGACGGGTCCACAGCCCTTTAATCCCGGCGGTGAAGTTGCCATGTGGATCAGTTCGGACCAGGGGGCGACGTGGACGAAGGAGCGGCAACTCACTTCCGGAAGCCCGTACAACCACACGTACTGCCGCCGTCCGCTGAATGCGCACCCCGATTTCTATGCTTTTTGGGCCGATGGCCACGGCCGGCAGCCGTCGGAATCGCGGCTCTACATCAGCGACAAGACCGGCGAGAAGGTGCGGCGGTTCCCTTATGAAATGGGAGAGGACCTGGCGGAGTTGGAGGTGGTGGAGTAGCGAGCGAGGATCTGAAGAGAGAATTTCAGATCTCAGATCTCAGAATTAAGAAGGAAGAATTAAGAACCCCATTCTCGATTCATCAGGAGTCGGCACCTGACGATTATGGCACCTGAGAGGGTCGGCTCGAAGGAGAGTGCCGCGGTTTCTGTGGGGGGCCGGGGGGCTCTTCCCATCAGCGACTAGGCCAGGGAGCGTCATGCCGGGCTTCGCGATGAAGATGGGCGAGGGTCTGGCGGGGGTAAGATTTGGAAGAGAGCAGTTGGGGCGTTTTGCCGACGATGGCAACGCATTCAGTGATACCGGCCTGCGACTGTGTCTCCGTCTCCCATTGCGGGCGCCGCGTTCTGTAGCGTCCGGCTTCCATGCCGGACGAACTCGCAGTAAGCCGACGCAATAATC
>CAZWDH010000178.1:0-14457 GCA_964632865.1 uncultured Nitrospiraceae bacterium
TTCGTGAACGGCAACGACTACGACGAGTTCGCCAGCGCGTTCGACGTGGCGTACGTGGCGCGCCCCATGACGATTGTGCGCGGGTCGTCCACGAACCACGTCACATAGGGGATATCCAGGTCTTCAAAAAGCCGTGCCAGCAATCCGCCCAAGTCCATACCGCTGAGATTGATCGAGAGAATGAAGTCGGGCCGGAGGTTGACGAGCGTCTCGAATAGCTTGGCCACTTGCTCCTTGGACAAGACTCCCTCCATGACCACCGGCACCGGCGCCACATTCCACCCCATGGAACGCGCCGCGTTCTCGCACGCGCTGTCGAGCCAGTACTCGCCGCGCAGGATGAGCGCGCGGGGAACCTCGCCCGAGAACTTGTCGTACGCCATCAGCCTGCGCAGCCGGTCGCTTACCTGCAATCGCGGTTCGTCCATGGCCAGCGATACTAGCAGCAGCAAGGTCCCGTCTCAACGAGTCAACGAAAGAACGTCCACAGCCAGGCCACCGTGCTCCGTTGACTGCCCCTCCGCGCCGTGGTATGTTCACCAGCGGTGCATTTGGATTCTTTTGACGGGGGAGCCTTTTTTATCGTGTCTAGACATGCCTTTGTCCTTGCAGCGCTCTGCATCTTCGCAAACGCGTTACCGTTCGCCAGTGCCCAGGAATCCATGCCTCCCGAAAGCACCTCGTTCCAGGTTAGTCCCGGCTACCGACCCGAGTTAGATATTGGCTCCGATATGGCCATCGTCTACGGGACCAATGGCGCCTTCGCCGAGCGGGCCGATAGCTGGCGGGAACAGGGCTATACCATTAGCCTCATGACCGGCATTGCTTGGGGCGCCTACGGGTCCTACTACGGAAGCGGCGATGCCTTCAAGAGGGAAGAAGTGCAGACCGCCAAAGACGGCCGCCTATTCATGCACGGCAACAGTACGACCGTCGGATACAACGTCCCCACCGATGCGTACGTCGAATATATCAAGCAGTACATCGATCCGGCGCTGGACTACGGCGTGCACGCGGTCTTTTTGGAGGAACCGGAGTTCTGGGCGAACACGGGCTGGAGCGAAGCTTTCAAGCGCGAGTGGCAGGAATACTACGGCGAGCCCTGGCAGGAACCTGATTCGAGTCCCGACGCGCAGTACCGGGCCAGCAAACTGAAATACGAACTCTATTTTGACGCGCTGCGTGAAGTCTTCGCCTACGTGGATGAACGGGCCAGGGAGAAGGGCATCGATATTGAGTGCCACGTCCCCACGCACAGTCTCGTCAATTACGCCCAATGGCGCATCGTGAGCCCCGAATCCCATCTCATCGACATCCCGCAACTCGACGGCTATATCGCCCAGGTGTGGACTGGTACCGCCCGCTCCCAGAACGCCTACCAGGGCGTTCGGAAGGAACGCACCTTCGAGACCGCCTACCTTGAATACGGGCAGATGCTCGCGATGGTGCGTCCCACAGGCCGGGAAGTCTGGTTCCTCGCCGATCCCGTAGAGGACAATCCCAACCGCAGTTGGAACGATTACAAGCTCAACTACGAATGCACCGTTATTGCATCCCTCATGTGGCCCGAAGTCAGCCGCTTCGAGGTCATGCCATGGCCCGACCGGATTTTTCAGGGCACCTACCCTAAGGTCGACATAAACTCTCAGTCCGGCGATCGCGAGGGCATCCCCTCGGACTACGCGACCCAATTGCTCACCGTCATCAACGCGCTGAACGACATGAATCAGCCGGAGGTCCAATACGAGACCGGCACGCAAGGCATCGGTGTCGTGGTCTCCGACACGATGATGTTTCAACGCGCGGCGCCGGAACCCAGCGAAGCATCCCTCGGATCGTTCTATGCCCTGGCGCTGCCGCTGTTGAAGGTAGGCGTGCCCGTCGAAATCGCGCAACTGGAGAACACGATCCACCCAGGCAGCCTTGACCGCTACAAAGTGCTTCTCCTCACGTACGAACATCAGAAGCCGTTGAAACCCGAGTACCACGCCGCCCTTGATGCGTGGGTGCGCGCGGGCGGATGTCTGGTCATCATCGACGATGGTTCAGACCCGTACCATCACGTCCGCGAATGGTGGAACGATCAAGGCAAGACAGATGCGAAGGCTTACGACGATCTGTTCAAACGGCTCGGGATAGGCGCAGCCGCGCGCACGGCGCCGGAGCCCGTGGAAGGCGGTTTCGTTCGTGTTGTTGAAGAGCGTCCTCGCGACTTGCTGGAGTCCGTCGAAGGCGCGGAGAATGTGCGTCGTTGGGTCCGCGAGATGCTCGAGGCCAAAGGTGAATCCCTGGAGACTCAAGTCTATCTGTGCGTACGCCGTGGTCCTTACGTGATTGCTTCCGTGCTAGACGAAACACTGGCGGAAGATCCCGAGGTCCGATTCACCGGCCAGTACATTGACCTCTTTGATCCCGTGCTCCCCGTCGTCCATGAGCGGGTGCTCCGCGCGAACGAGCGAACCCTGCTCGTCGACGTGGATTGGATGCGGAGCCGGCAACGCAGCCCCGCCGTCCTCGCGGCGGCGGCCCGGGTCCGCGATGCGCGCGTGGAAAACGGCGTGTTCCATTTTGCCATGCGTGGTCCGTCCGGAACCACCGCCCGCGTTCGGGTGCTGCTGCCGGTCAAACCCGCGCAGGTAACCTTCGACCCGGACCCCGGGTACGAATATTCCTGGGATGCCGAATCATCAACGCTCTTGCTCACGGGACCAAACGTAGCCCAACCCGTGCACGTGGCCATAGGACTTTAGGCTGTGCGTAGCGGATTTCATTGTGAATATCCTCGGAATTTGGTAGAGTCCAAAGTTCAGGTAGTCCAGTTGGAGAGGCAGTACCATGATTGATGAGAAATACCTCCGGCTCATCGCCGACGAGGTTGAGGTTCAGGTGCAGCAGGCCGCCAAGGCGGTCGAACTGCTTACCGGCGGCGCAACGATTCCGTTTATCGCGCGGTATCGCAAGGATGTCACTGGTGGGCTGCGTGAAGACCAGCTCGAGCGCATCGAGAAACGCAACGAGTATTTCGTGTCGCTGACGGCCCGCCGGTCCTATGTACTTGAGACAATCGCCAAGCAGGGAAAGCTCACCGAAGAACTACGAACCGCGATCGACGCGTGTAACGAAAAAACCGAACTGGAAGATCTATACCTTCCCTACAAGAAGGCGCGTCGTACCAAGGCAACTGTCGCCCGCGAAAAAGGACTGATGCCCCTCGCAGACTTTATCTGGAATCAGGAATCCGCCGAGCAGTCCATCGAAGAGTTTGCAGCCACCTTCGCCAAACCGGAGAAGGCCGTGCCGTCCGCCGAGGAAGCACTCGAAGGCGCCCGGCATATCCTGGCCGAACGAGTCTCCGTGGACCGGGATGCGCGTGAGTTCTTGCGCAATCACATGCTGCACTCGGGCGCTATCGCGGCCTACCCCACGAAGAACTGCGAAGGAAAGCATACCAAGTTCGAGGCCTATTACGAATTCCGCGAACCCGTCGACAAGATCCCTTCTCACCGCTTCCTCGCCGTTCACCGCGGCGCGAAGGAAGGCTTTCTCCGGATGGAACTGGCCGTCGATGATGCGGCGCTGAAATCGGAACTGGTGTCGCGTTGCCTCAAGTCTGCGGATAGCCCATTTGCAGAACAGATTAAACTCGTCATCGACGACGCCTACGACCGGCTGCTGCGGCCTGCCATCGAAAACGAAGTGATTGGCCACGTCCGCGACCGCGCCGACGAAGAAGCCATCCGGGTCTTTCGCGAGAACGCGCAGAACTTGCTGCTCTCCGCACCGGCCGGCGCTTTGCGCGTGATCGGGGTCGATCCTGGCATGCGCACCGGGTGCAAACTCGCGGTAGTGGACTCGACAGGTCAGTTCCTGGAGAGTGCCACGATTTACCCGACGCCACCACAGAATGATGTGGAGAACGCAGAGAAGATCCTCCTGGCGCTCATGGAGAAGTACGACGCCAAGGCCGTGGCCATCGGCAACGGCACCGGGTCGCGAGAAGCCGCTCGATTCGTGAAACAGGCGCTCGCCAAGATTGGGGACAAGGGCGCATTTCTTGTTCTGGTCAACGAGGCCGGCGCGTCTGTCTACTCGGCATCCAAGATCGCGCGTGAAGAGTTTCCGGATCTCGACGTCACCGTTCGCGGAGCCATTTCCATCGCGCGCCGTCTCCAGGATCCCCTCGCTGAACTCGTCAAGATCGAACCGCGCCACATCGGCGTTGGGCAGTACCAGCACGATGTGAACCAGAAGTCCCTGCGCGAAGGATTGCAGCGCACGGTCGAGTACTGTGTAAACCAGGTCGGTGTCGATCTCAACACCGCCTCCGCGCCCCTGCTCCGGTATATCAGCGGCATCCAGACGGACACCGCCACGAACATCATCGAATTTCGCGCGAAATCGGGCGGCTTCAAGAGCCGAACCCAATTGATGGAAGTCAACGGTGTGGGTCCCCGCGTTTTTGAACAGTGCGCCGGATTCCTGCGCGTGGCCGGCGGCGAAAACCCCTTGGACGCGACCGGCATCCACCCCGAAGCTTATCCGGTCGTCGAACGTATTGCGGAAGGGCTCGGGATTCCAGTCCCGGAGCTGATTCGGAATTCCGACGGCCTTATCAAGATGGATCTCTCGAATTTCCAGACGGAGGTGATCGGTTCCATCACGCTCGACGACATCCGTCACGAACTCATGAAACCTGGACGGGACCCAAGGACGGAGTTCCGCATTCCCAAGTTTCTCGATGGCGTGGATTCCGTGCAGGATCTCGAAGAAGGCATGGAGATTGAAGGCGTCGTGACAAACGTTACGGATTTCGGCGCCTTTGTCGATGTGGGCGTTCATCAGGATGGGCTTGTCCATCTCTCCGAACTGGCCAACCGGTTCGTGCGCGATCCCCGCGATATCGTGAAAGTGGGAGAGATCGTCAAGGTTAAAGTCATCAAAGTCGACAAGGATCAGCCCCGCATTTCCCTTTCGATGAAAGCGCTGCTTCCGGCGGAGCCGAAGTCGGAACGACCTCGACGTCCCGCACGGCCGCCACGTACGGACGAAGCGGCCACTGCCGATCGCAAACCAGAGCAGGCCGACCGCAGGGACCGCGACCGCAGGCCGCGGAAGGATGACCGCGCCGGAGACGGCCGGCCGCGATCCGCCCGTCCCGATAAGTCTCGCGACCGTGACCGCGATCGAGGCGAGTCCCGCCAAGGCGGTCGTGGCGGCAAAGGCGGCAAACCGCGTCAACCCGCGCCCCGCAACTCTGACGACGGTGCCTTGCACAACACGCAACTCGCCGATCAGTTGGCCGCGTTGCGCTCGAAGCTTGGCTCCTCCTGACGATCTCCGCGATTCGCCCGTTGTCGGCGAATCGTCGAGCGCCAACGAGATCTCCAACGCTGCACTCTGGTGGCAAGGCTTTCGCTGTGGCCTGATCAATCTCGTTCGCTGCCGATCCCGCTACGCGCTTCGGCAAAGCGCGCGACTGCTGCTGTGCCCCGTAGATCTCTGGCGATACCACGAGTTTCGCGCAGTGCTGTCTGCATACCGCGGCGAAACGGACGTACTTGATCTCGGTAGCCCCAAACTCCTCGCACTTTGTCTCGCGCGTCTGTATGGTGTGCCCGTCGTCGCGACCGATATCATTGGGGAAGTGGGGGAGGAGTGCGATCTGTACGAACGCGCCGCCTGGCAAGGCGCGCTCGACGCGCGGCAGTGTGACACCCGCGCCATACCCATCGACGCCGCGTCCTTCTCTTTCATCTACTCCGTGAGCGTTCTCGAGCATATCGCCGCCGAAGGCGATACCGCGGCGGTTCGCGAGATCGCGCGCGTGTTGAAGCCGGGAGGGCGGGCGGTGATCACGGTTCCCCTGGTCCCCGAATACCACGAACGTTGGATTGACGCCGACCCCTATGGCCGGCAGGAACGCAACGAAGAGGGCAAGGTGTTTTTCAGCCGCTACTACGACTGGCAATCCCTGGAGGCGCGAATTATCCGGCCTTCCGGCTTGACCCTGATAGACTCCCGCGCCTGGCAAGAACGGCGACCCGGCTGGTACGCCCGCTATTGCAGCCGCACCGCTAATCCGGCTTCACCGATTGCCATTCTCACAAAGGCCCTCGATCCCCGCTGGAGCACGCGGGAATTGGAGCCCATCGACGAAACTCCGCCGCTCGCACAAAGACATGGCGTCGTCGCCCTGACATTCGAAAAGCCGGTATCGTGAAATCATGGAAACCGGCCGCCGTGCTTCCTCACGCGGTCGCCATGGGCGCGCAGATCTTCGAGTTCCCGGGCGGTTAACTCCCGCCACGCGGAGAGCACTTCGAGATCTTCCCGCAGTTCGGCGCTGGTCTGCGGCGCCATAATGCCGACCGTGACATCCGGGTTCATAAGGACGAATCGATACCAGTCCGGCGCGCTCACCCCGGAAAACCCCGGCGGATCGTCCGGCGTCGCATTCAACAGCGCGCCCCAACGCAGCGCCGTATAGGTCACCACGGGAATTCCGTGTTGGCGGGTAACCGGAAAAACGTCCTGCTCCGCGCCCCGATGGGCCGCGTTGTATCGCACCATGAGCATGTCGACCTCGCTGCGCGCTGCGATCGACGCCGCAAGCGGGCGTTGGTGACTTGTCAGCCCAATCGATCGTACCGTCCCTGGATACTTGGCTTCTCGCAGCACTTCCGACGCGCCGCCGGCAATTTCCGCCCATTCATCCTCATGCTCCACGTAGTAGTACGTGAGCGCGTCGACATAGTCTGTCCCAAGCGTTGCAAGGATGGTATCGAGTTCCTCTCGCGCGTCCTCCGCTGAGCGTGCGAAGAACTGAACGGCCACGAAGATGTGCTTGCGGGCATTCCCCAGAGAACGAATCGCCTCGACCAGCCCGTCCTCGTGTCCCACGCCGCACCAATTGAGATAGTTGACGCCGTGCTCGATGGCGAGTGCGATGTCGTCCGGAGTCAGTTCACTGTTGCCGCGCGTCGCCAATCCGGCGCGGCACACGCGGCCAAGACTCGGGAAATCGGTCCAGCGCGCGGCCGTCGCGACATCCGTCACATCCTCCATCCTCAAATTCCCTCGTCCGGCGAATTGGGCAAGGGTTTCCCAATCGCTCGCGCCGCGTCATGAAGGTTTGCAATCGCGTCGGCATTGTCGGGATTTAGTTGCACAGCCCGTGCGAAACATTCTTGAGCGCGCTCTCGTTGGCCCAGTTCCCACAGCAACACGCCTAGATCGTTATACGCAGGATCGTAGATCGGGCAGGTCGCGATCGCCTCGCGGTACGCGCGCAACGCCTCGGCAGTCGCGCCGGCCTTCGCCGCATCCCGGCCTTTTTCGGTCAACCGCGCAGCGATCTGTTCGGTATGAGAAGCCCCATCGTGTTCCAGCCCCCACTTCTCGCGGAACAAATCCTCATTGCGATCGATGAGATCATTGTACGCGTCGCCGTGGATCCCCATGGCACGAAACGTGCGGCTTCCGTAATGGAACACAAAGCAATCCAGCGCCACGCACACCCGGTATCCAGCTTTACGAAGGCGAATGCAGTAGTCGTCATCCTCGAAGTTCCCGATGCCGAAGGTTTCATCCAGCAACCCCACATCACGAAACGCCTCCTCGCGGATGAGCATGCAGAATCCGACCAGCCGATCGATTTCCGCCAATTGGCCTTGGTGCGACTCCCACCGCGCATCGGCAAATTCGTTAATCGCCTCAATGGAATCTAGACCGAGATCGGGAATCAACTGCGGACCCGACACGTGATTCGTCATCGGACCCACAGCGCCTATGCGAGGATGCGACTCCAGTGCCGCCAGCAGACGCTCGAGCCAACCGCGCGGCGTGACGGTGTCGCTATTCAAAAGCAGCACGTGACCTACCGCGTGAGCCAATCCCCGATTCACCCCGGCGGGAAACCCGAGGTTCTCTCCCGTGTGAATGGCCGTAGCGTTCGGTATCGAGTCGAAGTATTCGCCCACACCGTCGGTAGACCCATTGTCCACCAGGATTAGTCGATAGGGAATTCCCGTATTGGCGCGGATGGATTCCACACACTCCCGGCAATAGTCCAACTGGTTGAACGCCGGGATGACGATGGATACGCGCGGCGTCAAACCCTATCCCATCCGCTCGCCCGGCTCCGGACGACGAAAGAGCCGGGGCCACACCCACGGAATCGGCCACATCGTATAGCCTACGACCAGGACGAACACGCCGTCGCCCGTCGCGACCTTGAGGTTGGGCCGCGTTTCCAGGATGGTTCCCGGCTCTGCCTCATGGTCACCTTCCTCCACACGAGCGCGCGTGACGATAATCTTACTGCCGCGATACCGCATCCGCGCCAGCGAGAACGGGAAACAACCGCGCACTCTCCGTTCGAGGTCCGCAGCCGGCAGGTTCCAGTCCAGATACAATTCCTCATCGGTCAGTTTCTTGTCGTAGAACGCTTTCGACTCGTCCTGTGGCTCACCGTGCAACCCGTCGCGTTCGATTCGGTCCAATATGTCGATGACCAACTCAGCCGAAAGGTCCGAACAGCGCCGGACCAGCGATCCTGCTGTATCCCCGTTTCTGATCGCGATGCGCCCCTGCTCCACGATGTCCCCCGTATCAATGCCTTCATCGATAACATGGAACGTAACGCCCGTCTCCGATTCGTTGGCGATAATGCACGCGCGAAAGGGGTTGGGACCCCGATGCGCCGGCAGCAATGCGGAATGGCAATTGAGACACCCAATCCGCGGCAGCCGGATGATCGGTGCCTTGAGGATGATGGAAAACCCGCCGACCAGAATCAGGTCCGGCTTGAGCGCTTCCAGCGGCTTCAGTTCCTCGTCGGTCATCTTGTCGATGTAAACGACCGGAATTCCCCGGCGTCGCGCGATGCCTGCAACCGATCGATTCCCAGACACAATCCGCGCAATCGCCGGATACAGCCGGCGCTTGAATCCCCGAACCTGCCGGCCGTCCTGAATCACTGCACACAACTGGTGCCCGGACCCAAGAATCGCATGCGCGAAACGCATCGCCATGTACCCGCTCCCCGCAAGAGCGATTCGCATCGGTCAGTTCTCCATTACGTTGCGATACCACGCAAAAAACATCAACAACGCCCAGAACTGGCGTCTGCGATACACATTGTGCGACGCCGTGCGCACGATCCCATCCACCGACTGCCAACGGAAGATCCCGGACGCATCCACACGCTCCGGTGTAATAAGTTCGTCGGCCATCCGCTCGATGACCCGCAGCGCCCGGCCACTCTGCGGAACGCGAAATCCGCGCCGCGCCCGCTGCCGGATCGTTCCCGGTAGCCGGCCTTTCACGGCCAGGCGGAGGAGCGGCTTGCTTCGCACCCCGAACTTGATATCCGCGGGCAAGCGCAGGGCGTAATCAACGAGGTCGTCATCCAGATAAGGGTGATGCAGCGTGATCCCGTGCGCCGCGGCAACGCGGTCGCATTCGGCAAGCAGCAGGTTTGGAAGTCCAACCTGAAGGTCCAGCGACAATACGTTTCGGGTCAAGTCCGGTTGGGTAAACGTCTCACGCAACGGAGGTGCAATCTCTCCCAACTCCACCAGCGCCGATCGCATGGCCTGCGTATACAACGAGTCTCGTTCTCCGCGATCGAAGACGGATACGAGCGACAGGTACGACTCCTGCGTGTCCCGAATGAACGCGAGGCTCTGACCGGCTCTTCGTACAAACGCGTTCGGCGGTAGAGACGGCATGAGATCGCTCACAAGTCCGGCCGGCACGAACCGGTGCGCGCCTTTTGCTTTCTCGAGAAAGTGATACCGCGCGTAGCCGCCGAGCAACTCATCCGCGCCGTGTCCGGTCATAAACGCGCCATCCAGTTCGGCCGCTGCTTCCGCGATCATCCAGAGCGGAAACAGCGACGCGTCGGCGATGGGTTCATCGAGGCAATCGACGGCGCGCTGGAACCCCTCCTCGGTGAGGCGTCGTCCCGTAAGCACATCAAGCGGGCGCTTGAGCCGCCGCGCCGATTCTCGCGCGAGACGTGCTTCGTCCTGCCACGAGCGGTCCATTCCGACAAACACGAGCCGCGGGTCCGTTGCCACGGCCGCCAGGGCTGCGCAATCGATCCCCCCTGACCACAGCACATTTCTTGTGGATGTTCGCCCGACTGCGGACGCGAGCAGTTCGCCGACTCGCCCCGCCGCGGTCTCCTTGGCGATACGGCTCGCGTGCAGGTCGAATTCCCACGCCCGCGCGACCGCCAACTGACCTTCGGCGTACTCGACAATATGGCCCGGCGGGACCTGGAACACGCCATGGATCATCGTCTCCGGCCCCGGCACGCACCGCAAGGTCAGATACCGGTCTACTGACAGCAGATTCAATTGTCTCGGTACCAGGCCCGACGCGAGCAACGCTTTCAGTTCGGAGGCGAACAGGAGAAAGCCTGTGCCCTGGAAATAAAACAGCGGCCTGCGGCCCAGCCGGTCCCGCAATAGCCGCCATCGCGAACCGTCGCCTAAGCCTATGGCCGCGGCGAATGGCCCTCGAATTCCAGGAATGCCATCGCCAGTATTGTCGCTGCATTCCGCGTGGACGCCCCGAGGCGATATCGCATGGCCGGACGCGTCAAGTGGCTCGCCATCCAGCAGGCAAACGGGCCTTTCGATGGGGTGTGAACACGCCACGACGTAGTCTCGCCCCGACTCGATGTAGGAAAGCGCGCCGCGGGTTTGAAGCGCGCGCGTCATCGCTTCGACCGCCGCCTTGTCCTTCTTACCCGCTATCCCACAAAATGCGTTCACAGACCCGTTTCCTGAATCGTAACTCTATTCTCAATGAACGTGTTCACCGCATTGCCTAAACAGCTTTCGCAAAGATCGAGTGTAAAGCGCGATTCCAAGTCCCCCTTTGAAGGGGGATTCAGGGGGATGTTCCCTCAAGTGCCGTGAGGAAATCTAGAGCCAACTCCAAATTCACTACCCTAGAACACTTTTTTCGAATCCAAGAGTAGCGTCACCGGGCCGTCATTCACCAGATGAACGTCCATGTGCGCGCCGAATTCGCCAGTCTCGACCGTAAGACCCCGTTCCCGCAACAACGTGACGAACGATTCGTAAAGCGGGATGGCTTTCTCAGGCCGCGCCGCGCTGGTAAACGAAGGCCGCCGGCCCTTGCGGCAATCTCCGAAAAGTGTGAACTGGGAAATCGCAAGCACGCCGCCGCCCACGTCCTCGATTGAGAGGTTGAACTTGCTGTCCGAATCGGAAAAACAGCGAAGCCCGACGATTTTGTCGGCCAGATGCTGCGCATCGTGCTCTTCATCTTCCTCCGCCACGCCAAGGAGAACCAGCAGGCCCTTGCCGATTCGGCCCACCGTTCGGCCGTCAACCGAGACCGACGATTCCAGGACCCGCTGCACCACCGCCCTCATTTGTTGTGAATGACTCCAATGTTTCGACGTTTGATTCCCGCCAAGCGGCCACGATGAGTCTAGCAACCCCATGAATGGGGATTAAAGTTTACCGTAGCTGGACGGACCACCCTGCCGGACACACAAAAACTCCACCGCCACTCACGTGACGGTGGAGCTTCTCGTACCGAGGAATTCGCTACACGGCGCTCGCGACTATCGTTGCACGGCCGGCAGCAACAGCCCGATCAAGATTCGGATCAACCCAATGAGCAGATCGAAAATACCCATGGTTCAAGAATCCTTTCCACAATGGTTCCGTCCCCCAGCGACGCCGAATGTAAGCGTCGTTTTTCCCGCTCGAGGGGACCACACAGATGACGTGCATTACGGAACCGGGATGGTCTCGATCTTCTCTGCCTTCGGACTGTCGGCGGATACACACTTCACTTTGCCCGTCGGCGTGTACTCGCCACACACCGTCTCCGACTGGGCGTACATCGGCTGCGTTTTCTTCGAAATGTGTTTCGTATGCTTCATGACCTTACCTCCTCTTCCTGTGGTTGGAACCTTCACACACCATATCCTACACTCCAAATGCAACTTTGTTAGCAATAATTTCCGCAGAAGTCGTAAGTGTATTGTAATATTAGGGGTTACCGCAGTATACTGATTCGGGAGAGGCCACCAATCTGAGGATGTACGGATATGATTGTCGGCGTACCCAAAGAGATTAAGACCGGCGAACGCCGGGTCGCCATGTTGCCTTCGGGCGTCGCCGCATTTGTTGCCCACGGCCACGAGGTACTGGTCGAGCGCGGCGCCGGCGAAGGCAGCGGAATTACCGATGCCGACTACCGCAAGGCAGGTGCCCGCATCGTCCAGAAAGCGGACAATGTATGGGGCCGCGCCGAGATGATCGTCAAGGTCAAAGAGCCCTTCGGCGACGAACTCGACCGCATGCGCGATGGTCAAATCGTATATACCTATTTCCACCTCGCTTCGAGCGAAACCCTGACCCGCAGCTTAATGGAAAACGGCGTCAGCGCCGTCGCCTACGAAACCATCCAGCGCGATGACGGTACGCTCCCCCTGTTGACCCCCATGAGCGAAGTGGCCGGCCGGCTGGCCGTTCAGAAAGGGGCCTACTGCCTCGAGGCCCGCAGCAAGGGCCGGGGAATTCTGCTTAGCGGCGTGTCCGGCGTGAAACCCGCCCATGTCGTGATTATCGGTGCCGGTGTCGCCGGACAGAACGCGTGTCACGTCGCGGTCGGCATGGGTGCCCATGTCACCATTCTCGATATTGATCCGTCGCGTCTGCGCTACGTTCACGACATCATGGGCGGCCACGTCACGACCCTCATGTCCAACCGCGCCACCGTCGGCGAAGAAGTGGAGTCCGCGGACCTCGTCATCGGCACGGTGTTGATCCCCGGCGCACGCGCGCCGGTCCTCGTGACGAAAGACATGGTCAAGGCCATGCGGCCCGGTTCCGCCATTGTCGATGTCGCCATCGACCAGGGCGGGTGCTGCGCCACGTCGCGGCCCACGACCCACGACGACCCCATCTACCACGAGCACGGCGTCGTCCACTATTGCGTCACCAATATGCCCGGCGCGGTCCCGAGAACCGCCACCTATGCCCTGACGAACGTAACCCTCGGCTACGGTCTCGCCCTCGCCGACAAGGGGCTCGAAAAGGCGATTGCAGAAGACGACGCGCTCCGCCGCGGTCTCAATGTTTACCAGGGGAAGATCACACATCAAGGCGTCGCCGACGCCTTTGGCTTGCCGTGTGCCGAGGTCTGACATGAACATGGCCCAGATGCGGCGGGACATCGAGTACCTCGCCGGAAACCTCACCCACCGCGGCGCCAGCACCAAGAGCGAACGCGCCGCCGCCGAGTATTTGCACGAGCGCCTCTCCCGCTATACGCCCGACACGGAGATCGACGACTTCTACGCCATCGAAAGCCCATGGCTGCTCTTCGCTTCCTACTACGGAGAATTTCTCATCATCGCCGTGCTCTCGTTCTGGTGGGCCTGGATCGCGTTCGCCTACGGCGCCCTCGTCTTTCTCCTCTACATGGCCGAGTTCTCCGGCTACCACCTCCTCGGCCGCCTCTTGCCGCACTACGAAACGCAGAACGTCGTGGCCCGCGTGCTCGGACAACGCCCCGAGCGCCTGTTCATCGTGACGGCCCACTACGATTCGCCCAAATACAGTGCCGTCACCTCCGCGGCCGCCCAGCCGTGGCTCCGCGTCATTCATGTTCTCCTCGTAGTCTCCATGCTGGCTGTTCTTGTCTGTTGTGTCATTCAAGGGCTCGGTATGTTCGCCGACTCCCACATCCGTCCTGACCTCGTGGTCCAGTGGGTCGCGGTGACCATGCTGCTATGCGGAGCGGCTGCCCTTGTCGTGTGCGACCTCTCCGGCGAGTTCGTGCGCGGCGCGGCCGATAACGCCTCCGGCGTCGCGGTGCTACTCGGACTCGCCGAGCGCCTCACCGAAGATCCCATCCCCAACGCCGATGTCTGGTTCGTTGCCACCGGCAGCAAAGAGACCTGGCTCAGCGGCATCCGGCAATTCATGAACAGCCACACCCTCGACAAGGAAACCACCTACTTCCTGAACGTCGATCGCGTCGGCGCCGGCGACCTCCGCTACGTCACCGCCGAAGGCATGCTCCACCTCTTCCGCAGTCCGCAGGAAATGGTGTCCGCCGCCAGAGGCGAAGCCTCCGCCTGCGGCGCCGAATCCCTCGTCTGGCGCGGGCTCCCCACCGATGCATTCCTGCCCCTCGCGCGCGGCATGAACGCCCTCTCCATCACCGCCACCGGCGGCCGCGACCTCCGCGAAACCGAAGAAGACGACCGCCCCGGCGACATCGACTACGGTACCGTCACCAATGCCGGCGAATTCGCCGAAGCGATCCTGAGGAGGCTGGCGGGCGGATAAACAAGAACGCCGGGCCAACGTAAATTGCCCCGGCGCTCCTGCGGTTTACGGTTTGGCTCGTTTACTTCGTCGCGGCGACGTACAATTCGCCGACCTTCTCCCAGTT
>CAZWDH010000179.1:0-10744 GCA_964632865.1 uncultured Nitrospiraceae bacterium
GTCGAATCCAAGCGGGGGAATCCGATGAAGCAAATGACGAGCAGCAAGTGGCTTGGCGCGGCGGCTATCGTCGCGGGCTTCATGTGGATTGCATTCCTGATTCGTGCGTTCCCGGCCGATTATCTCGCAGGCCGGAGCCGTGCAGGTGAGTACGTTGTATTTCTGGCGTTCACCTCGATTCTTACGACTCCAGCCGCTCTCGGCATCTATTACGGCGCACGAGTCTTGGAAACTCCAACCAAGTATCGAGTCCGGCGCGCATCAGCGGTCGTGTACGTCGTTTTTGCGCTCGCTGTTCACGCCGCTGGTTTTCGTTTAGCTTCACGCGTGGTTCGCGATGAATCGTATGACGGCCTGATATTTTCTGCATTGTTGCTGGCCTCTACCATGGTGGCCATTGCGCTTCATGCCATCACGTGCCGCGTCATCACGCGCCGCGAGGGATTTCACATCCTGGGATACCGCGAATTCGTCGGCAAGCTGGCGATCTTTATTGTCGCATTTGAGATCTGGACCATCGGAGAAGATTTGACCCGAATGTTTTTCTCGCTGAACCCCGTCGAATCCGCCAATCTCTGGTTTGACGAAGCGATCGCATTTTCGCCGCTCATTTTCGCGTGGGCGTTCTATCGTATTTCCGTGAGGTTTGTTCGGAGGGGGCGCTGGGAGCCAACCAAGGCGGCGAAAGTTTCACCATGACCAAGCATCGGATGGACGCGGGAGCCCAGAGAGTGAGACACTTTTCGCCCAGCAAATTGTTGAGTCTTGCGGAGGCCACTGCACAAGGTCGATAGCGTATCCAGCGCAATTGACTACAACCGTTCTATCCAGCGCCTGGGGTCGCGACTTCCATGGAGTACGGCAAGCACAAGGATCGTCTCGTCTTCGACTCGGTAAAATATCCCGAAGGGGAATCGTCTTACAAGAATACGACGGACTCCATGTCGAAGTTCGGGATTATCCTGCGGCGGATCTCTGCGATCACTTCGGCCGCCGGGCGGCCCGAGTTTCGGTCTACTTCGTAGGCGTCTAACCGCCGGTCAAGTTCGTCCTGCTGTTCCTGGGTCAATTCGAGCGCGTGTTGCTCGGCGGCGATACTGTCCCACAAATCTTCAACAAGCTGAATCCGCTCGTTCAGGGGAAGGCTGTATAGGTTTGGATTCATGTGAGAATCTCTCATGAACTTCGTTGGAATCAGTATACCCGATCGTGCGCGTTGTACGGCACGTCCGACGCTACACCGGGCTCGGCAGAAACGCGTCGGCGTAAATGGCGCCAAGGCTGGCGCCGGCGAGGAACGTCTTGCGTTGGAGGGTGCGAACGATGTCGGGGTTGCCGCAGAGGTAGACTTTCCAGCCTTTGAGGGGGCCGGCGGTTTCGAGGGCGAAGGTGTCGATGCTGGCTTCGTGAACGCCGGGACTTCCGTCGTTCTTGAGAACGCAGGGGTAGTAGTGAAACTGCGCGTTTGCCGTGGCGAGGGCGCTGAGTTCGCCGACGAGGTAGAGGCCTTGCGGGGTCACGCTGCCGCTGAAGAGGTGGATGGGTCCGGTATGTCCCTGGTGGAGGGCGTCGCGCACGATCCCGTAGAGCGGGGCGAGGCCGGTGCCGGTGCCAACGAGCAGCAGGGGTTGTTCGGGGTCGCCGGGCATGTAGAAGCAGTTGCCCGCGGGTCCCATGACATCGATGCTATCGCCGGGCTGTGCTTCACCGTGGAGCCAGGTGCTCATGCGGCCGCCATCGACGCGGGCGACGTGGAACTCGATGAATGGGTCGAGGCCCGGCACGCTGGCCACGGAGTAGCTCCGTACGTGACCATCGGGACGACGCAGGTTGAAGAACTGTCCAGCGCGATGTTCGGGCGGCGTGTGGCACTGCACCCGCACCCGAGCTACGGCGGTATTCAGCTTCTCGATTGCGTCGATGACCGCGGGCGTTCGCAGGTCCTGGCCATTGACGCGGACGACTTGGATGTCGTTTTCCGGCGTGCAACTGCACGCGAGGAAGTAGCCCTGCGCGCGGTGCGTGTCCCGCAGTCCGGTCTGGGCTTTGGGCGGCAGATCGCCTCCCACCGCCTGCAACATGCAGGATTGGCACACGCCGGATTTGCAGGAGTGCTCAACAGTCACACCATGCCGGAGCAGGCAGTCCAGCACGGACTCCTGCTCGGCACAGTCGTAGGAATTCCCTTCGAATTGGATATCAGGCATCGGAAGATCGCAGCCGCGTTTACCGGCTCAGTACGTCGGCGCGGGTGCTTTCCGCGGTGGCAACGACCTGTGCGATCAGATCGTCTGCGACGCCAAGCTCACGAAGTGAGCCGTCCAGATGCTCCACCACGGCATCGAAGTGTTCATCGGAAAGTCCATTCTTGACAAGGTGCGCGTGGGCCGTGCGCATGTCGTGGCCGGAGTAGTTGTTGGGTCCCCCGAAGGCCATGGTGAGAAAGGCTTTCTGCTTGGCGGCCTGGCGCTCCATATCCACGGTTTCGAAGAAGTGGGCGATTCGGTCGTCGGAGAGAACGCGGCGGTAGAAGACATCGACGGCGGCATCGACGGCGGCAG
The DNA here is from genome assembly GCA_964632865.1 of uncultured Nitrospiraceae bacterium. Lineage (GTDB taxonomy): Bacteria > Hydrogenedentota > Hydrogenedentia > Hydrogenedentales > SLHB01 > JAHDWY01. Next base: position 2,562 of record CAZWDH010000179.1, read on the forward strand.
TTCCACCCAGTTGTTCAAATAAGGTGCTCATGATTTTCCCCCATTCGGTTACTACGGTTATTCAGGGCAGACTGACTTAAACATGTATTTCGATTGCATGTTATAATCTGTTTGTGAACAATTGTCAAGTAGGAGTAGAATGAATATGGGGATGCCGGTCGAGGCCGGGCGTTGGGAGCAGTACCATGCAGTTGACTCTTTACACGGATTACTCGTTGCGGGCCTTGGTCTACCTTGGCGTGGCGCAGCGGGCCGCCACCATTGCGGAAATCGCGGAGCGGTTCGGCATTTCCCGAAACCACCTCAGCAAAGTCGCCAACAACCTCGTGCATTTGGGATACATCGATTCCATGCAGGGCAAGGGCGGCGGTTTGGTACTCTCGAAATCTCCCGACTCTATCAACGTTGGTGAGGTGGTCCGCAAGGTCGAACCCAACTTCCATCTGGTCGAGTGCTTCGATCGCGAACACGACACGTGTCCGATTACGCCGGTCTGTTCGCTGAAGCAGATGCTTGTCGAAGCGGAGGCGGCGTTCTTCGCGGTGCTCGACAAGTACACCTTGCGCGACCTGATGGTGGACGGGGACGTCATGTTGGAGTTGTTAGGGGACGGGCAGCACCACGTTCATCAACCCAATGACGCGGCGACCTGATTCACCGCGCGGTGGGCGGAGACGACGCAGTCGTTGAGTCCTACGCCGCGATAGGCATTTCCAGCGAAGACGAGGCCGGGGTACGTGGCCTCGGCAGCCTCCACGGTGGCGAGGGTTTCGCCGTGGTGAAGCAGGTATTGGGGGATGCCGCGGCGGTGGCGAAAGATTCGCAGCATTTCGGGTTCACCTTCGATCCGAAGCAGCGGATACAGTTCGCGCCGCAGTAGCTCAACGAAATCGCTGTCGCTCATCTCCACCGCATCAGGGTCCGAATACCCGCCAACCATCGTACGCAGCAGTACGTGTCCATCCGGCGCTTGATGGGGAAAGATCGAAGATGTCCAGAGACAGCCCAGGATGCGTTTGCCCTGCGTGCGGGGGATGAGGAATCCGAATCCGTTGAGGTCGTGACCGACGGCTTCGCGGGGAAATGCGGTGCAGACTACGGCGATATTCGCGTAGGCGACCGCGTCGAGCGTCTTTGCCAGCGCGGAATCCAGATCGTTGACGATGTTCGCCGCCGCGAATGCGGGTGTCGCGAGCACGACTCCCTGGGCATCGACGGTCGTGCCGTCTTCACAAGCAATTCGGTAGCCGCCGTCGTTGCGCGTTAGCGTCGCCGCAGGCGTACCGTTCAATGCGCGGTCGTTGAGTTGTTCCGCCGCTTGGGTGGGCAGATAGCCGATGCCTTCCTCAAATGAAGTTAACACGCCGCTGGGCCCGACGGGACTGGCGGCGTTGTTTTCTTTCTTCTTCGCAAGCAGGGCTTTGAATAGCGTACCGTAATCGCGCTCCATAGCCGCCATGCGGGGAAAGCAGTGGGCGAGTGAAAGTTGTTTCGCATCCCCGCCGAAGACACCGCTCACCATGGGTCCGACGAGGGTGTCCGCGGCTTCCTTGCCGATCCGCCGCGCGGCGAAATCCCAAATGGTTTCGGGTGCATCGTCTTTCTTTCCGGGAATGAGCGGCTCGCACATGAGCCGCGCGCGTCCGGGGAGGGAAAGCAGCGGAGTCAGCAGGAATTTCGGCGGCGGGAGGATCTCGACGAGTTCGTCGTTCTTCATGATGAACCGGCGCGCGGCCGATTCGTCGGCGCGCACGAGCTTGTCCGAGAGGCCGAGGTCTTCGACCCACTGCAGTGTCAGTGGCTCGCGATCGAGGAAGCCGTTGGGACCCCAATCGAGCAGGAAGCCATCGGCCGCATCCGTGCGGGTCGTACCTCCAAGGTAGTCGGAGGCTTCGAGGAGGAGCACAGCGTCGCGGCCGTAGCGTTCAGACAAATAGTGCGCGGCGCACAGGCCCGTGACGCCGCCACCGAGAATGGCAATCTTCGTTTCGTAGTGCATCAGACCGTGCGCGAGAATTGGGTTTTAGCCGCGGCCTTCTTGAGATGGGCATCGAAGACCATGGCGATGTTGCGGATGAAGATCTGTCCCAGAGGAAGCACACGCAGCGCGCCATTCTCGCGTACCACAAAGTCATCTTCGTATAAGGGCGCGAGCGCGGCTTCTTCGCCGGCAAAGTACTCGGTGAAGACGATCCCGAAGCGGGACTCGAGGTCGGCGAAGTCGAGATAGAAATTGCACATGAGTTCGCGGATGACGTGACTGCGGATGGCATCGTCTTTCGTCAACTCGAAACCGCATGACGTGGCGAACTTGCCCGCTTCCAAGGCCTGATAGTAGCGCGACAGCTTCTTCTCGTTCTGCGCGTAGCATCCGCCAATCTCGCCGATGGCGGAGGTGCCGATGCCAAGCATGTCCGTGGCGGGCACGACGGTATAGCCCATAAAATTGCGCCGAAGGCGGCGTTCATCCATGGCAACGGACAGCTCGTCCTGGGGTTTCGCGAAGTGATCCATGCCGATTGCTCGATAGCCGGCGGCCGTGAACTTGGCGCGCGCGATGGTGAAGAGTTCCAGCTTGTGGTCGGCGTCCGGGAGCTTGGCCATGTCGATGTGACGCTGGTTGTGCAACTTGTCCGGTAAGTAGGCGTAGCTGTATACCGCAAGCCGATCCGGCGCGATGTCGATGACTTTGTCTACGGTTTCGGACCAGCCTTCGACGGACTGCCCGGGGAGGCCGTAGATCAAGTCCATATTGACGCCGTCAAAACCCGCGTCGCGGCAGATGCCGAAGAGCTTACGCGTCTGTTCCTCGGTCTGGAATCGATGAATCTCGCATTGCACTTCGGGGTCGAGATCCTGGACGCCCATGCTGGCGCGGTTGAAGCCGAGCCTGCGCAGCGTCGCGACCTGTTCTGGCGTCGTAACCCGGGGGTCCATTTCCAGGGCGATCTCCGCGTTGGACGCGATGCTGAACCGGTCGCGCACCATGCCGAAGAGGCGTTCGATCTGGTCGACATGGAGAAAAGTGGGTGTCCCGCCGCCCCAGTGCATTTGCTGCACGTGACGCCGTTCGCCGAGGGCCTCGGCCGCCATAGAGATTTCCTGCTCGACATGGTCGAGATAGATGTCGGCGACGCCCTCTTTCTTTGAGATGATGACGTTGCAGCCGCAGAAAGCGCAGCGTTCCTGGCAGAAGGGCACATGCACGTAAATCGACAGAGGTTCCTCGGTCCGTGACGCGGCTTCGCTGAGGGCCTTCCGGTACTCCGCATCGCCGAAATCCTCGCGCCAGACCGGCGCGGTGGGATAACTCGTGTAGCGGGGACCGGGCCGATCGTACCGGCGCAACAGTTCGGGTGTTACCTGTATGGATTCTGCGGTTTGTTCGGTACTCATGCTTGCTTCGATCGTCGTTGTTTGTGTCAGACGTACTGACGAACCTTGCGTCTCGAAAAACCATTATACACGGTCTCGCGCCGTGATGCCCGCTCGCGAACGTCCAACATGGTAAAGTAAAGGAAAGACTTGAGGAGACCTTATGCTTCAACCATTGGACAAACCGTCGCCGTGGCGTCACGCGGTGTGGCCGCTCATTGTCTTGCTCTTGCTGGGCGCGGGCTTCTGCTTTGGCGTCTGGTTTTCAAACCGGTACCGCATCGTTCCTGTGGAGCCCGCAAATTTGAACACAGGTACTGGGTCCTTGGCGTCGATGGATGCTTCCCCGGCTGTGGAATCGGCCTATTCAGCCGAGAACCCGCCATCTACGCAGGAGTACTCGACCGATGGGCCGTTTCAGTTTCGGTTCACGCCTGAAGAGGTGACCTATTACCGGCTGGACACGACCATTGCGGGTCAAGGCGCGGATGGCGGCCTCGCCTCGGATGTATACCTGGATTTCGACGGCGACTTCAGTCTGTACACAAAGGACGTCGATGATCGGGGTGTCGCGGATTTACGGCTGCTTTTCGAAAGTGCTGCCTTAAATGGTGAGTTTCTGGGAAGTCCGTTTGAAATGGGGTACTCGCCGGAACGCACTTTTGTCTACGACGGGAGCCAGACGCTGGATACTGACGCGGGGGCGAATCTAGGCGATATTCCGCAGCTCCAGTTTTTTCAGAATCCGATAACGATGCGCGTGGCGCCCAACGGTCAGGTGTTGGACATCGGCGGACAGACCGGCATGGCGGGCTTGCTAAAGGCGCTGCCTGCTCTGGCGCGCGTGGAGTTTCCGGATGAGGGCGTGCCGGAGTCGGGTGAATGGGAATCACGCATCCAGATGCCGGTGCCCGGGTTCGGACAGGCCGTTGACACACGGATCGTCAACAAGCTTATCGGCTACGAGTACGTGGGGGATCGGTATTGTGCAGTCATTCATCAGGATTTCGGCGCCGCGCAGCAGGATGGGACCCTCGATTCCCCGGAGAGCGCCATGGGGTCGGCTACGCAATTCAGTATGCCCTTGTTCGATTTGAATGGGACCAACACGGTTTATTTCGATGTGAACCGGGGGCAAATGGTCCATTCCGTCCTCGATCTGGCGCTCGTCATGAATATCGGCTCCGTTCTGGGCGATGCCGCGGGTCTCGTGGGGCAGCTTGGGCAAGGGATCCTGGAGGGCAATGCGGAAGGCGTAGAGGACCTCCTTGGACCGGCCCCCAGCCAACCGAATCTGCTGGATTTGTCGGTGAAAATTGACGGGGCGATTTCCGCGTTTGACCCAGCAGCCGAGCCGGTACCGGTGCCATAGATAACGTTTAATTGTTTACGCCCTCGAGAATTCTTGCATTTAACGAAAATCTATGGGATTATCGTATCGAAATTGGGTGTCTGGTGAGATTTGGGTTGTGGTCAATTCGTCCTCAATGACCAAGGCCAGTCTTGGAGCCACGTGTTGATTGAAGCAGGTGTAGTATCTGTTACATTTCGCACCCTGCCTGTTGAAGAGGTGATCCGGCTTTCTTCTTCGGCTGGACTCTCCGCTATTGAATGGTCGGGCGATACGCACGTCCCGGCTGGCAAGCTGGCGCGAGCCCGCAATGTTGGCAATGCCACACGCGATGCAGGCATGAAAGTCGCCGCCTACGGGTCCTACTACAAGGTGGGCTATGAGACGCCAGGTGCCCCGTTTGATGCCGTGCTTGAGACCGCGCTTGCACTTGGTGCGCCGGAAATTCGAGTCTTCGCTGGCGACAGCGGCTCGAAGGTTGCGAGGGAACATATCTGGCGGCGAGTAGCCACGGAGACCCAACGGATCGCCGACAAGGCCCGGTCGCAAGGCATCTCCATCTCCTTTGAGTTTCAAGCGAACACGCTCAACGACTCCCCCAAGGCAAGCCTCCAACTGCTGGAGTCCATCAACCGGGAGAACGTGTTCACCTATTGGCAGCCCGATGCGCGCCTGCTCCACGACGAGTTGTTGCAGGGATTGGAGGAGGTTGTCGAGCACGTAAGCAACATGCACGTATTTCACTGGGCCAAGGGGCGGCGAATGGCCCTGAGCGACGGAGAAAAAGACTGGCGGCACTACCTGGCGAAGCTCCGAAAGACCAAACGGGATCACTTCGCGTTGATCGAGTTCGTTCAGGACGACCTACCCTCGAAGTTTGAACGCGATGCAGAGACGCTGTTGGGAATTCTGGAAACGCTGCCACATCGAAAAGATTAACGCGGTAGACCATCGCGAACGGGTATGCCAAGTCTTTCCGAATCAACAAGGATCTCACGTGTCACTTGGGCAACAGTCTCCGGGTGGCATACCGCTCAGAACAGCGCGCAGCACCTGCTTTTCAGTTGCTGCCAGGCCCGCTTTCGCCGGTGAGCAGTTCCATATTCACCTTGCCGTGTTTGAGGAAAACAGCGAGGGGGTAGAGGACGCCAAGGGCGGGGAGGGGGTCGTGGCTGGCGAGGATGTCGTAGACGTTGTCTTTGTGGTCTTGTAACAATTTCTTGGCTTCGCGGAAGCGGGTCCGGGAGTCGGCGGTTTTTCGAAGGCCGCGGAAGAGTTGCTTGATGGCGGCGCGTTTGCCGGCGCGGGCGCGTTCCGCTTTGGCGTCGTTCCAGGCGGCGTGGAGGGCTTCCATCCCACGCTCGGAGTCCGCCATGTCCTGCAGCGTGGCGAGGAAAGCGAGGAGGGGCGTCTCCGTGCGGACGTCGTAGCGCCCCGCTTCTTCCATGGAGACGTGCCCGTCCACGGCGAGACGGAAGAGCAGCCAGGGATAGTCCCACCCGGACTCGACGGCCTGGATGAGGCCGCCCCAGAAGCGCGGATTCACCTCGATGAGGACGGGTTGACCATCGGGCTTGCCGTCCCAGCGGAAATCCAGTTCCGCGACGCCGTGCCAGCCGAGTGGCCCGAGGATCTCCTGTGTGATTTGCTCCATGGCAGGCGCGGCGACGGTTTCGCGAAGGACGCCCGCGCCTTTCTCTGCGGGAAATGCGCGCAGATTGTGGTAGGTCATGGAAGTGACGAGGGTCCCGCGGTCAAAGAGAGCCGTCACGCAGTAGTCCTCACCGGGCACGGCCTTCTGGATGATGGGGTAATCGCCTTCCTTCAACTTGAAGTGGTTGACGAAATCCTTGAACGTCGCAATCAGTTCTTCCCGGGTCTTCACCTTCTGTATACCAACGCCCGCCGCCGACTCCCGCAGCTTCACGAAGGCGGGCAGAGGGATCTCGTCGGCCACGGCCTCGAACTCTGCCAGGGTCGTCGGCAGCCACGTGGCCGGGACGGGCAGGCCGCGTTCGATGGCGTCCGCTGCGAGAGTGCCTTTGTTGTGGACCCGTTCGATGTGGTCGATGTCCGGCAACGGCACGCGGATGTGCGGTTCGAAACGCTCGCGGTGTCGCGCGATAAGGTAGGTCTCCTTGTGGACGGGCATGAGGACGTACGGCGTGTCCGGATTCGTCGGCTTGTGCTTGATGACTGCCGCTTCCAAGGCGTCGAGGAACCCTTGCGGGTCCTTCGTCACGTTGGGGTAGCGGAACTCCGCAATGCTGTAACGCGAGAACGACGCCGCCGTCATGGCATACTCGTCTCCCGTGACCACCTCGACGCCGTGGAGACCAAGGCTCCGCGTCGCGACCAAGGACTGCCACCCCCGCGCGTAGGTGACCACCGCGCGACCGTTTTGCTTCGGTATCACCGCCGGATTTGAAAGCATCGCCACGCGCTCCTAACAGGTCCAGTTCAAACGTGTCTGCCTCGCAACTGTGCTCAAGATCATAGGGATAATAGCAGTTTGGGCTCTCCGCAGTTCCAGTTCACACCGCGGGCGGTTGATTCGGCGCGAAACGTGCTACATGCGGCCAGACGGATGCTTCGCTGCGAGGTCCGAGGTTTTGAGCAGCCGGAGGTACCAGACGTAGAAGCCGACGGCGGCGACGTATCCCGCAATGAACGCCCAGATCAGCAGAGCAAAGCGTCCCGGGCCCGGAGGCGTAAGATGCCCCGCGCCGGTCACGACTGCCGCGTACCCGCCGCACACGTAAGCAATTGTACGGCGTAAGCTGGTTGATGCGACACGATCGTCGGTGTAGATCAGCGGCATCATGGCCATCCCGGCCCAATACGCGAACATTGTCGTCTGGCTGGCCTGCGGATTTCCCCATGGAGAATTCCCTATTAGAAACCACTCGATCATGAGCCCTGCGATTCCCGATCCAAGGCCGAAGGCGGTTACGGTGACCCGGCCGGCGGCGCGGATTCCAAGCAGGCTGACCCCATATGCAACGGTCAGGTAGATGGTGTTGAAGACGATGGAGCCTACGAAGTTGGCGACATCGCCGCGAATGAGCACGGAGAACCAATACTCGCCGATTCCAGCGAACACGAGTCCTACCACGATGAATTTTAGCATTCGCAGACGGGGACCGAAGATGTTCATACGGAGCGGGCATCCTTGCAGTTAAAGTCCCGGGGATCGAAGAGTCATGACCTCCACGATTCCCGATTCTGGTCGCGCTACTCGCGCAGAGCATGAGACACCGCGGTCATGGGAATTGTTACACTCGGGCGATATTCGCGGGCTGGCCGCGCCAGATTCGCAGGCAGCCTATCTCCGACTTCTTCGCCAAGAAATTGCGGGGCGCGACGTTGGGGCCGAAAGTCCAATCGGTGTATGGTAAGGGCTGGCCTGCGTACAGGAGAGTCTTCATGCAACAGTATATCGGCAAGGATTTCATGT
>CAZWDH010000179.1:10754-14454 GCA_964632865.1 uncultured Nitrospiraceae bacterium
TTTCTGGCCCTCAGCGCGGCATTTGGCGTAACTGCTCTTTCCAGAAGGGCACGCGCAGCCGAATTTTCTATTCGTCAGGATTGGCACATGCACACGTGGCGCGCTGGCGGTAAACCGGATGCTATCGTTGCAGACATGATCGCAACGAACGAATCGTACGGACTTACGCTCATGGGAATTTCCGAGCACATCGATCGGGTTGACGAACGGACCGAATTCACGGAGAAATTCAAAGCCAATCGCGCGGAGGCGGAAGCGGTTGAGACGTCCATGACGGTTATGATCGGCACCGAATCGACCATGATCGATCCGAAGACCTGCGCTGTGGGCGATGAAATCGCGGGACAACTCGATTACGTGCTGGTATCCTGCAATCATTACCACCTCAGTCACGTGGAGAATCCCGAACCGGGGACGCCCGAGGCGTACGCGAACCATTATCTCGACATGCTCAGGGGCGCGGCATCGTTGGGGTACGCCGACACGATCGGGCATCCTTTCTACCACGCGAAGCTGAACAAGAAGTTGAGTCCGGAGGAACTGCAGGCCGTACTCAAGGCCTACGATGAGGACCGGTTGGTCGAGGTGCTCAAGGTTGCCGCGTCCGCGAACATGGCCTTTGAGATCAACCCGCGGCACGCGGACAACGCGCTGGAATGGTTTCGCGATTTGATTCAGGAAGCGCGGTTGCATGGAACGAAGTTCACGCTCGGCACGGACGCGCACGAGATCGCGAGCCTGGGGTATCCGAACCGCGGCGAACGAACCTGCGAGCAGATTCTCGCCGACCTGACCATTACTGACGAGGATCTGAAATGGGCGCCTATGAAGACGCTCGCCACGGCGACGGGGTAACGCGCAAAAAAAGGGGGCGGTGCTTTCCATGATACGAAGGGCAGCATTTCAATGTGCGTTGTTCTTCGCGTGTCTTGCCGTTGCTGCGACCGCAGCCTTCGCGGACACCGCGCTGCTCGAGGAGCACATCCGCAGCGAGTCCGGATTCGACGGTGCGGTTCGTATTGTCGAATACGGCATGGACGAAAAGGACTCGGACTACGGTTACGTTACAGCCGAGGTACCTTATCGCGATATCCGCGGTGAAATAAAACACGGCCAGGGGCGTCTCTACGTCAAGGTCACGGTCTTGGAGTCCGGTGAGCCAATCCCGCCGTTTTGTCACGTACACTACGAAAAGTCGATGGACGGGGCGCGACACTGGTGCGAGCAGGGCTACCTGGTCGTAACGCCCCATTACGGCGACCCGCAGCAGGGCGGGTATCCGCTCGAGCTCTGCACGGGCGACAGCAACAACCTTTCCCGGGCGCTGCTTCAGTGGGTGCGCCGTCTCCCGTTCGTCGATCCCGTTCATCTCCACATCGACGGTGGCAGCGCAGGCGGATACATGGCGCTTGCGATGAGCGCGGATTTGTTTCCCGTGGCCTCGGCGACCGCCGAGTCGCCGGTGTGCAACTGGGCCTATAACTTGAACTACCTCGATGCAAATAAGCCTGCGTCCGGCTTTCCTTTGGCTGATTTCAAAGCACTCTCCGACCTCAAGCGCAGTCCATTGCCCATCCTGTGTTCGATCACGGGTCTGGCCGATCAATCCGCAGGCGTCTTTGGAAGCGACTTTGCGTTAGACGCTTATTATCTCGTTAGTCCCATCGCGTACCTGGACCGCATCACGTGCCCGACCCAGATCTTGTGCGCGACGGGGGACATGCTCGTTCCCATGGAGCAGATGTTGGCGGCTCCGAGCGCGGAACTCGATACTTCCCTGTTTCCCGAAAACTATCAGAGGGATTTTGATGCCCTAACCTTGTCGGATATGGCCCGGCATCGTTTCGTCGATTTTCTGCCGGAGGACGAACTCTCGATTCATCGCATTCCCCTGGCCGAAGGCATGCACGAGATCTTGCTGGAACACTTTCTAAAAGAGGTGAAAGAGCCGCCTTCTCCACCCAATTTGGAACGCCCGTTCGATCGGGACAAGCAGTGGAACATCGTCATTCTCGATGAAGGACCTCCCAAGCCATACTCGCCGCATTCGCGCTACAAATGGCGTACGTCGCCGGATTCGTTTATTGCCGCGTATCGAAGTTCTCCACCGTCTCCGGAAATTCTGAATGCCGCTAAACTTGATCGTCTCCTACGACGGTTTGAGGGCGATCTCGACAGACTTCCGAAGCTGGCGGACGGACTATCCATGAATCGACAGAACTTCCCGTTGCTTGAGGAGCTTGACGTTGTGACGGGACTCATCGACTATGGGGAAATCGATTCGGCATGCGCCGAACGTATGACGCAGCTCTATGCGGAGAGCGCGCGCAAGCCATTCGGCGAGTCCCTTACGTTGGATCGATTGCGCGAAGAGCTTGCCGATATTCGGGGTAAGCTGGGGTTGGAGTAACACGATGGGCATGCGAACATTTATTGCGCTGTGGTGCGCCGCACTTTGTGCGGCTGCGGAATCGGAGACACAGTCGGAGAAGCCGGACGCGTCATTCTTCCAGCACGGTGTGTTCATTTCGATCGACGTCCAGGAAGGAACCAAACCAGCCCCGCTCACCAACGACCAGATACCTTCGTTATGGCGGGAAATGGGGTTCACGGCGGAGGAGGTCAACGCGGCGAACGACCATGCCTGGGAGGTTGCACTACCCAACGCTGTCAAGGTGGCCGACGCCTGCCGTGCGGCCGGTCTTCCGATGATCTTCGTGCACTGGGGATATCGTTTCGAGGATGGAATGGATCTGGATCCCGACATACGCAATTCGATGCTCAAGGAGCATGGTGCGGACTACAGTAAATGGAGCGGACATATCGATCAGCCCAGTTCTCAACCCGCCAAAGCCTTGGGCGTACGGGAGGGCGAATATGTGCTGCCGAAGACGGGACAGGACGCCTTTGCGTCGAGTCGCCTGGAATTCGTGCTGCGCAACCTCGATGTAAAGAACATCGTGTTCGTTGGTGGGCACACGGGGGCGTGCCTGGGTAAGACGGCCGCGTCCGCCAAGCGCCTCGGATATACGACCCTGTGCATTCGCGACGCGACGAACAGCGCGCGTGAATCCACGCGCCAGCAGGAGATCCGCGATACCGGGTACGACTACGTCCTGGCCACGGCCGAGTTTCTGGCGTTGCTGGAATCTGTGCGCGCGGATTCCGCGAAGTAGCATCGATTGCCGCGCGGCGCCGGTTCGGGCTGGCCACAGGGTAAGCGACATCTGCTGAAGCGCAATGCGTTGACAGCGCCCGCTCTGTCCACTACGCTCAGTGGTGACGCCTTGTGTTCAGGACTCTATGGGTGGCACCACCGAAAGGGCGGTCCCCGTGACACAACGAACGAGACGCACCGTCTTCTTATTCGCCATTGGATTGAACGGTTCAGGTGTCGTTCTGTTCGCAAACTGGCTCGCGCGGACGGACGTGATGTTCGGGCATTACGAAGGTCCCGTAGTACTCGTGATCGCTTCAACGGGCGTGTTGTTGCCAGGAGTGCTTCTCAGCCTGACCTGGTTTGGCAGTGCGCTTTCCAATCGATTCCGGGGCCGGCGCGACCCGAACCGCCAGTCATGGCCGGGTCTTCTTGCGGGGATTTTTCTCGCCGTTCTACTGGTGCCGGCGGCAATCTTCCTGTTCTTCAGTTCACTCGTTGCTTTGGACAAACTTGCCAAAACCCCAGCAGGCGAATCCGTGG
>CAZWDH010000180.1:0-14424 GCA_964632865.1 uncultured Nitrospiraceae bacterium
CTCCGGCGTTTCCTCGGCGATGTAATCGGCCACCGTGGGAATGGTGGGCGTCTCTTCCCGCAGGATGGATACTGTCTGTTGGATGCCTTCCAGATGGCGCATGGTGATGTCGTCGCCTACGTACCACGCGAGCAGATTGGGTTCGGAAGCCAGTTTCGCAATGGCGCGCACGGCTTCCGGCGGCCACGGTGTCACTCCTGCGCCGCCGTAAGAGAGGTAAGGCACGACCTGGATGCCCCACCGGTCGCATTCCCGCATGAATTCTCGGAACTCTTCGACCGCTTCCTCGGTTCCCGGACCACCCCGAAAGCTCGTATTCATGCCGAGAAGCGCGATGTCTTTCGGCGTCGTCTCGGTGAAATTCCAACTGCCGAGCGGAAAGAAGGGCCCTGAGTTGTCATGGAACAAAGCTCCGTCGTGAATCTCACCCGCGCGCGTCAGCGATGCGCACGCCACCACCAGTACGAACCGAAGAAATCGCCTGCTCATGAATTCACTCCCCCGCGTTCCCGGCGGATCAGACCGCCGATCTATTCGGCGCCCGGCGCCGCCGTATCAATGACGAACTCAATAGCCGCGCGCGCATCTTCCGGAAGCGACGTGTGGCCTACCTTGTCCCGATGGATGGCGAGTACCGGACGGCCCATCTTCTTGAGCACGTCGGCCAATCGCATGACGCTGTCCGGCGGCACCACGGTGTCGTCCGCCGACGCCGTAATCGCGACGGGCATGGTAAACCGTTCCGGCCAGTACTCGGCGCTCCGGTTCTTGTACTCCAGCGGAATCTCCTGCTTGGTTCCGCCGAACGACGCCTGGATTGCGTCCTGGAAGTTCTCGTACTCGAGATGGTTGGCGGTGCCGTTCATGGCCGCCACACCGGCGACCAGACCGGGATGCAGCGCGGCAAAAGTCAGGGACGACGACGCGCCCATGGAACCTCCGCACAAAAAGATCCGTCTGACGCGATACGTCTCACGCTGCATTGCGATGATCTGCACGAGGTCCGATTCCGCAGCCGGACCCATCCATGAGGTTTTGGCGCGATAGTCGGGAAGGATGAGCAGCATGCGGCGTTCTACGGCGATATCGCGCGCCGCTTTGCCGGTCGGCGTGTCGCCCCCCGAGAATTGCCAGCGATCGGAGCCATGGCCATGCAGGGCGATCAAGACATCGCATTCCGCTGTTGCATCGAAGCCCGGTGGCGTCATGCGCACGAAATATTGCGTCGTGCCGTCGCAGACCGCTGTAAAGGAAACATCTTCCACAACGAATCGCGCATCCGTTTCGGCATGAGCGAGAAACGCGAGGAGTAATCCAGCGGCGATTCGTCCGAGTCGCATTACGTCGCGCCCTCCCGACTGCGTCTCTCGAACACGTAGATCAGGCATGCTGCCGTGGTCGCGCCCACGGAATTCGCCACGAGATCCCAGCCGGTGTTGATGTAACCGCCCACGTTGGTCTCCGGGACAAGCAGCACGGCCGCGAATTCGACCACTTCGTTGAGCGCGCCGAATCCCAATCCCGCCGTCGCGGACAGCACCATCAGACCGAAGGTCGGCTGAGGATTTGTCGTGTACGATCGCAGGATCGACTTCAAGCCCTGCCAGCAGACCCAGGTCGTCGTGCCGAATCCGTAGGCGTGGACGACGTGGTCGTACTTCAGATAGTTCGGAACGATCCACAGACTGTACAGCACGCGAATGTCGCCGTTGATGGGCCAGCCTTCCGGCACGCGCACGAGCCCGCCCATCATGTGCGCCAGCCCCCAGATGCTGAGCGCCCACAATACGCCCTGACTGAGGTAAACCCGCTGGTGAACGATGAGGACCGCACCGACCATAAGCGCCATCACCACGATGTAGAAGATGAACTCCTGATTTCCCCGCGCCAACGCCGTAACCGTCGCGAGCGCCAAATACGCGACCGTGAAAATCCCAACCGATACCAACGATCCCTGCTTGCCGGACGATGTCATACACCGCTCTCCCTTACCCCTGTCTCATGGATAACCGCTTCGAGCGAGACTACCAGAGTGCACGCGCGGAAATCGAAGGCACGGGATCATGGGTAGCGGAGGGGGATTCGCCCCGCAGACCATGGACTTCGCTACCATGGCTCGGACCACAGGGTTGTCGCTAAGCGATTAGTGCGTGCAGCAAGTATCATCAACTGGATCGAGTCACACGATTTCAGGCCGTTCGCGAATATCATGATGGATTGGCATATCGGGAACGATATACCTACACTTAGATGGGAACGGATCCCTTGAGGGTAGTACTGTGGACCTCGCAACGCTGAAGGCGGCGCTGGACGTATCGTCTGATGCTATCGTGATCGCGGACGTTGCGGGCCGCGCGCTCTTTGCCAATACGACCGCCCAAACTATCTTTGGGCCGGACATGGCGAATACCGGCGGACCGGATTGGGTTCTCCAAGCAGACACGCGGTTGCCGGATAACCCCGCGCAACCCTTCCCAATCGAAGATTTTCCCCTCACTAAGGCGCTCACGGGTGGCCCCGCGGCGGAGGCGGAAGTAGCCATCATCCGGCGCGCTCAAAACAGTGTCCGTTTTTACCGGGTCTCGGCCGCCCGAGTTGAAACGGGCACGTCGGATGCCGCAATTATCGTGACCTTGCGGGACGTGACCAGCGAACGGCAAGCAGGCGAGGACGTCATGCTCCGCGAACGGGCCATGGCCGCGACAGCCGAAGGCATCACGATCAGCGATCGGCGCTTGCCTGACAATCCCCTCATCTACATCAATGAAGGATTTGAAACGATCACGGGGTACACCCGGGCCGAGGTCCTGGGCCGGAACTGCCGATTCCTCCAGGGCCCGGAATCCAATGCGGAAGCAAGAGCGGAAATCCGATCGGCGATCGACGAAGGTCGATCGTGCCTGGTCGAACTCAAGAATTACCGGAAAGACGGAAGCGTGTTCTGGAATCGACTTTCCATCACACCCATCCGCGATGCTTCCGATACCGTTACGCATTTTGTCGGAATTCAATCGGATATCACTGAACGCGTCGAGACGGAGCACCGTCTGCAGGAGTTGACGTTGGAACTGCGGCAGCTCAACGATCGCTTGCTCCGCGACCTCAGAACGGCCGCACAGATCCAGCGAGCCCAACTTCCGCCGCCACGGCTGCAAATCCCCGGTCTTCGCGTGGCGTGGTTTTTCGAACCCTGCGACGCGCTGGCGGGAGACATGCTCAACATCGTCCGGCTCGATGACGACCACACGGCCATGTACGTGCTCGACGTGACCGGACACGGCACGGGGTCCGCGCTGTTGTCGACCAGTGTGAGCCGCTTGCTCCAACCGGGCGCGGGAGCGGCGTCGCTCGTGTACGAATCTCCATCACTTGAAAACGCTCGGGACCGACGCATCATGGAACCTGCAAAGGTAATCGAGCAACTCAACAAGACCTACACCTGGGATTCGGAATCCAACCAGTTTTTCACCATTCTGTATGCCGTCGTAAACCCGAAGATACGAGAGTTTCGGTTCGCCTGCGCGGGACATCCCAGCCCCATCGTCCTATCCCCGGACGGTGTGCACAAGACGTTCAAGCCCGATGGATTGCCCGTCGGCATCGCCGATGAGACATATCGGGAGGCTTCCACAACCCTGAATACGGGGGATCGCGTCTTTCTGTATTCTGACGGCGTTATGGAGGCTATGAATACGGACAACGCAATCTACGGGGAGGATCGGCTCATCGAACTGCTGCGACAAACCCGCGAACTTCCGCTCGAGGATTCTGTTTTCGCAGTGAAGGACGCACTGGCCCGTTGGCGGAGCGACGCGCCGGTCCAGGACGACACGACGTTGCTTGCTTTTCAGATGGATTGATTCTGGCGCGCACGCGAAAAGTCCCCTGCGTATGTGCCATAATTCCCATCAGGCCATTCAAAGTTACGGAGAATCTGAAAATGCGTATGTTATCTCTATTCAGTCTTGTCTTGTCCTTGTCAATCAACGTCGCCCTCGCCCAGGAGGAGACCTACGCCGAAAAACTCGGGTGGCCCAAAGGCGCGCGCGTCCTGATGATCCACGCCGACGACGCGGGCATGTCCCATGCCTCCAATGCCGGGACCATCGCCACCCTGGAAGCCGGGACCGTTACCTCGGTCAGCATCATGATGCCCTGTCCTTGGGTTCCGGGGTTTGTTGCCTATCTGAAGGAACACCCGGAAGTCGATGCAGGGCTGCACTTGACGTACACGGCCGAGTGGGATCCCTACCGTTGGGCCCCCGTTGCGGGCCGAGACGCGGTGCCGGGGTTAGTCGATGCCATGGGATTCATGCATGACAATGTCGGAGAAGTCGTAAGAAAGGCGACCGCCGATGAAGTCGAACAGGAAATGCGCGCCCAGATTGCGCTCGCCGAGAAAATGGGGATTGAGATTACCCACCTCGACTCGCACATGGGAACGCTGTTCTCGAATCCGGAGTATTTCGAACGCTACATCAAGATCGGTATTGAAAAGCAGATTCCCCTTCTCATCGCGGGCGGTCACGGCACGATCGTCAGTGAGGAAGATACGGCCGCCTACGAACAGCTGCGACCCTACGCGGAAAAACTGTGGCAGGCGGGATTGCCCGTATTCGACGACATCGACACGCGCAGCTACTCTTGGAAGAACCTGGACAAAACGGCGGAATACGTCGACATGATTCGCACCTTGAAGCCGGGAATCACGTGGTTCAACTGCCATCCGACCATGCCCACGGAAGAAGGCAAGGCAATTACGAGTAACCGGGAAACGATTTTCGGTGACTACAATGCACTAGTCGATCCGGCGGTCATGAAAGCCATCGAAGAGGAGGGCGTCATTCTGACCACCTTCCGTGAAATGAAACAACGCCGGGATGCAATCGAAAAGTAAAGGCCGCACAAAAAACCGTTCGGTCGAACGATCGGATGAAGAATTGGGACAGTCCCCTTTTCGTTTCTCGGGCGCTGGAGTATTAGGGGTGGCGCTTCAAGAACGAAAAGGGGACTGTCCCTATTTTTCTACTCGGCGCCGGACTTCCTCGAACACGCGCCTGACATTTTCTCCTGAGTGGGCGAAGGAGCTGACGATCATCCGGCGGCCGTCCTTCAATGCGAGATACGAACCGAACAGAAGACTGTGCTGACTATGTTCGAGATCGATTGCATCGAACGGTATCGCTTCCGGGCGGGCGAACTCGAAGAGGCCGTCCTTCACGGGGCCGCAGATGGAACGCTCATCGATGAAGATGTCCATGCCACCTTTCCCTAGACTTTCCTCCGGCGGTTCCGTGTCCCCGAATAGCGTGTTGGCATGGATTGCAAGCTCTCCCATCAACCAGAAGAACACGAGTACCACCAGGAACAACTCGCGCGACACGAATAATGCAGGCAAGGCAAAAGCACCGGCGACCGTTCCAAAGACGACGAAATAGCGTATAGGATTTGCTCTCACATAGACCACGGAAGTGCGCTCCTGGCATTGTACAATCTTGCCGGTGTTGTATTGGGATTGCGGCAGAATGTACTTTCTGTCCTCCGTCTCTATTATACCGCAACCGCGAGCAGTTACAATCGCCGCCCCCCTTCCTGCTATACTCTGGCAATCCATGTGTTTTTACGGACAGGGGACGCGGTACAGCTATGTCAAACATCATGCAGCAATTGGTCGATATGTCGCGGTATCTGGGCGATCCTTCGAAGGGGTACGCCATGCTGGGCGAAGGGAATACCTCCGCCCGGATCGACGACGATTCGTTTTATGTAAAGGCCTCCGGCACAACCCTTTCGACCATTGACGAAGGCGGGTTTGTTGCCGTCTCCATCTCGAAAGTGACGGCCATCCTGGACGACCCGTCCGCCGGGGACGAGGACGTGTCGCGAGTGTTCAAGGAGGCCCTGCTCGATCCCAAGGAAACCCGGCGGCCGTCAGTCGAAGCCATGCTTCACGCCATTCTTCTCCGAGTGCCGGAGTACAACTTTATCGGCCACACGCATCCCGTGTATACCAACGCCATCCTCTGCTCCAAGCGGGCGGAAGAAGCGGCGTCGGGGCGCATCTTCCCGGATCAGGTGGTGTCCATGAAGCACAAGTCCGTATGGATTCCCTACGTGGACCCGGGACTCGTGCTGGCGCGCGAAGTGAAGACGCGGTTCGAGCAGTACGTCGAGGAGGAAGGCGTTCTGCCCTCCGCCATCCTCATGCAGAATCACGGCCTCATCACCATGGGCGGATCGCCGAAGGCCGTGACGAGTTGCACGGACATGGCGGAAAAATCTTCGCAGATCATCGTGGGGACTTACGCCCTCGGCGGACCGCGATTCATGGAGCCCCACGATGTGGACCGGATCTTTACGCGGCCCGATGAGCATTATCGATTGAACAGCATCGCGGACCGGAAATCATAATCACAGAATATCGAACGTAGAATCCCGCGGGAATGTTGGTGATGGGAGTGTTGGAAAGACGCCCCCTTCACCCCACGCGCAAGATAAGGAGACGCAACGTGTCCACTATGGAGAAGTATCGCAAGGCGGATGAGCCGCTGCCCAAGACCTACGACGCCTGGCAGGTGTTCGGCGCGGGAATCGAGAACGTCGGCAAGGACGGCAAACCGGTCACCCTCGAACTCCGGCCGGCCAAGGACAACGAGATCGTGCTGCGCGTGGACGCGCTGGGCCTTTGCCAGTCCGACATCAAGATCATCAATCAGGGCAGCAGCCACGCTCGGCTGCGCGGCCGCGACCTGGCGAAGGATCCGACCGTGCTTGGCCACGAATGCGCGGCGACGGTGGTCCAGGTCGGGGCGCAGTGGAAGGACAAGTTTAAGGTTGGTGAGCGGTACATCGTCCAGGCGGACATCTACTACAAGGGCCTCGGATTTGCCTTTGGCTATCTCATCCCCGGCGGTCTCGCGGAATACTGCTATCTGGACGAAATGGCGCTGGAAGGCGACGAAGGATGCTACCTGCTGCCCGTCAAACCCGAAACGGGCTACAGCCAGGCGGCCTTGTCCGAACCCTGGGCCTGCGTGGAAATGTCGTACAACCTGAAAGAACGCATGGCGCCCGTGGAGGGCAACGCCGTTCTCGTCGTCACGGACATCGACGCCGAGGCGTATCGCAAGGAGTATCCGGCGGCGCAAGTCCTGTCCCGGTCGCTCGACGGCTTGAGCGATGATGCCACGTTCGACGACATCATCCTGCCGATGCCCTCCCCGGAACTGGTCAACACGCTCGCATCTCGCTTGAACAAGAACGGGGTCATGTACCTGCTCGGCGCTCCGTCCAGCGACGGTACGGCCTCCCTGGATATCGGACGCATCCATTACGAAGGGATCCGATTCTACGGCGGCGGAAACGATTTGCAGTCTATCCAGCAGGCAAACACGCGGCACGACTTGCTCCCCGGCGGCGAGGCCCTCTTCCTCGGCGCGGGCGGACCCATGGGCCAGATGCACGTGCAGCGCGCCATCGAGATTTCGAGCGGACCGAATCTCGTCGTCGTAACGGACCTCGATCGAGCGCGCCTCGATCACATCGAACGCCGTTTCGGTGATTTGGCCAAGCAGCGCGGGGTTAAGCTGGTTACGCTGGCGCCAAGCGAGTTCGAATCGCAGGCGGCCATGGACGAGAAGATCCACGCCCTGGCCACGGGCGGGTATGACGACGTCATCGTTATGGCCCCCGTCGCGCCGCTCGTGCCCGCTGCCATGGCGTACGCGGCGGACAATGCGGTCCTCAACATCTTCGCCGGCGTCGGTCTCGGCAAGTGCGCGGACATCCAAATTAAAGACCTGTGCCGCGGAATCAAGATGATCGGATCCAGTGGATCGCGCATCAGCGATCTGCGGAAGGTTCTCGAAATGGTCGAATCCGGAGAGCTGAACACGAACCTCAGCGTCGCGGCCATTGGCGGGTTGAATTCCGCTCGCGAAGGGCTTGAAGGCGTGAACGACGCGCGTTTCCCGGGCAAGACGGTCATCTACACGCAAATCCCGGAGCTGCCGCTCATGCCGGTCGAGGACGTTGAAGAGCACATTCCGGAACTCAAGGGTAAGCTGGGCCCCCACTCCGCATGGACGAAGGAAGCCGAGGAAGCCCTCTTGGAGAAGTACGTCTGATGGCCCGGCTACAGAACAAACGCGCGGTGATCACCGGAGCCGCCCAGGGACTGGGCGCGGCCATTGTGGAACGGCTGGCGACGGAAGGGTGCGATGTCGTCGCCTGGGATCTCAACGCCGATGCCGTTGCAGAAACGGCTGACCGTGTCGCGAAGGATACCGGTCGCGCCGTCGTGAGTGAGTCCGTCGACGTCTGCGACGACGCTGCCGTCCACGCGGCCATGGACCGCGCCGCGCAGCGCTTGGGCGGACTGGATATCCTTGTCTCCAACGCGGGAATACTGATTTCCGGCGATTCTATCGAGTTCGACGCCGCGAAATGGCGGAAGGTCATCGACGTGAACTTGACCGGTTACTTCCTGTGCGCACGGGAAGCCGCCCGCGTCATGCTAGGCGGTGGTGGCGGTTCCATCGTTCAGATCAATTCCAAATCCGGCAAGAAGGGCAGCTTCCGGAATAGCGCCTACGCGGCGTCCAAGTTCGGCGGCATTGGCGTCACGCAGAGTCTCGCCCTCGAATTCGCCGAAGGCGGCATCCGCGTCAACTCCATTTGCCCTGGAAACCTGCTCGATTCACCACTCTGGGTAAACAGCCTGTTCAAGCAGTATGCGTCGAACCAGGGCATTTCCGAAGCCGAAGTGCGCCAGAAATACATCGACCAGGTGCCCATGAAGCGCGGGTGCACCTATCAGGACGTGACCAACGTGGTCGTATTTCTGGCGTCAGAGGATTCGTCCTATATGACGGGCCAGGCCATCAACGTGACCGGCGGCCAGGAAATGCGGTAACCCGTTAACCATTTCGCCACAGCTACTTACACGCGCCAATTCTCCCTGAATTGGCGCGTTTTTGATTCCTGTGGTAACATCAGTTTTGGGACCGGCTTGCCGTGACGTTGAAGGAGGTCACGAAGCCGATGGGTACAGCACAATCAGCGATTCAGCCGCGCCATGCGGCGCCGTTCTTCCTCCAGTTTCGACCCCGCGGCGGGTATCAGAACGAAATCTGGACCGTCCGCCTCGACGGCGATCTGCTTACGCTCATGAAGCCGGGCGATAAGTGCATCATGCAGTTGCACCGGGAAGAAGCAGCTCGCTACCTCCGATTCTCCTACGATCTTGTCGGGGGCCGCACGATTACCTTCAATCTCATCGAAGGTATGAAGAGCTATTCTTTCCCATGCACGAAAGTCCAGATGCTGAAACTCGTCGCATGGATGCCTCACAAGGAACACACCGAAATCGCCAAGGAAGTTCGGTTCTCCGGAATCGCAATCGTCCTGTTTGGCGCGCTTCACCTCGTATTGTCGGGCAACGTGTGGTTTGGCTGGGGCATCGCGCTGGTTGTCCTGGGGCTTTCCGGAATATGCGCTCCTAAGCGCGGGCTCTACGGTTCGAACGGTGCCCTGCTCCTCGCGGCAGGCCTCGGCGATTTGGTGGCCTCGACGGCAACCACGGTCACGCCGGGCAGCACCCTCTTCGACCCATCGCTGATACCAATGGCAGTCGGCCTAACGCTCGTCGTCTGGGGAATCCATCAGTTGTCCATGCTGGGACCCAATCAACTCCTTCGCGCCGCTCGCGCCATTCGGGATCGCCGGGCACATGTTGCACCGGTCGAATCGAAAGTCGTGCGGCAAGTCGCACTCTGGAATCTCGTCGGCGGTATTGGATTCGCCGGGTGCGCGTTGCTGGTCTGGGCCTACCAACGCGGCACCGCCGACGGACCACTCATTACCTCCGCCGAATGGACACCGGATCTCGCCATCTTTACCGGACTGGCCTTCGTGTCTATCTTGTCGGCGGTCGCGTTGTTTCTCCGGTCCCGTCCGGCGTACTTCGAGGCCAAGGTATCGGCGCAGATGCTCCTGGCCATCATCATTCTCGCATTGTGGGGATTCGCCGCCAGCTATATGGCAAACCGCCCCCTGACGGCCTTCGGCAACACGTTCTCGCTGGATCGCGCGGCGTACGCCCCAGTCGCCTGGGTGATGTTGATCCTGTGGGTCTCGGTCTTCAACCGCTGGTACAGCCAGGCGGTCGACCGCGAGCTGGAGGAATCGCGCGACTGACGGCGCTTACACCCTGATCGCCCGCCCGATGAATAGCCCCGGCACGCCCGACGAGCCGGGGCTTGTGTTTTCCGCTTCCTCCATGCGATAACGCTATGTGGCCTTGTGCAGTATCAACACGATCAAACCGAATACAAGAGGTGCCCAACCATGCGGAGTGTACGGAGCGTCCTGTTTACAATTGCGGTGCTGGCGATGACCGCGCTCGTCTTCCCGATTACCGGAAACGCGGAACTTCAGGTGGGAATCGCGAGCCGGACGGTGACGCCGGACCCCTTGTTGCCGGTTTCCGGGGGCGTGGGAATCCCGGAGCCCGCTACGGAGAAGAAGGGCGAACTGGAGGTGCGCGCGCTTGTGCTGGAGCAGGGCAACACCCGCGTCGCCATTGTCAGCGTGCCATACCTGGGCTTTCCGGGCGTCCTGTGCGACCGAGTGCGAAAACAGGTCGACGGCATTCCGCCGGAGGATATCATCATCGGTTCCACTCACTCGCATAGCGCGCCGGACATGTACGCCTTCGCGAACGAACAGGGTGAGACCGCAGCCGATTTGAACTACATCGACCGTACCTGCAAAGACATTGCGGGCGCGATTAATGAAGCGCTGGCATCCGTGAAACCCGCGGGGGTCAAGATCGCCACGGGCGAAGCCGCCGAAAAGATCGCGTACAACTACTACGCACCCCAGCTTTACGACCGGCGCTGCAACGTGATGCAGTTCGTGGGTGAAGACGGTGCCGCAATCGCCACGCTCGTGAATTACGCCATTCACCCCGAGGTCATCGGGGACAGCCAAGGCATCCTTAGCCCGGACATGGTGGGTCCGCTCCACAACCGAATCGAGACCCAAGGCGGCGGTATGGCGATTTTCATGAACGGCGCTCAGGGCGGCATGGTCACCGCCGACTGCCGCGGTCCCGACGGTAAGGATATTCAAACCTGGGAAGAGTGCCAGCGCATCGGAAACCTGCTTGCCGACGAGGCACTTCGTATCGTCGCCGATGCACCGATACAGCAAGACCCAAAGCTTTACTGCGCGGAGACGACAATATCGTTCCCCATCGAATCGGAAATGATGCTGGCCATCGTGAAAAACTCGCCGCTCGGCTATCCCATTGGCGACAACAATACGGCCGACACGCAGGTGAACCTGATTAACCTCGGGAACGCCCAAATTCTGACCATCCCGGGCGAAGCGCTACCGAACATCGGGTTCTACCTGAAGCGCAACATGTACGGCGAACACAACTTTCTCTTTGGCCTGACGAACGATGCTTTCGGGTATATTTTGACGCCGGAAGATTTCAACAGCTTCAAGCGCTACGACTACGTGTCCCAAACGAGTCTTGGAGAAATGACCGGACGGATCTACATCGACGAGGCGCTCGCCTTCGCTGAAGCCAGCCCGCGCCCGGAAAAACTCGAGGCTACCGGCGGCTAGTCGCATGCTAACCGTTTGTATTGAAAGAGTTTCGAACCACGGGACTCCTGCTGAACGCGGGGGTCCCATTGTCTGTTGGACGCCGCGTCCCTCGTTAAAGTTTGGCGCTAAATCTTCCGATAATATGTCCAGAACGGATTCTACTGAGTACGCGCCAGCGTCAGGATAAGGAGGTCCAAGATGGCTGGTATTTCCCAAATCGGTGGTGTATCCACCCATATCAGCCAAGTTCAGCTTGAGGCCCAGTACCAGGCCCAGGCCTACACCCGTCAACAGCAGGTGGTGAAGGACGTCGGTACCGCCGCCCTGAATCTGATCCAGGCCGTGGTTTCCTTCGACCCCTACGTGGGACAAAACCTGGACCTGTTGGCCTAGCGGGCCGGATTGTCACTCATATCCCTGTCCGGCTCTCTCCTTGATTTGCCTCCCTTCTCAATCCCGTTCATACTGCCGACCATTAAACCCGCGATAACCTGCAACTGAAGTCGAGGTGACGCATGCCCCGATTTGGCGTGACGCCCGCCAAAGAAGCCGAACTGGAACGTCGCATGGCGGCGTGTGAATTGAAGGAATCGGACCTCGACGAGCGGTTCATTCGCAGCGGGGGCGCGGGCGGTCAGCACGTGAACAAGACCTCAACCTGCGTTCACTTGCGGCACAAGCCCTCGGGGCTCGAAGTCAAGATGCAGAAGGCTCGTTCGCAGGCACTGAACCGGTTCTACGCCCGAAGGCGGATGTGCGAGTTACTGGAAGCGCGGAACCTGGGCGACTCGAGCCCGGAAGCCAAGCGGATGGCAAAGATTCGGAAACAGAAGGAACGGCGGCGCAGGAGGTCAAGTTCGGCGGGGGAGTAAAGCGATCGGCTACGGTTGACCCGGCGCGGGTTCCGAGGAAGAATCGGAGGCGGTCTCTTCAACGGCGTGCCAGGCTTCGCTTGGCCAGTCCTCGCTCATCAGATCGTTGCGCTTCAGGTAGTACGCCACCTCGGCCAGACCGACGGAGATGTGTTCATGGCGTACAAACACCTCGGGGGGTACCGAAAGGCTAGTGGGGGCAAAGTTCCAGATCGCCCGAATTCCCGCCGCCACCAGCCTGTCTGCCAGCGGCTGCGCCACTTCCGCGGGCACCGTCAGAATGGCCATGTGAACGTCGTGGCGGCGAATCACGGACTCCACGTTCTCGATGGATTGAACCAGCACGCCTCCCATGACCGAGCCGATGCGGGATTCATCCGCGTCGAACATGGCGACCACGTACATGCCGTACTTCGCGAATCCGGCATAAGAGACGATGGCGCCGCCTAGACGACCGGCACCGACGACGATCGCCTTGTACATGTCGTTGAAGCCCAGGACTTCCCGGATTCTTCCTTTCAACTCGGCGATGCTGAAACCGACCCGGGGCCGGCCGCGCACGCCAATCGCCGCCAGATCCTTGCGGACCAGCGTATCGTCCATGGCGAGCAGTTGTGCGATATGCGCGCTGGAAACCCACCCCGTCGCCTGATCGGGAATTTGTTCCCCGACGAGATGGTAATAGTGCATAAGCCGTTCCAAAACCAACTGGTTAAGGATCGGCCCCTTTGCCTTTTTGGACATGCCGATGAGCCTCCTACCCAGCACATCCTATCACTTTTGGACCGGCAAGATACAGTCACTGCTCAACTTGCCGCGATTCGGCACAAAAACCTGATTCGCCCGCTCAGGTTTTCGCGCGGCCGCCTGGACCACTCCCCACGGTACGTCCGATGGACTGGATGCGGCCCTGCAAACAAATCCTGCATTCCTGAGACGTCTCTTGAATGCACGCTTTCGCGGGGTAGATCTGATAGAGCGCCCGGTACTTGGGCGGGGTCATGTTCGGCATAATCACGTTTGCTCCCCGTTGCAGCCCAAGTTCGCGTCCACTCGCGAGGTTCAGGGTCGCCAACGCGGTCGTACTGGGAATATTGGCGCGCGGACAAACCAGACGGGTAAGCGCGACGACCTTGTAGGTCATGAGCTCCGTGTTCGGGACCTGCCGTCCCGGATCGAGCGGCTGGATCGCGGCGCTTTCGCCAAGAGGCGTTGACGGATGGGAGATGTACGGACCCACCCCGACCATATCAAGGTCTAGGTCCCGAAATGTCGCAATGTCGTGGGCGAGGCTTTCGTAAGATTGCCCGGGGATACCAATCATGACGCCGCTGCCCACTTCGTACCCCAGTTGGCGAAGTGTTCTCAGGATCTCCAACCGATTCTGCGCAGGGCGCGCAGGATGGGGCGGATGTATCGCGGCGAACAGTTCCGGGTCAGAGGTCTCAAAGCGGAGCAAGTACCGATCTGCGCCAACTTCCCGCCAGCGTTTCAAGTCGTCCTCTGGCCGCTCCCCCATGCTCAAGGTTACGGCGAGGGGCGTTTCCATCTTGATGCGGGAGACAATACCCGCGAGCCATTCGGTCTCGATTCCGTAATCCTCGCCAGCCTGCATGACGACGGTGCCGTACCGGTATCGGGCCGCCTCGTGCGCGCATTCCAGAATTTCCTCCGAGGTCATCCGATACCGTTCCAGGTCCGTGTTCGCGGCGCGGAGTCCGCAGTAGCCGCACTGACGGCTGCAGTAGTTCGAGATCTCGATGAGTCCGCGCAGGTGCACGGCGTCCCCGACGTTTTCCCGGCGAACCTGGTCGGCCCAGTGCCAGAGCGCGTCCAATCGCGAAGGCTCCTCTTCGCGGAGCCATTGCTGGATAGCCTTCTCTGTGAGCGGCTCGTTCATGGCTTGGGCTGATTCTCCGTAGCGATGCAGACG
>CAZWDH010000181.1:0-14387 GCA_964632865.1 uncultured Nitrospiraceae bacterium
GAAAAGGTCACCGTGACCGTCGGCGCCACCACAATCACCGGACGTGATACCGGTCCCGTCGCCGCTGTTTTCATCATTACGGGTGGGTCGAATGTCAAACTATCGGCGCTCGTGCCTCAACCATCCTACGCCGACTTTGACGCGTCGGTGTTGGATCGCAATGCAGAATCCAACGACGAGGTTTACCTGTCCTTCGCGGACCGCGGTGGTCTTCCGGAATTGGTTGGCAGCATCGGCGCCGCGTATGCCGTAGGTCCCGAGCAACCGTACACGGTCCCACAGCGCGTCTGGATTCCGGTCCCGGCGGGACTGTCCGCGGATGGACTTGAGGCATATTGCCTCGACCGTTCCGTTCCCGAGTCACGATGGATTCCGGGATTGGCCCTAAAGGGATGGCTGGCTTCGTCGGAGCACTACGTCCTCGAATTGGATGGCCAACAATACCTCGGCGTGCTCGTGAATCACGGTGGGACGATCGTGCTGGGTCCTCCAGCAGACATAGGGACATCAGCAGCCAAAGCAGCCGTGGGCGACCTGTCCAAGTCCAGCGGCCTGGCGGATCTCCTGGTTCTGGCCTTACTCGGTTGGGGGGGTTACTCCATGTGTCGCGCGCGAGGACGAATCCGGGGGAGCGAGCCGGACAACACACTCTAGAAGGCGCTTAAGTCGCTTTAGGGCAACAGGATAGTGTGAGGAGTCCCCGTCTCAGGCTATGCTGTTCCGTCACGCGCCAGCTTTTTACCATCCAGGGCAGTCCGTTACATCCACCTTGGCATGTTGTATACTGCTGGAGGGCTGCTTTCTTGATTTGTACTGAATTGAACTCGAGTAAGCGCCTCGTTTCGGGTTGATCATGTCGTGCAACTGAGCGAGGAGTGACTCCATGCATATACCGACGGTTCCGCGTCCCCGCCGCCCCCGACTGTACTTTGTTGACCATACGTTGCGTGCGATCACGGCGATCCTGGTGCTCGCCGGCGTCGCTGCCTCGGCCCAGGATCTCAGCCTCACGCTTTCCGATTCCGTGGATCCCGTTATCGCGGGGAATTTGCTCGTTTACACCATTTCCCTGTCTCACAATGGTGGTGCGGATGCCACGAATGTCGCGGTCACCCAGTTCGACCCGGTCAATACGACGCTGGTGAATTTCTCTGTCCTGACTGGCGCCGGGTGGTCCACCGCCGTGATCCCGGACCCGGGCGGCGGTTTTGGCGTCCGGTTCTCGAAAGGCACCGTCACCGCCGCGGAAACCGCGTCCTTCAGCGTGACGGTTCTCGTCGGTTCTACGACGCCCGACGGCACGATCCTTACCGGCAACGCGAGTGTGGTTGCGGATCAAGCAGACACCAACCCCGGCGATGAGAACCCCAGCGAACAAACGACCGTAGGAACGGCTGCAAATCTCGTGCTCAGCGGGCTGAACGGAACACCGGATCCGGTCGACGCCGGAAACAACATCACGTACTCGTTCACCGTGACCAACAACGCCGGCCCGAGCAGCGCGCAGGCCGTGACGGTCACGCAGCCTGTGCCTGCCAACACGACCTTCGTCTCCGCGTCGCTGATTACCGGCGCGGGCTGGGGAATCTCGGCGCCCGCGGTAGGGGCAACCGGCACGGTGCAGTTCTCCAAAGCGGCCATGGCGCGGAACGAAGGCGCGGTTTTCCAGGTCGTCGTCCAAGTCGATCTCGCGGCCAGCGGAAGCGTCATGTCGACCGTTACCACTGCGAGTACGACTACCGAGGCGTCGCCCGGCAATGAATCGGGCACCGAAACCGTCGCGGTCAACGCCATACCCCCGTCGATTCCCTTGATCGCCGTGCCCCGGTTTAGTCCCACTCGCTGACCGAAACCGGAGGTCGAAGAATCGGAATTCTAAAGTTCTTCCCGTTCGCGGGGCGGGCGTCTATCTTCGTCGAGACATGCAGTAGCCGCATCAAGAAGTTTCCGCGCCTCGCTCAAGCCTTACGAAACCGTCTTTCTCCGGGATGTTTCTTGCTCCACTCAGCGTTACGTACCTTGAGTTGCTGCAGCGGGGCGACCCATGTAGCATGTCACTGCTCATAGAACAAGCCCGTACCTCGCCGGACCTCTTGGCGCGCTCCGAAGAATACGTAAGGAACTCTCATGCACTTCTGTCGACACCTACTCGCAGTACTCCTGACGGTGCCCGCCATTGCACAAGACGCACAGGCGCCCGAGTTTTCCCAGACCCAAGCCGTCGTGCGTGCGGAGGACGTGCAGTTGCATGTCGAGTATCTTGCGTCGGAAGCGATGGAAGGCCGGCTCACCGGAACGGAAGGGGAACGTCTGGCTACGGAGTACGCCGCGCGCGTCTTCGAGGAACTCGGCTTGACTCCGGCGGGCGACAACGGGTCCTGGTTTCAACCGTTCGAGTTCACCGCGGGCGTATCGCTCGGCGCCGGCGATCGCCTCTGCATTGCCCATACCGGGGTCCCGGAACCGGACTGCTACCCCATCGACGAAGCCTGGCGTCCCTTGGCCTTCTCCGAAACCGGGTCCGTCGACGCACCGGTCGTGTTTGCAGGATATGGCATCGTGGCGCCCGCGTTGGAGGAACTCCCGGAATACGATTCCTACGTCCACCTTGATGTGGCCGGCAAATGGGTCGTCGTGTTTCGCTACATTCCAGAGAATGTTTCTACGGAACGACGGCTTCATCTCACGCAGTACGCGAGTCTGCGCTACAAGGCGATGGTCGCCCGCGATCGTGGCGCCGCCGGCATTGTCTTCGTCAGCGGCCCCAATTCCCAGGCGACCGATCCCCTCGTGGGTCTTCAGTTCGACGCGTCCTTCTCGGGCACGAGCATTGCCGCCGTGTCTGTGACGGATCGCCTCGGGGAAGCCCTGCTCAGCACCCAGGGCCGAACGCTCGAAGCCTTGCAGTCCGAACTGGATACCGGGGAGCCGGTCATGGGATTCGAGCCTCCGGATGTGCGACTTCAAGTGGACGTCGATATCGTCCAGGAAAAGCGGACCGGACGGAACGTGCTGGGACGGCTCGCCGCAGACGAGGATACCGGCAAGGGCATCGTCGTGGTCGGCGCCCATATCGATCACCTGGGCCGCGGCCGCGCATCCGGATCGTTGGCGCGGGACGACGAACGGGACAAGATCCACTACGGCGCGGACGACAACGCATCCGGCGTCGCCGGGATCTTTGAGATTGCGCAATATCTCATGTACCGCAAAGAGCGAGGCGAATTCGCGCCGGCGCGCGATATCCTATTCGCGGGATGGTCCGGCGAGGAGCTGGGGCTCCTGGGTTCCGCCAAGTTTGTCCAGGAGTTCGGAGACGTCCCCGAGTCCGAACCGCTGACGGAAGAAATCGCCGCATACGTGAACCTGGACATGATCGGACGTATGCGGGAAGCCGTGGTCATCGGCGGGGTCGGTTCCAGTTCCATCTGGGCCGATCTGCTGCCCGAGTGGCGGAAGGTCGCCGGCGGACTCAAGATCACGACCCAAGACGACAGTTTTCTCCCGACCGACGCGACATCCTTCTTCGTGCGCGGCGTTCCCTTCATCAATGCCTTCACTGGCGCTCACGAGGAATACCATTCCCCCCGCGATACGCCGGATACCCTCAACTACAATGGCGCGGCGCGAATCGCCCGGTTCATGGCGGAAGCCACGATTCACCTAGCCGAACGGGAGGAAGCCCCGGACTATATACCCCAGGCGCAACCCGCCCACCAGACCGGCGGCGCAGGTATGCGCGCCTACTTGGGCACCATCCCCGACTACTCGCATGACGAAGGGAACGGGCTCAAATTGGCGGGCGTGGCGGAGGGCGGTCCGGCGGAACAGGCCGGCGTGAAAGGCGGGGACCTCGTCGTGGAACTCGGTGGCGCGACCATCGAGAACATCTACGACTACACCTACGCGATTGAAGCGCTCAAGATCGGGGAGCCCGTCACCATCGTGGTGTTGCGCGGTGGCAAACGAATTGAACTGGAAGTCACCCCCAGGGCGCGCGAATAAGACTGTTTCAAGAGACCACGTAACGCGCGTCTTCCAATGATTCGCGAAACAAGGCGAGGTCGTTCAAGACTACGGCGGCGATATCCCCCAGTGCGGACGCGTAGGCATCCGCGGCGCGGCCACCCGCGAGAATCCGGGTGTCGTTCGGAAGCACGCGGCGCAACCTCCGTAACTCCTCGGAGAGCAGCGGATCGTCCGCCGGATAAACGATACTGAGCGCCACCGCCCGCGCGTTCACGATTCGGGCCGCCGCGGCGATGTCCTCCGCCGGAAGATTAGAACCCAGGTAGGTCACTTTCCAACCGTCAATCGCCGCGATGGCGGCCACCATCAGGGCGCCCAGTTCGTGCCACTGCCCGGAAGGCGTGGCGATCACGACCGTGGGCGCGGGTTCCGACGGCCGTAATGCGGTGCGCACGCGCGTTAGATACCCTCGAAGCGCTCCGGACGCCAAGTGTTCATGGGCCACACGCAACTGGCCGGTTCGCCACTTTTCGCCGATTTCTTCAATGAGCGGCGCTACAACGTCTTGAATTACCCGGATCTGGCTTAGCGATACGTCCGCCTCCTCCAGTACTTCCTCCAGGCGCTCACCGTCCAGAGTCTGGACCGCGAGACGCGCCTCCTCAAGCAACTCGGCTGCCGCGCGTCCCGGGATGCCGATATCGGGTCCGGCCGATTCCTCAAGGAGTGCCAGCAAATCCTCATTCGAAAGATGGGCAATCTGCCCTACGGTCCGCCCCCGCTTTTTGGCTCGCATCAACAATCGAAGCCGGGCGATATCGTGGTCGGAATACATGCGGCGATTCGTTGAGGTGCGGCCCGGCACGACCGCCCGATACCGGCGCTCCCATGCGCGAATCGCATGCTGTGAGAGGCCAGTTCGAGCCGCAACGACCTGAATCGGATGGCATTTGTCATCATTCATGTCTAAATTTATACCATTTTGTACAGATCATGTCTATATTAATTTGTACGACTGGGTTCATTGGGCAGTTTTCGGGAACGCGGTTTGGCAGGCGTAACCGAAAAGTTCAACTGAACAGGTAAAAGCGATATACCTTTTGCGCTCTCGTCATACCAGGCCGTATTCCAAACGGAATATTTCACTTGCTTTTTCGGGAATTCTTTGCGACAATTCGGATGTTAAGTTAGACAAGTTCTAGACAGAAGGATTTGCCGTGGTCGACAAACTCACAAAGTGGTTCAACACCAACGTTGATGGTGCCGCTGTCGCGAGTCGGTACCTCTGCCCAGCTGATGGGCCACGTCAAAATTCCGATGTCAGGTTCCGTGCCGTCCTCGGCGGGAACCAATCATGTGCTTTCCATGCCTGGCCTGTGCGGTCCGGGGCACGCCTGTGCACCAACCCGCACCACGCAACCCCGAGTGTGCTTGCTCCCCGCATCACCTTCTCAACCCCTCCGCGAGCGCACTCGAACCGCGGGCTCCGGTCCCGCACAGGCCCTCCCCTGTTCCGCCTTGCCAGCCCGGAAACCGGCGCACAGCGCCGGTTGCAAGGAGTAAAGCCGTGAACACATCCACTGACAGCAAAGCTTGGCCGATGGAGGATTGGGTTCGGCTTGAGACCGGTACGCACAGCCGGGCGATGCGTGCCGTGTCGGAAGACGCCGCGCGAGACGTCATCGCCCGGCAGGCGCGCCGGGTGCTAAAGACCTACAGCACGAGCTTTTTCGCCGTGACGCGCTTTCTGCCGCCGCGCAAACGAACCCAAGTGGAAGCGGTCTACGCGGCGGTACGCTATCCGGACGAGATTGTGGATACCTTCCCGCTGTCTACCGGCGAGAAAATGGACATGCTCGCGACGTGGCGAGATGCCTATGCGGTGGGACTGGCTTCGCGCACCCTTCGCGACGCGCTCGAAGCGGGAGTACCAAGCTTTCTCGCGTACTTTACTCGCGTCGTTCGAGAAACCGGAATACCCGACGTCCACTACGACTCGTTTCTAACCGCGATGGAAGTGGACGTGGAGCCCCGCCCCTTCGAGACGCTAGACGACCTCATCGACAACTACATCTACGGCAGCGCCATTGTGGTTGGCTACTTTCTGACGCACATCTATGGGCCTGCCCGGCCACGCGACTACGACCGGGCCATCGAGTCGGCCCGGAATCTCGGCATCGCCCTGCAACTGACGAACTTCGTCCGCGACGTGGGCGAAGACCAGCGCCGGGGCCGGCAGTACCTTCCGCTGGATTTCTTGGCCGAAGAGGGCATCACGAAAGTGGACGCGCATGATCCGCACCAGCAGAACGGCTTGCAGAATGTCGTGCGAAAAGTGGCCACGATTGCCAATACGCACTACCTGGCGGCCCAACGGGATCTCGACGCCTTTTCGCCTGACTGCCGCACCGCAATCCAGGCATGCATCGACGTGTACGGTCAGCTTAACGAGCGGATCCGTTTCAGCCGAAACGGGTTAAGTCACCGCGAGAGCGTTCCGATGAGCCAGAAGTTCCGCGTCTTGCCTGCCAGCAAGTACTGGCGTCTTCCGCTCGCGTACATGGGGTGGTAGGATCCATGGACACGACTTCGACCCGTGCGGGGAGCGCCACCCGCGTGGCTATCGTAGGCGCCGGCCTGGGCGGCTTGAGCGCGGCCATCCACCTGCGCGCCGCGGGATACAATGTCGATGTATTCGAAGCCAACGATTCGGTTGGAGGCCGGGCCAACGTGATCGAGGCGGACGGGTTCCGGTTCGATACGGGTCCGTCGCTGCTGAATTATCCCTGGGTCTTTCGGGAACTGTTCGAAGCGGCAGGACGTAAACTCGAGGACTATGTGACCCTGCTGCCGGTGGAGCCCTCGGTCAGCTTTCAGTGGCCGGACGGCACCCACTTCACCTTGTCGAGCAACTTGGAGAAGCTCCTCGCCGAGTGCACCCGGTTGGAGCCTGGGGCGAGCCCCCGCGTCCTCGCGTATTTGCGCGACGCCGCTGCCAAGTATGACATGGCCTTCGAATCACTCGTCACGCGGAACGAGGACAATCCGCTCAAATGGGTCGGGGCGCTTTCACCGCGGCAGATGGCGAAACTCGGCGTGTGGCGCTCGCTCTACAGCGAACTGGGCCGGTTCTTCAAGAGCCGCTACATCAAGGAAGCCTTGGGTTCCTACGGCATGTATCTCGGCGGATCACCTCACGAACTGCCCGGGTTCTTCTCCATACTGCCTTACGGCGAATTGGCCTACGGACTCTGGCTGCCCAAAGGCGGCATCTACGGTTTGGTCAGCGGCATTGAACGGCTCGCCCGGGACATTGGAGTCCGGATTCATACCGGGCGGCGTGTGACCAAGATCCGTATGGAACACTTCTGTGTGAAGGGATTGGAATTCGCCGATGGCGATCGGAGCGACGCGTCTATCGTCGTCTCCAATGTAGACGTACCCACGACGGATACCCAGTTGCTGGACGCGAACGGGCTGTCGGATCCGCTGCGCCGCAAGTCCACGCGGACGCGCATGACTTGCGGGGTGCTTACCTTCTACTGGGGTATTCGCGGCAAAGTCGAGAACATGCGTCACCACACGATCTACCTGCCCGACGACTATCGCGGCGCTTTCGACGACCTCATGCACAACCATCGCATTCCACGCGGATTGCCCTTCTATGTAAGCGTCCCCTCGGAAACCGATCCAGGCCTCGCGCCCGACGGTGACACTGCCATGTTCGTGCTGGTGCCGACGCCTTTGCTGAGCGAAATGCCGGATTGCGATTGGCGTGCTGCAGCCCAGGAAGTCAAGGCGCAGGTATTGGCGCGTATGGCGCAGCACGGCGTCTCGCTGGACCCGGGCCGCATTGCCTTCGAAACCACCTACACCCCCGAAGATTGGCGCGATCGGTTTGGGCTCTACGACGGGTCAGCGTTCGGCGCCGCGCACAATTTTTTCCAGGTGGGGCCGTTTCGCGCAAAAAACTATCTCGAATCCGTGAAAGGGATGTACTATGTAGGGGCAAGCACCACTCCGGGTACCGGCATGCCCATGGTCGTCCTCGGCGGCCGCCTCACGGCGGAAAGGATTCAGGCCCATGCACATTGAACCCTACGGCACCGGCAGCACCCCCTATCTCGCGATCCATGGCTGGGCCGGCAATCACCGGGCTTTCCGCCACCTCGCACCTCATCTCCCTGCCGACGCCGCCCTGTATAGCGTCGACTTGCCTGGCTACGGACAATCCCTGCGGCCGGTGGCGTGGACACTGGATTCCGTTGCTGACGCCCTGGTGGACACGATCAACCTGGTTTCCAACGCGCCGATTACTCTGATCGGATATTGCGGTGGCGGAAACCTCGCCATGATGGCGGCGCAACGAGCACCGGAACGCGTGGCGCGGCTCGTGCTGATCGACCCCTTCGCATACATGCCGCTGTACTTCAAGGTTTTTACGTGGGGCGAGTTCGGACGCCGCGCGTACTACAGCACCTTCGCGAATCCCCTCGGGCGGTACTTCACGAACGCCGCGCTGCGCGGAAAGCGTACGGCCAAGTCCAACCTCACGCAGTCCTTTGAATCGGTGGATCATGAATTCGTGCTGGACGTATTGCGGGCTTTTCGAGCGGTGCCACACTGGGACAGCTTCGCGGATCTTTCCGTTCCTGTCGATCTTGCGTATGGCGACCGCTCTTTTGCGGCCATCAAGAAATCCGTTACGATCTGGAAGGGCGTTTGGCCTCACGCGCAGGTTCACCCTTTGGTTGGCGCGGGACACAATCCGCTCATCGAGGCGGCCGAGCAGGTTGCCGCTATCGCTTTTGGGAAGCCGGCAACGCTGCGAAGCGATGGGTTGGCGGGCATAGTCGGCCGGCGCGCGCTTTCGCTCTAGTCCGAACTACGGAGAGACACCATCGTGCTGATAGCCGGATATATCCTCTGCGGCATCACCTTCGGCGTTCTTCTCCTGGTCGCGTGGAACGTCATTGCATGGCCTTCGCCAGGCTCCGCGTCCACGAATGCGGCGCCCCGCGTGTCCGTCCTCATCCCCGCGCGCAACGAGGCCGCCTCGCTTGGCGCGTGCCTGGACTCGGTCCTGGGTCAGGGCACCCCGGTCGCCGAGGTGCTCGTGTACGACGATCACTCCACTGACGGTACCGCCGCGATTGTTACCCGGTATCAGGCTATGGACGCCCGCGTCCGGCTCCTGGAACCCCACGCGTTGCCGACGGGCTGGTGCGGGAAAAACTTCGCCTGCGCGCGCCTGGCCGCCGCGGCGCGCTCGGAGTGGCTGCTCTTCCTCGATGCGGACGCGGTCCTTCAGCGCGGTGCGGTTGCGCGCATGCAGCGAGAAACCGAAACCCGTGCGGTTACGCTGGTATCCTGCTGGCCGGGATTTGTCATGGCGGGCTTCTGGGAACGGCTCCTCATGCCCATGTTGAACTTTCTCGTCTTTACGATGTTCCCCGCGCCGCTCTCGCTGAAGCGATGGGAAGCGTCTCTCGGCCTTGCCCATGGCGCGTGCATCTTCGTCCATCGCAGTGCCTACGTGCGCGTTGGCGGTCACGAAGCGGTGCGCGCGGAGATTTTCGAAGACACGCGCATCGCCCGGGTCTGGCGCGAACGCGGAGAGCGGGGTGTCTGCCTGGACGGGCAGGACGTCGTTCAGGTTCGCATGTACGATTCCTTGCGCGGGATTTGGCGAGGCTTTCGCAAGAATTTCTACCCGGCCTTCCGGCACGGATTCACCTTTTGGCTATTTCTGGGCTTTCACGCTTTCGTCTTCCTGTTGCCTTTTGCGGCGCTACCGCTGATGGCGGCCGGCGTTCCCGGTAGCGGCATGTTTGCGGGCGCGGCACTGTGTATTCTCGCCGCGCGCGCACTTCTGGCGCTGCGGTTCCGCCATCCCCTCTGGTCTGTACTCGGTCATCCCGTCGCACAGATCGTGCTCATTGCGTTGGGAGTCGCCTCGTGGTGGCGGTGCACGACGGGACGGGGTGTTGATTGGAAAGGCCGGCTGTACCGCGCCCGCAACTGATGCGCGCGGGAACGGATCCACATTCGATGACAACTCGACGCCATGCAGCAATCATAGGGGGCGGCCTCGGAGGACTTGCGACTTCGATCCGCTTGGCGTCGCGCGGGTGGCGCGTTACCTTGTGCGAACAGGGGCAAACTCTCGGCGGCAAGATGAACCGGTTCCAGTCGGAAGGGTTTACCTTCGACACGGGGCCCTCACTGATTACCATGCCGTGGGTGTTTGAGTCGCTTTTCGAAACCGCCGGGAAACGGCTCGGCGATCACCTCGAACTTGATGCCATGCGACCGCTGGCACGCTACCACTACGACGATGGAACGCGTTTCACGTATTCGAGTTCCATGCCCGAATGGTTGGAGACCCTGCGATCGCTGGACCGTCGCGATGTGGACGGGTTCCTCCGGTTTCTGCGGCTGGGCGCGCGGCTCTTTGAAGTGTCCAACGCGACGTTCCTGCGCAAACCGCCTTCGGCGCCGCCGGATCGGGATGTCCTTCGATCGCTACGCCACTTCCCCTTGCGTCACGCCTGGGGGAACTACCACAAGGCCGTGGCCTCACATTTCCACAGTCCGCACCTGCGGCAGCTCTACGACCGGTACCCGACCTACGTCGGTTCGTCGCCCTACGAAAGCCCCGCAACACTTCTGGTGATCCCGTACATCGAGTACGCCTTCGGTGGGTGGTACGTGAAAGGCGGCCTTTACCGAATCGTTGAGTGCCTCGCCCGGATCGCGGAGGAACTCGAGGTAAGCATCCGCACGGACACCCGTGTCGAACGCATTGCAAACCGCAACGGACGGGTGACCGGTGTCGAGACCGCGGAGGGCGAGTCGATCCAAGCGGACGTGGTCATCATGAATGGCGACGCGTCCATGACGGCCCAACTGCTTGGGAACGCGCCGGAATCAACGATGGCTCGCGGAGACCGCTCCATGTCGGGGCTCGTGTTCCTGCTCGGCCTGCGCAGGTCTTTGCCGGAGTTGCATCATCACAGCGTCTATTTCTCGACGGACTATGCACGGGAGTTTCAACAGTTGTTCGGGGAGCGGCGCTTTCCCGATGACCCGACCGTCTATGTGAGCGCGCCCAGCCGCACCGACCGCACGCTGGTACCAGGTGACGGTGAAGCGCTTTTCGTGATGGCTAACGCGCCCGCCAACGACAATGAACCGTGGGACGATAATGAGATTGCCGAAGCCCGTCGCCGCGTATTTGCCCGGCTGGGTAAGGGCGGCTTTCCTGTCACGGAAGCCGACATCGCGGTCGAGCACGTTTGGACGCCGCGCACCCTCGCCCAGCGCTACCTCATGCCGGGCGGAGCCATCTATGGCACCCATTCCCACGGCTGGAAGAAGGCATTCCTGCGCCCGCCAAACAAGGACCGGCGAATCGGCGGCTTATATTACGTCGGCGGCAGCACCCATCCCGGCGGCGGCACGCCGACCGTGCTGCTCTCCGCCGCGATAACGAGTGAACTGATCCGGAAGCACGAGCATGCGTAAGACGCTCTTCATAGTACTGGCGTTCGCCTACGGGTTTTTCTGGCTCGGCGGCGTCGGCGCCTACTGGATCTTCGGTGGACCGCCCGACCATGTGTCGTGGACGGCGCCGTTATTTCTGGGATTGGCCGGAGTGCTCGTCTTGACGGGCAGCGCCGCACGCGACTGGCCCCGCATGGCCGCGTGTGCAGGCGTCGGGTTCGTCGCCGAGATTCTCGGCGTGCATACGAACTTCCCCTTCGGCGCGTACGCGTACACCCAGGTGCTGCGACCTCACCTTTTCAGCGTGCCGCTCGTCATGATCGCCGCATGGCTCGTGTTGCTCGCGTACATCATGGAGATGCTCCGCGAGTACCGCTTGACCCCGGTCGTTCGCATTGTGATCGCATCAATCTGGATGACCTCCATCGACTTGATTATCGATCCCCTAGCGGCGGGTCCGCTCGACTACTGGACCTGGGTTCATCCGGGCTGGTACTACGGCATCCCCGCGACCAACTTCCTCGGCTGGTTGCTCGTGTCGGCCGTGGCGTTCACGGTTGCCGGCCCCTCGTGGCAACCCAACCCGAGTGCGCGCTGGACCGGCCTCAGCGTGATCGCCTTCTTCGTCTGCATCGCCCTCGCCAAAGGACTCCTGCTCGCCGCACTCGTAGGCGTGGCCCTCTGCGCGCTCCACGCTGCCGTCCGCACTCGGCAGTCGAACCGCGACAGCGGGCCATTGGTGGACGTTGTCACCGGACCCGACCGGGCGTGAAGGTCGGCCCTTCGCTCGCCGTCAATCCTCCGGCCGTTCGCCGGCGGGGGCCATCTTGACGAGGCGCGGGTTGAACCGCGCGAGGATGTCGACAAGGTCGCTCTGGGCGGACATGACTTCGTTGATATTCTTGTACACCATGGGCACTTCGTCGAGTCCGGCGGATAGGAGCGTCACGCGGGATTTCTTCAACCACGCTTTGGCTTCGTCCCAGGACAGCGTCTTGTGGGCCTGCTTCCGGCTCATGACGCGGCCCGCGCCGTGGGCCGCCGAGTTGAGGGAGGCTTCGTTGCCGCGGCCGCGCACGACGAAGCCGGGCGTCGCCATGGATCCGGGAATGATTCCGATGACGCCTTCGCCCGCGGGCGTCGCGCCTTTGCGATGGACGACGACCTCTTCGCCATCGTGCCGTTCTTTCCACGCGAAGTTGTGGTGGTTCTCGATATCGAGCAGCACCTTCACGCCGAGATGCTTCGCGATTGCGCGATGAATGCAGGCGTGGTTCGCCGCCGCGTACTTGCCCATCAATTCCATGGCGGCCCAGTACTCCTGCCCCTCGTGGGTGTCGAGGCCGAGCCAGCCGAGGTGTTGCATAGGACGCGGCAGTTCCTTGTGCCGCCCCATGGCGAGTTTGCTGTAGTGATCGCAGACGGACGCACCCGTGCCGCGGCTGCCGCTGTGGCTGAGCAGCGCGAGGTAACGCCCGGGTTCGAGCGACAAGCCGGGTTCGACAATCTCCAACTCACCGAACTCGACGAAATGGTTTCCGCTTCCGCTCGTACCGAGCTGGCTCCAGGCCTTGTCCTTGTTGCGCTGGGTGATGGGCGACACGTTCCAGTCTTCATCCATCACCGGGTGCCGGCGTTTGTCAGTGAACTTCGCGCCGATGCCAAAACGCGTCTCTTCCTGGATCGCGTTCTTGAGCCGGTCCGGATTGGCGTCGAGCGTTTTCAAGGGAAGATCCAGCACGGTCATCTTCATGCGGCACGCGATGTCGACGCCCACGGCATAGGGGATCACCGCGCCCTTCGTGGCGAGCACGCCCCCGATAGGCAAACCGTAACCCACGTGCGCGTCCGGCATAAGCGCGCCGCGCACCGCCACGGGTAACGCGCAGGCGTTCTCCATTTGCTCGATGGAATTCCGATCGAGATCACGGCCCCACTGCTTCCACGGCGCGGGGCCGCCATCGCGCGTCGTGGGCGGCGCTTCCGGACGTCCAAATAGACTCCGTGCGAGGTCCCCGAAGATCTGGTCCTGGTGGTAGGTACCCGGCTCCGCGACGACCGATTCCAGTGCGGCGCGGATATCGTTCTTCTTCATGCCTGCGTCGGCGGCGTTGCGGGCGGCCTCTTTTGCCAGCGCGACGGCCTCGCCGCGCGGGATGCCGATTTGAATCAGATCGTGTGTCTTCATGGAGATGAACTCCCATGGGAGAATTGGGGACGGGTACCTTTTCTTTCTCGGCGCCTTGGTCTCATTCTCCGCGCATCAACAAGAAAAAATTGCCTGTCCCCATTCTTCCCCTCCGTAATCGCAAATCGCACATCGAGAAACTGCTCGATAACTTCAATGTTCGTATGCGTATGGCTGGACGGAGCTACCGTCGTAAACGCTCCGCCACCGGCCAATGCCATAGAGATCAACAATTGGTCGGCGAGGTGTTCTTCCACAGGCGCGTGGAAATCGAGGTATGCCTGGACCTGCTCAACCACGTCCCCCGGCAAGTGCTGTCTGCGCACTTCACCGTCTCCACAGCGCTTGCCGGAGTTTTCGGCCTCTCGATCAGGACCCTGTGCTCCCTCCGGCCCGAGTTACTCGCTCGCACCGCTACATACAACCGCGTAACAGGGGTCAACGGCCGCCAGCGGCCTACCGTAGTTTGGATCATGCGCATTCATTGTGTCACGGGTGTCGCGGAAACTTCCCGAGGGACACAGCAACTTTCTGCCGGGATAAAGACGAGACGACTTTTCAGACGTCATGGCGCCGCTGGACGCGGCCTTCAGCCATTGCGATAATGGGCGATTCGGACACTGAGAAATCATGCATGCGCAAGGAGCCGATTATGATTCATACCACTGTAGTGGGCAGTTATCCCGTTCCCGATTGGTTGGCGGCGTTGCCGTCGGAGCAAGCG
>CAZWDH010000182.1:0-14304 GCA_964632865.1 uncultured Nitrospiraceae bacterium
ACAGGGCGGACATTATCAACTTGCGCTTACACGTCAAAAGAAAAACGGGGTGCACCCCTCCAGATCGGAACGATACGGGAGACAAACTGGCCCGGAAGAGCATCCCCCTCGACCCTGCGGGCCTGCCCCTTCGAAGAGGATTTGCGGCCTCGCGCTTCGCGTGGCGAATGGCAGTGTCGGAAGCCCGCGCGTTCACCGTTCATCTTCATGCTTACCCGAAATCGGGTTCGCGAACTTCCCCCTTTGAAGGGGGATCAAGGGGGATGTTCTTCTGTGGTCGGCCCCATCGATCTTTGTCTAGAGACCTCACAGCAACTGAATCGAACCGCTCACGGAAACCGGTTCGCCGTCCAGTTTCCGTGCGTGCCGGTATCCGCGCCGGCGACTTGCATCCAGGTGCCGGCCATGTAGTCGCCGGAGTAGATGGTGCCTTCGAGGAGCCATTGGTTGATGCCATTGTCCTGGCTGATGCGGATCTCGTTGGGCCCCGTGAGCACCCAGGTGAGGTTCCCCGCGAGGATACCGTGGCCGAGGTCGGTCTGTTCGATTGTGCCGTTGGGCTTGATCTCCCAGCGGACGTAGCCGTCGAGGGCGTCCTCGATGTAGTCCCAGGTGCCAAGAATGACATGAGGC
This sequence comes from uncultured Nitrospiraceae bacterium, assembly GCA_964632865.1. Classification (GTDB taxonomy): domain Bacteria; phylum Hydrogenedentota; class Hydrogenedentia; order Hydrogenedentales; family SLHB01; genus JAHDWY01. The sequence goes on from CAZWDH010000182.1 coordinate 634, forward strand.
TCCTCGACCGGCGGACACCCGGTAAGCAACACGGCGGCGCCAAGGGTTGCGGTGATCAAGAGCACGTTCACCCATACTCCTGAACGTGGTCCAGCAAATGTAGCGCAGGCGTCCCGCCTGCTCGTTGTTGCCGGTCGCTGCGTCTGTCGAAGTAGCAGGCGGGACGCCTGCGCTACATATTCGGAGTTCGTAATTGGGTGTTCCGGGTTCATGATACGTCTCCCCCGTTGGCGGTTTTGCCACTTCCATGGTAGGCCGAAGGGGCACTCGGGTCAACAGGAAATGCGGCGTTCAGTTCCTGACTTCCGGGGCGATTCTTCGAGTGCAAAACGCCGGCGCGGGGTATGGATTCGCGCAATCGCAGGGCGCATTATGCAGGACTTGCAGCCCCGGACTGTTATACCATGCGTATCGGCAATCGAATCTCTGGAGCGCAGTTATGGACATCGCGGTTTTAACGATACTTGGGTTGACATCCATACTTACTGGCGCAAGCTTCGAGATGTCCGCTGAAGTCTCTCTCCACGATTTCGGCGGTATCCCCTTTGTTTACGATGTAGATGGCAACCCGGGCACGGAGATCCTCTGGCTCCAGTCACCGGGGATTTTCCATAGTCGTGTATTCGACGAAGGCCCGTGGACGGGCCGCATCCGGGTAGACGAGCGCGTTCACTTCTGCCTGACCGCGACGGCGCCCTCCGGCGAGATCCTCTGGCAAATCGGCACGCCGTGGATCGGCGAACGGCCCTTCATCACCCACTGCGGTGAGCGGGGGCTCGATTGCGCGGACATCGATGGCGACGGCGCGCCGGAGATCGTCTGCGTGCGGAATGATGACATTCTCCTGATCGACGGACGCACCGGGAACATCAAGAAATCCGTCACCGCGCCTGCCGACAACGCGCAGATCGTCCGACTGGCGCACACGGGTTCCGGGCCGGCGGATTGGACTGTCCTCGTCAAGAATTCCGAATCGGCGTATGCGCCCCACGAGTACGCGAACCCTTGCTGGTTCTATGACGGCGAATTGAATCTCATCAGGACGGTGGACTACCGCGGCGCCGGGCATGCGCCTGTGGTCCACGACATTGACGGCGACGGACTCGACGAGTTCCTCATCGGATTCAACGCGGTCGACAACGATCTGTCGACCTTGTGGACGTATCGCACGGTTCCGGACGAAACGTGGGACGCCGCGGAGATGCACGTCGACACCATCGCGGTGGGCGAGGTGGGGGAACGCCATGCCGTCGCGCTCGCAGCGAGCAACATGGAATACCTGCTCGACGCGCAAACCGGAGAGTTGATCTGGAGCTTTGAAGGCACGCATCCGCAAGTCTGCGCGATCGGCCATTTCCTGCCCGGCGCGACCGAAGCGCAGGTCGTGGTGCACAACAAGCGCGCCGACCTACAGCTCTTCGACAGCAAGGGCAACGAAGTCTGGCAAATGACGCCGCCCGAGAACTTCCCATTAGGCAAAGCCGAAGCGTGCAACCAGGCGTTCCACACCTTTGAACCGTTGCAGATTTTGCGCGGCGTGGGGGAGAAAAATACTGACCTCATCATCTTCTCCGACGCGGGCTGGCCCTACGTCATCGGCAGCGACGGCGCGCGCTCGCTCGAGTTCCCGCACACGCCGAATGTGGCGCAGGACTGGGGGGAAGTTCCCGGCCGGCCCGACGATTATGGCTATGGATTCTACGTCCGCATCCACGACTTCGACGGCGATGGCGCAGACGAGGTCCTGATCAACGACCGGCGTTTCGCGTGGTTTTATCGCGTCAAGTAATGCCAAGCGTATCTCGGCAGATTGAAGAACATCCCCCTTTGTCCCCCTTCAAAGGGGGAATGATTCACAACGCTTTGCGTTGTGCGAAAGCAATGACGATCGTCGCGGATCAATTCGGTAGACTTCTGAATCTCAGTGCGCGCCGCTAGCCCACTCCCCCTTTGAAGGGGGATTAAGGGGGATGTGATTTTGATCCTCTACCAAGAATTTGCGATCAAGGTCTATTCGCAAAGCTCGCGCACGACCGGCTCCAGGGCTTGCGCCATTCTATAGAATCCGAGGTCCGTGGGGTGTGTCCCGTCGACCGTTCCTTCGTGGTCGTCGCCGAGCAAAGCGTCACAGGGGAAGTAATGCAGATTCGCCACGCCGTCCGCTTGCAAGGTGTCGAACGCCTTTTTCCACTCCACGTTCTTGTTCACATAGGCATCCCGCTTCGCCGGAAGGAACCAGCCCGCCTGGTACTCGATGTTCTCGACGAGAAGGATCGGTGTCTCCGGCTGGATCTCGCGCAGCCGCTTCACGAACGGCACTACCCGTTCCGCGATCAGCTCCGGCGCCATGTTTGGCGCGCAATCGATGACGTACACCGCGCAATCGAGTTCGCCGATCAAGTCGGCCATCTCGATCTCCATCTTCCCGTTTCCGGAGAATCCGAGATTGATGAAAGGACGATCGAGCCAGCGTCCCATGATCGCGGGGTACGCCATGCCGGGCCGCGCCGCGCAACCGCCGTGCACGATGGAAGTGCCATAGACGAGCACCGGTCTGCTGTTGCTTTCCGGACGCGCCGGGGCCTTGCTCAACGTAGCCGATTCTGCAATTCCGATCTCCAGAGATTCCGTCCCGTTGTATAAAGGGAGATAGAGCAAGTACTCATGCGATCCTTCCGGGATGCCTGTCGCCAACTCCGCTTCATTGCTCACCGCCGATGGCCTGCCTTGTGCAATCCAGCCCCAGCCGTTGTCGCCACGCACATACAAATCCACACCACTCACGCCCGTCGCGGGCATATGCGGCATGGCGAGCCCTTCATCGCGCACGGTCCAGCGCGCGCGGATTGCTGAAGCATCCGTCACGAAACGTACGGCCATTCCCGCGGAATCGTGCGATAAACTCCACACCGGATCGGGCACGACTCCCTTGGCTTTGCTGGGCAGCCGGTCATAGGGGTGCTCCGTGTCCGTCCAGCCTTTGCCTTCAAGGCCGATTTCCAGTGCGTTGTACCAGAGGATTCCGTTCTCGCCTTTTGTCGCGGTTGCCGGATCGATTTCCTCTTGGGCGAAGGCTGCGCCCATGGCGAATACAACGGCGATTATTAGCGATGCTCGACGAATCATGTGTTACTCCTTTTGGATTCAAAACCGAAATCTTGGCGCTATAGGAGGGCGGGTTTTCCAACCCGCCAACTCGAGTGTCTCAACGGATGAGATTACCTGCGAACACCGGCACATCGAATTCCCTGTTCAGGTATCGCGCCTGCTTCGATCCTAAAGTCATCGGTGTTGGCGGACAGGAATGTCCGCCCTCCCAGGGAATCATGGCCGAAATTGGAACGCGTACAGGTCCGCGTCGTTCATCACAAACCGCAAGCGGATCGGTGTTCCTGCCAGCGCGGACAGGTCATTGCCGTTTTTCCACGAAACCACGCGCGTCAGTTCGTCGCCGAAGATCTCCGTCGAGTCGTCTGCCGTGAATCCTTCGATGGGCTCGGCGCCTACATCGAGCACTTCGACCCGAATACTGCCCGCCGCCGACGTGGCGAAGTTGAGCGCGAGTACCTTGCCTTCAAATACGAGCGGCCGCGTCATGATCTCGCCGCCTGCCATGGACGCGTGTACCGAGACGAACCCATCCATCCGCAAGGTGTACCGCCGCAACTGGCTGCTTGTCCCGGTCCAGTACCCTTCTGTCGCGTAGACCGACAGCTCGTCCGGCGCGCCGTGCATGGCCGACTTCGTCGTCACGACGCCCCAGCACTGGTAGTTATCACCGTAGGCCCAGGTGTCGGGACGCTGAATACCCGGACGGAGAAAGGTCTCGCTCCAGCGGTGGAATGTGCGCCCGTCGCGGCTCGTCATGAAGAGGCCGTCCGTGATCGCCATCCCGTAGCGTTCCTGAAGTTTCGACCGGTTCTCGCGATTCTCCAATCCCGGCAGCGCCCGCGTCGAATCGGTCCAACCACGCTCCACATAGCGCGTGGGAAATCCCAGGTAGATCTGCGGCGCCCGGAAGTAGGGAATGATGTTGTTCGTATACAACTGTTCGGACGGTGCGCCGGGATAGTCGAGCCACACCGGCTCCGTCCACGTCACGAAGTCTTTGGATGTCGACATCTTGATATCGCGAACGCCGTCTTTGAAATCGCGGGTGAACGCGCGATACTCCTGCGTGTTCGGGTCCCAGAACGCCACGTTGTTGCTGTCGAACACGCCGTCCGTAATGATCGGCCCGTCCTGCAGCGGCGTCCAGCGAATGCCGTCCGGCGATACGAAAGCGATGAGACCATTCCCGCCGTTCGCGACCGCTTTGTACTTCGACTCCGGCGGACAATCGGGATTGGCGTCGATGAACGGCGCAAAGTCGTGGGACCCCGCACCGAACCAGACGATGTTGTTCTCTTTCGACCCTTCGTATTCGAACAATCCGAGTGTTGGCTTCTCCCAATGAACGCCATCGCTGCTCTCCGCATAACACGCGGTCAACGGATGGGACTCCAGTTTCTCGCCAATCGTGAGGTTATCGCCTTTATAGTACATGCGGTAGCGGTCGCCGTCTTGAAACACCGTGACGTAGTTGCAGGCGTTCCCTTCCCACGGCTCATCAAAGATCAGCGATACCTCCTGCGGCGTGGGGGAGTGCAATTGGAAATGCGCTTTCCCTCCGAAGGTCTGAATCAATAGGCTGTCAATCACCGGCTGCAGATCGGATCCGACATTGATGAACTGCGCTTGCGCTGCGGCGGCAGCGACAAGAATCAGTGCAAGAAAGCGATATACCCGCATGGTTCGTCCTTTCCCCGGTTCATAAACCTGACCCCCACCACTGTAGGGAAAACCGCAAGCAGTTGCCAGTCCCAAATGTAGGTCGGGAATGATTCCCGACCAGTCCCGTTCTCGGCAAGTCCGTCCTTTACGTGTGCCTCTGAGTCTGCTCCAAATCCGCGTACGCACCGATCCGCGAGGCGCCTCGTCCGTGCGGTTTACCTCGGGCTGCCTGCAAAACTTCGGATTGACGAAACGCTCCATCGCACTAGAACTCCCGGGACGGGAATCATTCCCGTCCTACAAATGAACCTCCTCTCTCCTGATGCGTACTGGATGCAGAGACAATTGCGAAATTAGGACCGGGAGGGTGAACATGATGCGGTACCTTCTGCCGATATTCTTGTGCGTGGGGGCGCTCTATGCTCAGGACGTTCCCGAATCCCCGCCGCAACCGGAGCCGAGCCAAAGTCTGCCCAATTTGCCCCAGGCAACCATGTCCGTGCCGTGGACGGATTTCAAGGCCCTGGTTGAGGCGCTGCAGCAGGCGGAACGGGAGGAGGCGCGCGCGAAAGAGAAGCCAAAACCGCCCGTGCCGTGGACCATTGCCGCGGCCCACTATACGGCTTTCGCCTCCGAGGCAACGTCGGTACGCGTGCAGGGCGAACTCACCATTCACGTCTACGACGACGAAACCTGGAGCCGCGTACCGGTACTCGGAAGCACGGTCGGACTATCCTCCGTGCGGCTCGACGGCGAACCGGCGCACCTCGTGGGCGACCAGCAGGAATGGCTCACGCTGCTCCTCAACGAACCCGGAGAGCACAGGCTCGCGGTCGAGTTCTACGTGAACGCGACGTCGGAGGATGGTGTGGTTTCCTTTGAGTTCCCCTGCGCGGAAGCGCCCGTCACTCAGATGACGCTTACCACGCCCGCGAAGGACGCCATCGTGCGTTCGCCCATGGCGACGAACATCGCAATCAACCGGCAAGGGGACCGGATGGAAGCGGACATTGCGTTCAAACCGACGAAGAGCATCGCTATTCAATACACGTTGCCCGCCGAGTTGCCGAAACCGCCCGCGCGCGTGGAACCCCGCGTCGCGTGCACGGCGTGGACCTTGACCGAACTGACCGAGAACTACGTCTCCTGCCGGACGTTGCTCCGTTTCGCCGTCCTCCGTGGCGCGGTGGATTCCTTCGCCTTGCGTCTCCCTGACGATGCGAATCTGTTGGACGTCGTCGGTCAGGGTGTCGCCTGGTCGCAGAATCCTGAAAACGATTCGTTGGACGTCGACGTGAAGCTCAACCACTCCGTGGAAGACGCCTTCGACCTCGAAGTGACCTACGAGATGCCTTACGACGGGGACAACATTCGCATTCCCGATTTGCAGACGCCGGGTGTCGTCCGCGAGTCGGGGTACGTGGGCGTGATTGCCCTTGGGAACGTCGAAATTGGTCCCGGTGAAGCCCTGCAAGGATTGACCCGAATCGATGCGGGTGAGCTTCCGGCGGAGGTCCGCGCGCTATCCCCAAAACCCATCCTGCTGGCATTTCGCTACACGGAAGGCGCGCGCGATCTACCACTCCTTGTGCGCCGGTTGGAAGATGTCCCCATGCCGGATTCCACCATCGAACATGCGAGCCACGAGACCGTCATCACCGAAGACGGCATGGCCGTGACGCGGTCGGTCTACGAAGTGCGCAACAGCGTCCGCCAGTTCCTGCGCGTTGAACTTGCCTCCGAGGCCGAAGTCTGGTCAGCCCGGGTCGGCGGCCAAGTCGTCAAACCGGCGCGCGACAGTGAGGGAGCGGTGCTTGTTCCTCTGTTCAAGTCGGTCGAAATTGACCGCCGCCTGGGCTCCTTCCCGGTCGAACTGCTCTACATGACGCACGTGGATGAACCGAAAGGCCTGACGCATACGTTCGGATTGCAGGCCCCGGCAACGGACATCATGGCCGGCGAAGTTTCGTGGACCGTTCTCCTTCCCGAGACGCGACGCTTGTTGACTTCGGAAGGCGACCTAAAACCCTACGATTATCAACTGCGCGGATCTGTGGACACAGCGCGGCCTACCACCGCGGGCGCGAGGATGGAGATGATCCCGCGCTTGCGCGAAGGCGTCGAGCGATTCTTTATTACGGATATCAATAACCCCGCCGGCTCGGCTGGCGGAGGACCCAGCCAGAAGTATCAAGGGGCGCCGCTCGAACAACAACAGGCCGGGGTCGGGTCCTCGGTTTCCGCCCTCGCGGGCGTGCTCCCGGTGCCCATCGATCTGCCGCGCACGGGTGTGCCCTACAGTTTCCACACGGTCCTGACGACGCAAGGCGAAACGCTCAACCTTCGGGTCACCACTTACCCGCGCTGGGCCGAGGCGGCACTTGGGTTGTTAATGACCGCTGGGCTATTCGCCGCGGGGGCACTCCTCGCGTGGGCCGTGCTTACGGTGGTCGTCCGAAGAATGCAGAAGTCCGGTAAAGCACGCTTCGCCCTGACTGGCGCATTGCTCATCGCGATTGCACTGGGCGTCGCCCGACACTTCCTTCCGATCAGCCTTACTCCGGTGATCTACGGCGCGGTGTTGGTCGCGGTGCTGATCGTCGCACCTTTCGTTACGCAATTGGCCGGATCGGTCCGATCAGTCCGATCGGTCGGATCCGCAAGTACGCAAGAGGCCGAACCATGAAAGGGCACATCACTCAAAAGTTCTTGTTCCAGTTCATCGCCGGACTGACCCTGATCGGGATTTTGGCTGCCGTGCTGCTGCCTGCCCTAAGCCGGTCACGCGAATCTGCACGTCGCGCGTCCTGCCAAAACAACCTCAAGCAAATGGGGATCGTCTTCAAGATGTTCGCCAACGAGAACAAGGGAGGGGTCTATCCGTCGCTCAGTCCCCACCGCGACAACTGGATGGTCGATGCTACGGCGCTCTACCCCGAGTACCTCAGCGATTTGGAGATCCTCGTGTGTCCGTCCAGTCCCTTCCGCCCAACGGTCGCGTTCTCCGGAGCGGGAAGCACGGATGCGCAACCCGAGTGTGTGTCGTCGCTCTACTACATCTACACAGGCTACGCGATCTGTTCGGACGAACAGGCCGTTGCCGTCTTTGACGCTACCGCCAACCAATGGCCCGCGGGTTCCATGGAGAACTTGAACCTGCTGGTGCCCACCTTCCCGAACAGCGGACGCGTATCGTGCGCGGGACAATCCGACCAACCGATCCTATGGGATCGCGTGCCATTGCGGCCCGAAGAGTTCGCCCACATTCCCATCGGGATCAACATCCTGCACATGGACGGCCACGTCGAATTCGTCGAATACTCCCACTACAACAACTCCAGCTATTTCCCCGCGACCCGCGTCAGTGCCGAAACCTTTGGAAGCGTACCGCCCCAAATGCCCGGTTACTGCTACGGAAGCTGGTAATCCGAGCCAGTTGCTCGCGTCTTTCCGCGCAGGTACACTTCCGCCGCCGTAGAAACATCGCAACCCAACCGAAAAGGCCGGCGCCCATGACCAGCTTCCCAACTCAACTAATCCTGTCCCAAATCTGGAACCTGCCGGCCCTTGCACTCGCCATCGCCGGAATCGTTCTCGCCCTCGTTCGTTGGAAGAAACACCCCACCGTGTCGTTAGTGGCGCTGATCGCATTCAGTCTGCTGCTGGCGACCCGTCTGATCTCCGCCGTACTCTTCGCCTACCAGTACTGGCAGATCACGAACAACGGCGCTCCGGTAATCGGATTCTACGGGATCGTTCAGGGCGCCCTCGGGCTCATGTCAATCCTCTCCCAGGTCCTCATGCTCCTCGCCGTTTTCGGCTGGCGAGATCCGGCGCGCGGGATCCCGGGGGAGCGGTAGACATGGCAGGGATGGTTGCTTGCTGAGACACTCAGGGCGATGTCCATCCGTGCGATGCGGATTGCAGGTTTCTGGGGTCCCAAATCAGTTAGGACGAGATAGCAGACGGCGTGCCCGGCCCACCGTCAAGGCCAAAGCGTTGTATACCCCCTTCGGGGGAAGGCCGAAGGGGAGGTGCCGGTGACCCCAGGTAGTCGCGCCCAAGGCGCGCCAACCTGGGGCTACAAGTATCTAGGCCCGTTGGGCCATTGTGGCGCCGAGCCGCTACAATGGCCCAGCGCAGGGACGTAGGACGACGGAAGGTCGTCCACCTTACCTCATGCGGCGGCGCCGAGCCGCCGAGATGGCCCAACGGGCCTATATACTTTTAGCCCTGGGTTGGCCGCAGCGAAGCAAGGCCTACCCAGGGTTTAGGTGCCTTCTTTACGCATACCCTGGAAGGGTTAAACAACTTTGTTCACGTATGATACTATGTGTTCAATACGGGTAGCCGTCGAGTCTCCGGTCGCAATCCACATGAGGGCGGCGGGAATTGAAGAGAGGGCGTCTCCATAGAAACAATCCGGCATCCTCGAATGAGGATGTCCCAGATCTCGGCGATCCTGACGTCGTGCATCGGGAGTTTTTCCGGAATTCCCTCATCTGCCATCACTGCGGATATACCAACTACGCGCACTGGAAGATCGTGATGAAGACGAAACGCGACCTTATGAGACCCCGCCGCAAATGTGCCAAATGTGGCCGGCAACTTCACCCGATGCGCGACAGGAATTGTCTGGAACCGTCTAACCCGGAGCAACCAACGGACTGAGCGGTCCGATTACGCCTGCCCTCGCGCCCTTACCCCCAATAAAACTTCCCCAACACCGCGGCCCTGCTGGCGCCGGTGGCGGAGGGGAGGTTGGCGGGGGCGAGGGACATGGTCTCGTTGCCGAGGATGGCGAAGGCGATGGCTTCGCGGGCGTCGGAGGAGAGGCCCATTTGATCGCTGGTGAGGATCGCCGTGTCGGGCATGCCTTCGCGGAGGTGTTTCATAAGGGTACGGTTGTGGACGCCGCCGCCGCTGACGATGAGCCGGGCGAGGGCGTGGGAGGGACCGACGAACCGGTCGCAGGCGTTGATGATGCTGGTCGCCACGGCCTTGGTGATCGTGGCCAGCACGTCCTCGGACGGGTACTCGGCGGTATTGAAAAACTCTTTGGGGACGTATTCTTCGACGGAAAAATGCTCCCGTCCCGTGGATTTGGGCGGGGCCTTGTCGAAATAGGGATGGGAAGTCAGCGTCTTCAGCAAGGGCTCGATGATCTTCCCCTTCGCTGCGCCGGCGCCTTTGAAGTCGACACCATGCTTGTCGTGGGTGATCCGCCGGACCGCTCCGTCGATGGGCATGTTGCCGGGGCCCGTATCGAAGGCGAAAACGTCGTCCAACTTCGGGGGCACGACCGTCAAGTTCGCGATGCCGCCGATATTCAGACAGCCGACCGTCTCGTCGTCCCGGTGGAAGAGGAGCCAATCCGCGTAGGGCACCAACGGCGCGCCCTGGCCACCCGCCGCCATGTCCCGCGGGCGGAAATCCGCGATGACCGGCACCTTGGCCGTCTGCGCGATGATGGCCGCCTCGCCAATCTGGAGCGTCCCGCAGCCCTCGTGCCCAAGCTCCGGCGGAACGTGGGAGAGGGTGTGCCCGTGGGATGCGACGAAATCGACCTTTACATCCTCCTCTTTCGCGCGGGTCAGCATGGATAGGGTGGCTTCGGCAAAGATCTTGCCGAGGTCAAAGTGGAGGCGCGCCAGTTCCCGGCAGTCGATGCGGGACTGCAACAGGCGTTGCTTCAAGGTGTGTGAATAGGCGAAGGTCTCAAAGGCAACGAGTTTGATGCGGATATCCGGCGCGGTACCCTTGATACGAACCAAGGCGGCATCGACCCCGTCGCACGACGAACCCGACATGAGTCCGATGCCGAAGCGCACACTTCGGCTTCTTTTCGACGACTGATCCTTCTTGCCCAAACCCCACGATCTCCGGTGTTATCCCGTCGCACCCCTCTGCGAGCCGAAGTGTAGCAGGCGGCCCCGTCGTCGCGTCAAGAAACCTCTCCATGGACCTTCGTTGGCGGAATCAGGGCCTCTTCAGCCGGTGAAATCTGGCAACCTACTAAAGCCAACCGTTTGCGCAACCGACTAAAAGAGCGCGTCAAAAAGTCGATTGTACCGTCTCGACGGCCTGGACTGAATATCCTTGGTCTCGAGCATCGTCGGCGGGTACAGCGCACGAACCGGTCCTTCGCGAGTACCAAAATACCATTCTGCAAGACGTTCCAGACCTTCTGTGGTCGCCTCCCGAATCGGTATCCATAAATGCATACAGGCTTGTTCCAACACGACCGTATCGGAGGTATAGGTCCAGCAAAGAACGTCGACATCCTTGCCCAGTTTGCGCCCGGCGCGGCGTGCCCCTTCCAGGATGCTTGAGCCGTCCTCCAGACCGCTCGCATCGATGAGGGCCGTCACTTCTTTGTCTTTCAGGAGGCGATGCACCGCGTTGACAACTTCATCTTGGCGAAACGCAACCGATTGGATCAGCGTCTCATCGAACGTGATCCCGCCTTCATCCAGGGCCCGCATATATCCACGCCGCCTTTCGACCCCGGGCTGGTAGCCGGAAAGAGATTTAAGAATTGCGATTCGACGGTGGCCCCGGTCCATCATGACCTTGGTGCTTTGATAGGCGCCCAGTTCCATGTCCACGGTGGCGGTGCTGCATTCAGATAGACTGTCCAACCGGCTAAACGCCACATAGGGAATCCCGGAGCGATGAATTCGTTCGATTACGCGATCTCCAGTCGCCAACGGCCCCGCAACGATGCACGCCCCGTAAAACCGCTGCCACACGCTTCGTGCGTAATCTCCATCTGCCGAGGCGACGAAGGGATTCAGATCAAAACAGATTCGCTCTCCCCGCGAACTAAAGATGCGATAGAGTTCCGTGAACAAGAAGGTGAAGTTTGCCTGGCTGATGGGGACCGTTTCGACCGGAGCTGGAATTGTCAGACCAACAATGCCTTCACGTTTTGTCCGCAACGATTGGGCACCCAGGTTAGGGTAATAGCCCAAATCCTGTGCTATCGTGAGGATGCGGGCACGCGTGGAGTCTTTCACGCCCGCTTTGCCGTTTATCGCCCTGCTTACCGTATTCGCGGATACTCCTGCGATACGCGCTATGTCGTAAATTGTAGGGACTTGAGCAGGTGACTTCATGGCATTGCTTTCGTAAGGTCAATGATACCAAAGATGACTCCCGGCAGCGAGTATATATTGTGCGAACGGACCTGCGGTGAGTTTTTGGGCCATGGGTGCAGGGACGGTTCTCAGTTTAGACGGTTTTGCATCATTTTAGAATTTACATGAGATTAGCATAATTATTGATAATGTCACCTTGTGTGTCTTGATAGAGCCTTTGCCATACAGGACTTAAACCTAGATCAACCCGCACCAAAATGTCGAAAGATTACCCTTTCCCTGTGATCGCGGGCCCGATTTGGCCCGAAATTTGGATTGACAGGCGAAATGAAATGCTGTAGAGTCAAGAGTGGTATCGATAATGTCTATCGATGTCAATGTTTTTTTGGGGGAATTTTGGGGGATTAATTGGGGGTGCAGCCATCTGCGATCTCCAAGCATCCCGGACGGGAGATGTCGAAATGAAAAAAAAGGGATTCACCCTGATTGAATTGCTGGTAGTCATTGCCATCATCGGCATACTTGCAGCAATTCTACTGCCCGCGCTGGCGAGGGCACGCGAAGCGGCACGTCGCGCAAGCTGTCAGAACAATCTCAAACAGATGGGCCTCGTGTTCAAGATGTACTCGAATGAATCGCAGGGGGGAGTATTCCCTCGCATGGGCGATGAGTCGAACTCGGACGATCCCACCGACGTCGGCCCTACGGCGATTTTCAATGGGCCGTCCGTGTACCCGGAGTACCTCGCAGATATTAACGTGATTTTCTGCCCGTCGTCCACGCAAAACGATCCTAGCCAGTATGTCCAGTGTCCGGCCGGTGAATGGTGCACGCAAGATAGTGGGCACCCGAATTTCGGAATGTTCGATGCGGCCAAGATCGCCGACAAAAAAAGCTATCTTTACTATGGGTACCTTTGCGAAATTGTGGACGTATGGCTGACTGCGTGCATCGGCGTGCAGGTTCCAGGTTTCCTAGGTGGGGACACTGCCGATCAGATTGAATGGCTGGAAAATGATATGGATCTGGAAGATTACTTGGCCCTGATACAGCCGATTCATGACGCCGAGGCCGCTGAAATTGGATTGCCGCCGGGCAGTGCTATCGCGCAAGGGAATAATGGTGGATCTACGATTGCGAGACTGCGCGAAGGCGTCGAACGTTTTCTCGTGACCGACATTAATAACCCAGCCGGCAGCGCGCGAGCACAAAGCGACATCGCCGTGATGTGGGACCACGTTGAAGCGGCAGATCCGGATTCCCCGGGCCGCACGCAACGGTTCAATCACTTGCCGGGCGGATCCAACGTTCTCTATATGGATGGACACGTATCGTTCGTCAGGTATCCAAGTGACGAACATCCGCTTACACCTCTCAACGCAGCTGCGGGCGCGGGCGTGTAATCGAACCTCAGAATTCGCGAATCTCTTGATTCAAACGGCGGCGGAAGTCTATGACTTCCGCCGTTTCGATTCATGGCACCGGAGCACTTGCCTGTGCGTTACCCTCGCTCAATGGTTGCCGTCTCAGCGTTTCAATCAAAAGCTCATCCACCGTTGGATTTGGATTCGGTCCCCAATTCGTCTTCCGCCGCCGTCACTCCTATTCTTTCACCTGCTCGCTGAACTCCTTGCGTACCTTCTCCAACTTTGGTGCCGCAAACATCTGAATGTACCGGTTGCCCGGGTTCTTGTCAGCGTAGTCCTGATGGTAGTCTTCGGCGGGGAAGAATTCTTCCAGCTTCTCCAATGTCGTGACGATGGGCTTCTTGAATTCCTCGGCCTCGTTCAACTGTTGA
>CAZWDH010000183.1:0-14247 GCA_964632865.1 uncultured Nitrospiraceae bacterium
TTCGGGACGCCTTGCCTGCCGCACCGTCGGTCCCGGCCGGCTTATCGACCCCATGACCATCCTCGAGGCCTGTGTGCCATTGTTGCGTAGGGAAAAAGATCTCGCTGGAAAGCGGGTTGTCATCACGAGCGGCGCCACCCATGAGCCCATCGATCCGGTTCGCTTCATCGGAAACCGTTCCTCCGGGAAGATGGGACGCGCCATCGCATTGGAGGCCTTGGCCCGTGGCGCGGAGGTGACCGTCGTATCCGGGCCGTCGGAAGTGGCAATCCCCCACAATGTGAAACTCGTTTCCGTTCAGACGGCAACTGAAATGGCCGAGGCCGTCGCATCGCTTATGCATGAATGCGACATCTTCATCGCCGCGGCGGCGGTGGGGGACTACCGTGTGGACGCGACGGCGGCGTCCAAGCGCAAGAAGACCGGCAAAGACCTGGAACTGCGTTTGGTGGAGAATCCCGACGTGCTTGCCCTGGCGGGGTCCGATCGCAAGAACGGTAAAATCATCGTTGGCTTCGCAGCAGAGACCGACGACCTCATCAAGAATGCGACGGCGAAGGTCAAGAAGAAGAACCTCGATCTCATCGTCGCCAACCAGGTGAATACGCCCGATTCCGGTTTTGGCAGTGACACGACGACCGCCGCGTTTGTCGATAGCAAGGGCAAAGTGGAAGAACTGCCGAACATGTCCAAGGGAGACCTCGCCGAGAAGCTGATGGATCGTGTCGCGCAATTGACGGGCGCGCGATAGCCTCGCTTCTTCTCAGGCCCGCGGGTGAAACGCCTGGTGGGCTTTGCTCAAGCGATCCGAACTCACGTGGGTGTAGATCTGCGTCGTCGCGATATCCGAATGGCCGAGCATCTCCTGCACCGCGCGCAGGTCTGCCCCGTTGTCCAACAGGTGCGTCGCGAAAGAATGGCGCAGCATGTGCGGCGTTACGTTCTGCTGGATGTTCGCGGCTTGCGCGTACCGTTTGACCACTTGCCAGACGCCCGTGCGGCTCATCCGCTTACCTCGGGATCCCAGGAAGAGCGTGTCGTCGAGCACCTTGCCGCTGTCCCGCACGCTCAGCCACGCGCGCAGCTTTACCATCGCCCGCGTTCCCAGCGGCACCAAGCGCACCTTTGAACCTTTGCCTCGGACTCGTACGGCTCCCTCGTCCAATGAAACATCGCGGAGCGGGAGCTTAGCCAATTCCGAGATGCGTAGTCCGCAGGAATAAAACAATTCCAGAATCGCCGAATCGCGGACGCCTTCCGGCGTGCTGCGATCCGGCATGTCCAGCATCCGCTCGAGTTCCCGAGACGACAGGACGTGGGGGAGCGCGCGAGTCAATCGGGGTGCGTCGAAGCCTTCGGTAGGATCGCTATTCGCGATGCGCTCGCTGCGTAGAAACGCATGGAACCGGCGAATCGCGCTCAGGTGACGCGCAGTCGACCGCGCCGAAAGTTTCCGTTCTTTCCGCAATGCGATCAAATGGTCCAGCACGTGCTCGCGCGAGACCGAGTCGATGTCCGAGACTTCAGACTGGCCGAGGAACTCAAGATATGCAGCCAGATCCGCGGCGTAGGCTGAAAGCGTCGCATCGGCCAAGCCGGATTCAAATGTGGCGGCCTCCATGAACTGGTCCAGCAATCCAGCAAGTGCTCCTGCTTTCGATTCATCAGTCATTTTTTAGTTCATATACGTGTTGTCATTAATTTACAATACCGCAAAACGAGGTCATCGGATTTGGTGGTTCATTGCGCCTTTGCGTCATTGCGTCTTTGCGTTGTGGACGGTGACGATCGTCTGGCCCTCGGCGTGGATTGGTAGTCCCTGGGCCAATTCGCCACCGCTACGGATCATCTCATCGCCGTTGACCGTCACGGCGTACAGTTGGTCCAGCTCCACCGTGTACCATTCCGGCCACTCGTTGAGGCGTGGATAGTTGATAGGCATATTGAAAACGTACTGATGCCGCGGCACGTCAAACCGGATGCGGCCTTCCCACGGCGAATCGGATTCGACGACAACTCGCACGCCATCGCCGTCCGGCACCGCGCCCAATCGGAGATCGTCGCGCCACGGTTCCGCCCAGGTTCCCTGCGATTTCATGAGCGCGTACATGAGGGCCGTGCGCACGTAATTGCCGTCGCCATACCAGTCCTCGATGATGCCGTCCTCCCGTTGTCGCGCGAGGAAACGCTTCACGCAGGTATCGAGCACTTCCTCGTCGACGATGTCGGGGAATCGATTGCGGAACACGATGGCGCTTTCCAATGCGTCGGAGTAGGCGTTGGAGCCGTAGTTGCGTCCGCTGCCTTCCGGATCATCCAGATACGTCGCCGGTTTATCGACTACTGTCTGCAGCGCGCGCAGCGTCGCATCTCGAAAGCGCGGTTCACCCGTAATCAGGTAGGCGGTGTATACGCCGTTAAAGAGGTAGCCCCAACAATGGGCGTGGCGCGCGTCCGCCGGTTCGTAGGTGTCCAGCGCGATGGACGTGTACCAGATGCCGTCTTCGTTGAGTCCCACGTCCAGCAGCTTGTGGGTGAGTTGCGAAAGCGGTTCCCGAAACCGCTCGTACGCGGGATGCCGGGTCGCTTTCGTGTACATGACCAGTTCGGAAAGCCCTCCGAGGATTTCGTTGCCGTGATCCGATAGAACAAACTTATCGGACGCCGGCTTTCCGTTTTCCAGGTCCCACATGTGCGACGGTAACCCATGGGAGTTGGGGATGACTTCCTGGAAATAGAAGTCCCCGATGCGAATGGCCTGATCGATATAGGCATCGTCGCCCGTGTCGTACGCGAGACGCACCAACGCTTGAAGCAACTCGCCGTTCACCTCCGCGCTGAGGGACGGAATCGTACCGAACTGCGTCTCATATGGCGCGTACGCGATGATGTCGTCGACGATACCGCGCATGCGCTCGTACCACTGATGGTGACCGAGCAACTCCGATAAGGGCAGCAGCCCGTCTTTCACATACTCGCAACTCCCGAAGATGACGCGATCCATGTCGACTTCCGCATCTTCGAACCCGGCCTCGCCGAAGAGGACGTTGTCGGACAACTGGCCGGCGCGCCGTGTATGCAGCAACTCATTTCGCAAGATCGCGAACATCCTGGTCTCGTAGGTTGGCCGGTCTGTGTAGTACGCCGCCATGACGAGGAAGGGGTAGAGGTCGGCGCCCGAATCCCGCACGTACCACATGTTCTGCGTGCCGCGCCGCTGGAGCAATCCGGTCACGGGATCCGCCCGTTCGAGCCACGCGTTCATGACCCGCTGGCTGCGCTGGAAGGCTTCTTGGGCCTGCGCGCCGTTGCGGGAGGCTAAGTCGATAGGGTCAGCATAGATGGGTAACACGAGAATCGGCAGCACCAGCATTGGCAGGGTGAATCTGTACATGATGGTTCCTTCCTTCGCGACGGTTTGGCCACTCGCGATCAGTGTACAGGAGCCAAGCTTCATCAGCATTAATCAGACCGATCGGACCGATCGGACGGATCAGTCTGATCGGTCTGATCGGTCTGATCGGTCGGGTTCGGCCGGGTTCGGCCGGGTTCGGCCGGGATCTCCCTGAAATCGCTTCGACCGATCTTCCTCCGGTCTCCAGCCTCCGGTCTCCAGCCTCAAAAAGAAAACCGCCCCGGTGGGTTGCACACCGGGGCGGTCCGCAGGATTTCAGTTTGCTAAGGGTTACTCGGCGCCGAGCGTGATGTTGAACTGTGCACGGCGGTTCAGCTTCCGGTTCGCCGGACCATCGTTCGGCACAGCCGGCTGGGTTTCACCCAAGCTGACGGTCGAAACGCGTTCCGCGGCGATGCCGCTTTCCACCATGTAGTTCTTCACCGCGTCTGCGCGACGCTGACCAAGGCCCATATTGTAGGACTCGCTGCCGAGGTCGCAGGTGTGACCTTCGATCACAACCGTGTCGCCCGGGTGAGCCTTCATCTCATTGATCAGCTTGTCCACTTCCGCTTTGCCTTCCGGCTTCAACACGGCCTTGTCGAAATCGAACAGCACGTTGTTGAGCAGGATCTTCTGGCGCTCTACCGCCGGAGGAGGTGGAGGAGGCGGAGGTGGTGGGGGTGGCGGAGGCGGCGGCTGCACCCAGCAGTGGTACACCACGCCCCGGTTACCCCAAAGTTCCGTATCGCCGCTGTTGGAGGCGGGCTCAGTGGGCCACCACCAATAGCACGAACGCGGAGCGTTGTCGGGACAAATCGCCGCGCCCTGGTCGGGGTACGGCTCGGGCGTCGCGCCCGTATTGCCCCACCAGGACATGTCGTCCCAGGTCTTGGGTCCGCAGGTAGCAGCGGTTGCGCTTCCGGCAACCAGCATGACCGCTACTACCCCAATCAGTAGTTTTTTCATTGTGGTCGTCTCCTTAGTTCCGCTTACTAAAATCCATGGTAGTCTACATTTAACCACAAAGGTGCATGGCTGTCAAGTTTACGAGGCCATGCACGCCAAATGCGCGCGTCGTAGGCTCCTGCATCGGGTTCACACACCCTTTACCCCGTTCGGGCGCACCCCTTGTGACAAGCTCCAGTGTAGCAGAGCCGCCCGGCGCTTACAAGTAGCCTGTAAGGACTATTACAATCCTCCCAGCGGCGTGATTCCCGTAAGCGCCGGGCCTGCTCCCACTATCCACATTATTTACCTCGCCGTCATGCGGCATAGGACGAATCATCGAACCGCGTACGCAACGTCGCCAGCGCCGAATGAATCGGGATGTTATCCCGCGTTTCAATCGCTTTCTTCAATTTCGGAATGGCCCCGCCGACTTTCTTGCCATTGCGGACCGTCCCGAACAGGTGCCGGCTGACGGTGGACTGCGTCAGATTCAGCATGGCTGCAATATCTTCCTGCGTCTTGTTGCAGAAATAGTACAGCCGTAGAATCTCGCGTTGCCGCGCCGTAAGCTTGGCATCGATGATGTCGTTGACGAATGGCAGCACGCTGCGGAAGAAATCCTGCAACGCGTACCGCCGTTCGCGATCTTCGTCCGTCTCAAACCACAAGGCCCGCTCGGACGGAACGTTATCCAGGTAAGCAGACTGGGTTGGAATTTCCCAGAATTCCGCATTGAACCGTGCCATGATTGCACTCTCCTCTTCTACTTCGTCCCGATTGACTGTGCTCAGATGATGATTGGGTTCGGTTGGCGCACATTCGTTTGCCCCAGCGGGGCACCGTAATCTCTACGGCGTCGTGATGTCGGAATTTCATTCGAGTTCTCCTTGTGGTTTGGTTTGCGGTTCCGGCCCACCCGGCACCGCGAAAAAAGCCATGAAAATGAAAAGCGCCGCAGGCGTTTGGTTCTCGCCTGCGGCGCTCAGTTTGTTTTGAGCTTTTTCTCTAAGGGGCTACTTCGATATCAGCACCTCGAGACGAGAACCGCAGGCGGGTACTCGGGCCACGCCACGGATAAACGTGGACATGGTGCACCACACCGCCTTCGCCTTATTGACGGCGTGTCGCGCGTCGGCGTAATGGAGTGTGTTGACCATGTTCCGTTTCTTTCTCGTCTCGTTAAGGTTTCTGAAGTCTGTTCGAATCGTCCACACGAACGAAGCGGTATTAAAGCACAACGCTTCGGAGAGTGCAAGCCCTTTCTTTGGTTCACTTTCACGTGGTTTTCGGGATGAGCGAATCCCCGTGAAAAAGAGCATCCCTCTCACCATTATTCACCAATATGCATACTTTTTTGGAGGGCCGTTTGTGTACATTTTCGTACGAGGAGTTGGAGATATACCAACGATCGTACAAAATTGTACGTCCGGATTTGTCGATCTGACAAATGTAAAGAGTTTACTGGTAGTGACTTGACAAATTCTTGACACCTTGGCACTGCTCTTGCTCCAGAGCCCGTGGACTTGTAACGCAGGGGGTATGACAAGATGGGACTGGTAACGGCTGCAGAACCGACTGTGTTGGGGATGGGTAACGAAATGGGACTGACTTCCAAGCAGGCTATCCGCGGGAGAATTCTGATCGTCGACGACGAAAATGGGCCGCGTCAAGCGTTGCGCATGCTTCTCAAAGAGGAGCACGACGTGTTTCTCGCCGAAGATGTGGCCAAGGCGCAGGCCCTGCTCCGGTCCGAGACCATCGATCTGGTCATCACCGACCTCCGCATGCCCAAGCAATCGGGCGTCGAATTACTCCGTTGGACGAAGACCCAGTACCCGGAAACCGAGGTGATTATTCTCACGGGGTTCGGCGAACTCGATTCAGCCATGAACGCCGTCGAATACGGGGCGCTGGCCTACATCGTCAAACCCTTCGACACGAAGGTCATGCTTCGTCACGTGGAGGAAGGCCTGAGCAAGCGCGTCAAGGAATTGGAACGCCGCCGGATGGAAGAGTTGGCCATGGAAGCCAATCGCTTCGAGACCCTCGGCCGTTTCGTCTCGGGCATGCTGCACGACCTCGGAACGCCCCTGGCCGTTATCACGGGCCAATTGGAGATGATTCTCAACCGCCCGCAAATCTCCCCGACGCCGGACCGGTTGCAAATGATGCACAGCCAGATCGGGTTGTGTACGGATATCGTCCGGTCGGCCATGAACTTTCTACGCCACGAGACGCAGCGTTTTGCGATTCTCAACATCAATGACGTTGCTGAAACGTGCCTGAACGTGAGCATGCCGCTGATGCAGAAGATGGCCGTGAAAGTGAAGCGGGAACTTGAGCAGCAAGTGCCTTTGTGTGAAGGCGACTTCGTCCTCATGCGTCAGGCGGTGCTCAATCTCATCACCAATGCCTGCCAGGCCATGGACGGCCAGGCGCCTCCGCGGGAGATCCATGTTCGAACCTGGCGGGAACCGGACCACGTGTGCATTTCCGTCAGCGATACCGGACCCGGAATTCCGGAAGAGAATCGGGCCAAGATCTTCGATACGTTCTACTCCACCAAGGGTAAGAACGGAACGGGCCTGGGACTGGCCGCGGTCAAAAACATCATGCGCCGTCACAACGGCGAGGTTCATGTTGATGTGAACGAATGGAACGGCGCTGACTTCACCTTGAAGTTCCCGATTCTGAAGTGATTGTTACATCGTCCGTCCGCCTGCATGGATGTCGGCGGACGGGCGCACGCAATCGCCGTTTCGCCGCACAAACTCCTCTCATTTAACCCTGATCGAGGCCCTTGGAGAAGTGCGCCCGCCAGCCAATCTGCTTGATTTCCCTTCGGGATTGTGTTATCCGTTACGTCTCTGGGGTGCCATCCTTCCTGACGTGCGTCTTCTGGTGCAGTCAATCGGTTTGAAAGTCAGGGGGCGGTACCGTAGAAACGAGATCCCAGGCGCGGAAATGCGGTGTCGCGTGACAGGCCGCAATTGCGCACGAATTAACGTGTTTTACTATCCCCGCGCATGACTCAGAACCGCGCGCGAACCGGCTTGTGGTGCGACGGGCCGTGTGCGATCCCGGCGGGGTGTGCAGGGGCGGAAGTAGACTTCTCCATGAACATTCATCCAACGGCTATCATCGACCCCAAAGCCGAACTGGCCGACGACGTCGAAGTTCAGGCGTTCAGCATTGTCGGTTCCCACGTTCGAATCGGTGCGGGTACCATTATCGGGCCCCATTGCGTCATCGAAGGCCGGACGATTCTGGGCGAGCGTAACCGCTTGTATTCCGGCGCGCAGGTGGGGGTAGTTTCCCAGGACCTCAAGCAGAAACCGGATTGTATCGGCCGCCTCGAAATCGGCAACGGCAACGTGATCCGCGAGCACGCGACCATCAGCGCCAGTACGATGAGCAGTTACGAGGAAGAGCATCGCGTTACCACGATTGGCGACAACTGCCTCCTCATGACCTGCGCGCACGTGGGACACGATTGCTCCGTGGGAAATCACGTTATCCTCGCCAATTGCGTGGCCCTCGCCGGCCATGTGAAGGTCGAAGACAGGGCCATCATCGGCGGTTTGAGCGCGATCCATCAGTTTTGCGTCGTTGGACGGTTGGCGATGATCGGCGGGCTGAGCCGTGTGTGGCACGACGCGCCCCCCTACATGATCATCGATGGCAATCCCGCGCGGTGCAAAGGGCCCAATACGGTTGGTTTGCAGCGCAATGGGCTGAGCGACGACGCTCGGTTGGCCATCAAGACGATGTACAAGATCATGTTTCGGTCGACGCTGAATACGACCCAGGCCATTCATGAGATTGAGGCGACTGTCGAGGATTGTCCGGAACGCGCATGTTTCCTGGACTTCATTGGCAATTCCATTCGAGGCATTACGAAGTAGGTTCGTCACAAATTAGCAACACCTGAATCTCCGGACCGCGTATTGCGGATGCATCCGCAATACATCACAGAGTGGACCTTGAGCGGTCAACGGAAACCATAACCAGAACCAGGCGGGCTCGCGAGGGTCCGCGCGATACCCCGAAGGGCATCTCACATGCATCCCGTTCGCGTCGGCGTCGTCGGCGTCGGCCACCTTGGTTACCACCATGCGCGCAACTACGCGGCGCTCGACAATGTTGTATTGGCCGGCGTGGTGGATACGCACGCGGAGCGCCTGGCGAAGGCCTCGCAAGATTTCAACGCTCCAGGATTCTCCACCGTATCCGAGTTGCTCAAAGAAGAGGTTGATGCCGTCTCCGTGGTGGTGCCCACCAGCGCTCATCACGATGCGACCATCGCGCTGCTGGAAGCCGGCGTGGACGTCCTCGTCGAGAAGCCTATCGCGTCTACCATGGCCGAGGCCGAACGCATGGTCGCGTCCGCCAAGGCCCACGATCGGCTATTGCAGGTTGGGCACATCGAGCGGTTCAACGGGGCCGTGGTGGCGCTGTTCGGGTCCGTGCGAGAGCCGCGATTCATCGAATGTCACCGCTTGAGTCCCTATCCGAATCGCGGTGCGGATGTAAGCGTGGTCTTGGACCTCATGATCCACGATCTTGAAATCGTGCGCGCGTTGGTTGGAGAACCCGTGACGGCCGTGGACGCCGTGGGCGTTCCCGTGTTCTCGAAACAGGAGGACATTGCCAACGCGCGAATTCGGTTTGCTTCAGGGTGTGTCGCGAATATTACATGCAGCCGCGTGTCCGTCGAGCGCATGCGCAAGATCCGGATCTTCGCCCGGGAAAGTTACGTGTCCACCGACTACAGCGCCCAGGAGGTGCTGGTTTACAGAAAGAAACCAGGGCCCCTCGAAGAGGGCATGACCCCCATGGATCTCATCTCCGTCGAACCCTTGGACGTTCACAAGGACGAACCGCTGAAACTGGAACTCGCCTCGTTTGTACAGTGCGTGCGGGAACGCCGCCGTCCCCTGGTGTCCGGCGAGGACGCGTTGGAGGCGTTGGCCCTGGCGCAACAGGTGGTCGATTCCATCCGGGAGCATCCGTGACGCGCATCTTCTTCTCAGCCGGAGAATCGTCGGGCGACATGCACGGGGCTAACCTGATTCGCGCAATCAAGCAGATTGACCCGGCGGTCGAGTGTGTTGGTCTCGGCGGAAAACGCATGGAAGCCGCCGGCATGGAGTTGAGGCACGACCTCGCGAGCAATGCCATCATGGGGTTTGTCGAAGTGGTCAAACACTTCGCCTTTTTCAAACGGCTTTACGTCGAGACCGTTCGGGGCTTCGAGTACGAAGCGCCGGACTGTCTCGTGGTCATCGACTATCCCGGTTTCAACATTCAGATCGCGAAACGGGCGAGCATGCTGGCGATACCGGTCGTCTGGTACATCAGCCCCCAGGTGTGGGCCTGGAAGCGGGGCCGCGTGCTGACCATCGCGCGCATCGTGGAGAAGATGCTGGTGATTCTGCCTTTCGAGAAACGGCTATACGACGCCGTCGGCGTGGACTGCACCTTTGTGGGGCATCCTTTGCTCGATCACGTCGCGGCGACACCCATCGAAGGGCTCTATCGCGAGGGCATGGTCATCGGTCTCTTGCCGGGTAGCCGGGAACAGGAGATTGGCCGGCTGTTCGGAACCATGGTTGACGTGGCGAAAGGCATTCGCGAGCAGCATCCAGAGGCGCGTTTCGTTGTGCCGTGTGTTGACGAGGCGCGGGAGGAACAGATTCGGTCAATCGCCGGAGATTTTCCTGTCGAGACGGTCATTGGCAAGACCTACGAGGTGCTCGACGGCGCGCGTTTCTGCCTCGTCGCGTCCGGGACTGCCACCGTGGAAACCACCCTCTTTGGCGTGCCGATGATCATTCTGTATCGCGTGGCGCCACTAACCTATTGGCTGGCGCGCATGCTGGTTCACATCGACCATATCGGCCTGGTCAATATTCTCGCGGGCAAACGCATTGTGCCGGAGTTCGTTCAGCACGATGCCACGGTGTCGAGGATTCTGCCGGTAGCGCTTGAACTGATCGCCGACGGACCCAAGCGGGAGCAGATGCTCGCGGAACTACGCGCCGTACGAGACGCGTTGGGAGAAGCCGGGGCGAGCAAACGCGCGGCCGAACAGATCCTGGCAGTGGCCGGAAAGGGGAGCCATGGCTGATCGGCTGTTTCTCGTTGATGCCAGCGCCTTTGCATACCGGGCGTTTTTCGCCATTCGGAACCTGACGAACTCGAAAGGGCAGCCGACCAACGCAGTCTACGGGTTTGCACGCATCCTGCTGAAACTCCTTCGCAAGCACAACCCAAGCCACATTGCGGTCGTGTTTGATGCCCCGGGCAAGACCTTTCGCGACGAACTCTATCCTGAGTACAAAGCCAACCGCGAAGCCATGCCCGAAGAACTGTCTTCTCAATTTCCGCTCATTCGAGATCTGGTCGCCGCCTTTAACATCCCATTGTTTTCCCAGCAAGGGGTCGAAGCCGATGACATCATGGGCACGCTCGCGCAACGCGCCGCGCAGGAGGATGTGGAGACGATCCTCGTCACCGGCGATAAAGACATGCTTCAACTCGTCGGTGATAAAACCAAAGTGTACGACCCCAGCAAGGGAGACAATGGCGCCTGGTACGGCACTGACGAAGTCCGCGAACGCTTTGGTTGCGATCCGGAACACGTGATCGACGCGTTGGCGTTGATGGGGGATACGGCAGACAACGTGCCGGGGGTCCGGGGCATCGGCCCCAAGACGGCCAAGACGCTGATGGAGAAGTACGGGTCCCTGGAATCGCTTTACGAGCACATCGACGAACTCAAGGGCAAGCAGCGCGAGAAACTCGAGGCCGACAAGGAAACGGCGTGGCTGAGTCGCGAACTCGTCACGATCAAGACAGACGTGGACCTCCCGTTGGGAGTCGAGGATTGTCGCCGGGGCGAAGAGAATCGGGCGAAGCTGGCAGAGGCGTTCCACGCGCTCGAATTCCAGTCCCTCCTTGAAGAGTACCTGCCCGATGCGGCGGAGATCGAAACGACCTCGTATCAGTTAGTCCTCACGCAAGAGCAATTGGAACCCGTCCTCGCGGAGATGCGGGCATCCGGAGCCTTTGCGCTCGATACGGAAACCACCTCAACGGACCCCATGCGCGCCGAATTGGTCGGGGTATCCATGAGCTGCGCAGCGGCCACGGGCTACTACATTCCAGTCGGCCATACTGCGGAGTGCATGAAGGCGGTTTCAGCGCCTTCGAACGAGACGCTTCTGGATTGTGCTACGGCCGTCGAAATGCTGCGTCCCCTGCTGGAAGACCCCGGGGTCACCAAGGTCGGTCATAACATCAAGTATGACATGGTCGTACTTGAGCGCGCGGGCATACGGATCGACGGAGTCGGGCTGGATACGATGGTAGCGTCGTATTTGACAGATGCCGGGCGGATGAGGCATAATCTGGAAGAAGTCAGTCTCCACTACCTCAAGCGCAAAATGATCCCCATATCCGACTTGATCGGCAAGGGATCGAAAGCGGTAACCTTCGATACCGTTCCCCTGGATAAGGCGTGTGAGTACGCCGCCGAGGATGCGGATATCACGTGGCGCCTCTCCGAGGTCTTCCAACCGCTGCTCAGCGAACGGGGGTTGTGGGAGTTGTTCGACCGGGTTGAACGGCCGCTGATCGGCGTGCTCGCCCGAATGGAGCAGGCTGGCGTCGGGGTAGACCTGCACCTCTTTGAGGAGCTTCAGAAAGAAGTCGAGGGGCGGCTTAAGAGCCTGGAAGCGGAGATACACCAGGTAGCCGGAGAACCCTTCCAGATAAATTCGCCCAAGCAATTGCAGGTGATCCTGTTCGAGAAGCTCGGGCTCAAGCCAATCCGAAAGACGAAGACCGGATTCTCCACCGATGTGGAAGTGCTCGAGGTTCTTGCACACGAGCATCCCTTGCCCGAAAAGATTTTGGAGTATCGGATTCTCGAGAAACTCCGGGGAACCTACATCGAAGCGTTGCCCAAGCTGGTGCATCCGGCAACCGGGCGTATACATACTTCGTTCAATCAGGCCGTTGCGGCGACCGGGCGCCTATCCAGTAGCGACCCGAATCTGCAGAACATTCCGGTCCGGACTGAGATCGGAAAGCGCATTCGCGAAGGATTCGTACCGCGGGATGCGGGCAGGAAGCTGATTTCGGCGGATTACTCTCAAATTGAATTGCGAATCCTGGCCCACCTCTCGGGGGACGCCCATCTCAAAGAAGCCTTCGTGCACGATGCCGACATCCATCAGGAAACGGCCGCGCGCGTGTTCGGAGTCATGCCGGAACTGGTAACCCCGGAGATGCGTCGACAGGCCAAGGCGGTGAACTTCGGCGTGATCTACGGGATCAGTGCGTTCGGCTTGTCACGGAATCTCGGGATCACCAATGCGGAGGCCGCCCGGTTCATTGAACACTATTTCGAGAAGTATCCGGGGGTGCGCGCCTGGATTGATGCGACCCTGCGACAGGCGGCCGAGGACGGGTATGTAGAGACCTTGCTCAAACGGCGGCGCTATGTGCCGGAATTGACCTCCCGAAACGTGAGTATGCGGCGCGCCGCGGAACGCATCGCGACCAATACCCCGGTACAGGGAAGCGCGGCGGATGTGATCAAGCTCGCCATGATACGGCTGGACCAAGCCTTGGAGGAGACGGACGCCCAACTCATTCTCCAGGTGCATGACGAACTGGTGGTGGAAGCCCCTGGCGACACGGCCCAGGAGATCGCAGGCACGATGAAGCAAATCATGGAGGACGCGGTAGAACTGGACGTCCCACTCAAAGTGGATGTTGGCATCGGGGACAACTGGGCGGAGATTCACTAACCCGAGACGCGCCGTGGCGTCAACAGTTCGTGGGACGCGCGGGTGGCACCGATACAAGGAATTGACAACGTTTGACAACCTTGCGCCGTAGCGCGCTACCCAAACACTGGAAATACGAAAGGATGATGAATGGCTGACAGAACGGTTAACGACAAGTCGCATTCGAGGCCCCGAGGCAAGCCGAAGCGCTCCAACTCGGGTGGGCCGGGCCGAGGCCCGTCGCGCGGCGGCCGCGATCACGGACGCGACCGGGACCGGCGCCCGTCCACGCCCGTGGTCGACGTAGCCAACGATCCGGAAAGCGAAATTCAGGCGAATTCGAACGGGCCGGAAATCGCGATCGGTGACTTGAAGCGCATGACGATGACGGAGCTGGCCGACACGGCTCGCAACCTGAACGTCGAAGGCTATAGCGGTCTCAAGAAGCAGGATCTGATCTTCCGCATCCTGCAGCAGAGCATCGAAGCGACGGGATCGTTGTACGGCGAAGGTACGCTCGAGATTCTGCCGGACGGCTTCGGCTTCCTGCGATCGGGCGATTACTCTTACCTGCCGGGGCCGGATGACATCTACGTTTCGCCCTCGCAGATTCGCAAGTTCGCCTTGCGTACCGGCGACACGATTCAAGGTCACGTGCGGCCGCCGAAGGAAGGCGAGCGGTATTTCGCCTTGCTGAAAGTCGAGGCCGTGAACTACGAGAGCCCCGACGTCGCCCGCGAACGCATCCTCTTCGACAACCTTACGCCCCTCCACCCGAACGAGCGCCTCGTCCTCGAAACCGAGCAGAAAGAAGTGGCCATGCGCATCATGGACCTCATCTCTCCCATCGGTAAGGGACAGCGCGGCCTCATCGTCGCGGCGCCCTTCACGGGCAAGACGGTCCTTCTTCAAAAAATCGCCAACAGCATCGGCATCAACCATCCGGAAGCGCACGTCATCGTACTGCTTATCGACGAGCGTCCTGAAGAAGTGACGGACATGTCACGTTCCGTCAAGGGCGAAGTAATTGCATCGACCTTCGACGAACCACCCGAGCGCCACGTGCAAGTCGCCGAAATGGTGTTGGAAAAGGCCAAGCGTTTG
>CAZWDH010000184.1:0-14181 GCA_964632865.1 uncultured Nitrospiraceae bacterium
ATGCATGGGCCGCGGGACTACCTCCTAACCCGCTCAGAATACTATGAATACTGACGCGAAGTCCTTGAACTTCGCGGAGATGCTGTGCTATTGTCCGCCATTCATTTGGAGTACTTTCGACGTGTCCGAGACCACCAAAGCCAAACAAGATACGAAGAACGCCGCGTCCGAGAAGGAATACAAGGACACGGTGCACCTGCCGTCCACCGATTTCCCCATGCGGGCGAACCTGACCCAGCGTGAACCGGAGATGCTTAAGCGGTGGGACGATATGGACTTGTATGGCAAGATGCGGCAGAGTGCCAAGGGCCGTACCAAGTTTGTGCTCCACGACGGGCCGCCCTACGCCAACGGCGAACTCCATTCCGGCCACGCCCTCAACAAGGTGCTCAAAGACCTCGTCGTCAAGACGAAGCAGATGGCCGGGTTCGACGCGCCCTACGTCCCCGGATGGGACTGCCACGGGCTCCCCATTGAGCACAAGGTGACCACCGAACTCGGCGACGCGGCGAAGACCATGTCCCAAGTCGAAATCCGCCGCCGTTGCCGCGAGTTCGCGCTCAAGTACGTCGACATCCACCGCGAAGGCTTCAAACGCCTCGGCGTGACCGGCGAGTGGGGGAATCCCTACCTCACGCTCAGCCCCAACTACGTGGCGACCATCATCCGCAACTTCGGCGATATCTATCAGACCGGCGCCATCTATCGCGGACTCAAACCCATCTACTGGTGCCCGTCCTGCGAGACGGCCCTCGCCGAAGCGGAGGTCGAATACGCGGACCGCACCTCGCCGTCCATCTACGTGAAGTTCAAGGCCGACAAGAAAGTCCCCGGCCTCAATGGCGCGGCCTACTTCGTCATCTGGACGACGACCCCCTGGACTCTCCCCGCGAACCTCGCGATCACGGTCCATCCCGATTTCGAGTACACCGCCTACAAGGTCAACGGCGAATGGCTCATCATGGCCAGCTACCTCGGTCCTGCCGCGCTCGAAGCGAGCGGCATCACGGACTACGAGAAAGGCCCCCAGTTCAAAGGCGCCGATCTCGAAGGCCTGACCTATCAACACATCATGTTCCCGGAACGGATCTGCCCGATCATTCTTGGCCTCCACGTCACCCTCGACGCCGGTACCGGCTGCGTGCATACCGCGCCTGGCCACGGTCAGGAAGACTACGTGGTCGGCATGAAATACGGCATCGATCCGTTGTCGCCGGTCGACAACAGCGGCGTCTTCACCAAAGACGCCGGACCCTACGCAGGCTTGCAGGTCTTCGACGCGAACAAGCGCATTGTCGAAGACCTGAAGAACTCTGGCGTGCTCTTGTCCACCAGCCCCTATCAGCACAGCTACCCCCACTGCTGGCGTTGCAGCGGTCCCATCATCTTCCGCTCCACGCCGCAATGGTTCATCAGCATGGACCACAACGGACTCCGCGAGAAGGCCTTGAAAGCCGTCGATCAAGTCCGCTGGATTCCGGAGTGGGGGAAAGAGCGCATCTACGGCATGATCGAGCAGCGTCCGGATTGGTGCATCAGCCGCCAGCGCGCCTGGGGCGTGCCCATCCCGGTCTTCTATGGCAAGACCAGCGGCGAAGTCTACGCGAACGCCGCCAGCTTCAAGAAGATCGAACAGCTCGCGCTCTCCGCTGAAGACGGGATCGACCGCTGGTTCGACACGCCCGCTTCGGAACTCGTGCCGGAAGGCGCGAAGTGCCCGGAGTCCGGCGAGACGGAGTTCGTCCACGAGAAGGACATCCTCGACGTGTGGTTCGATTCGGGGACCAGCAGCCGCGCGGTCTGCGAAGTGTGGCCCGATCTGCAGTGGCCCGCCGACATGTACCTCGAAGGCAGCGACCAGCATCGCGGCTGGTTTCAGTCCTCGCTGCTCCCGGCCATCGCCGCCAAGGGCGCGCCGCCGTACAAGTCCGTGCTGACCCACGGCTACGTCGTCGACGGCGAAGGCAAGGCCATGTCGAAAAAGCTCGGCAACTACATCGTCCTTCCGGATCTCATTGGGAAGTACGGCGCGGACATCGTGCGCCTGTGGGTGACGAGCGAGAATTACCGGCAAGACATCCGCATCTCCGACGAGATTCTAACCCGATTGCAGGACAGCTACCGGCGCTTTCGCAACACCTTCCGCCACATGCTGGGCAATCTTTTCGATTTCGAACCCGGGCACGCGGTGGCCTACGAGGATCTGCTCAACATCGACCGCTGGGCCTTGCACAAGCTGCAACTGCTGAAGAAACGGGTACTTAAAGCCTACGAGGATTACGAATTCCACGTGGTCTACCACGCCACGCACAACTTCTGCGCTGTGGACATGAGCGCATTTTACCTTGACGTTTTGAAAGACAGACTGTATACCTTTGCCACCGATTCGCGGGAGCGCCGCGCGGCGCAGACGGTTCTCGCGGAGACGCTGACGGATCTGCTGACGCTGCTGGCACCGGTCCTGTCATACACTGCCGACGAGGCCTGGCAGTTCCTCCCGGAGCACCTGCGAACCTCGGAAAGCGTTCATTTGGAACAGTTTAAGCCGATTCGATCCGAGTGGATTCTCCCCGAGACCCATGCCCAGGAATGGGAAGAAATTATGCGGGTCCGTGGTGTTGTTTCCAAGGAGCTTGAGGAAGCGCGAAGGGCCAACCAGATCCGGTCATCCCTTCAGGCTGCGGTATCGTTAGAACCCGGTAGCGAAGCGGTCGCCTCCGTGTTGGCGAAATACGAGCATCAGCTAGACGACATTTTCATCGTTTCAAAAACCGAACTGCAAGGCGTCACGAAACTGACGGATTCAGAGGGAGCGCCGGTCCGCGCGACGGTGTCGCGGGCTCCCGGCGAAAAGTGCGTGCGGTGTTGGCACGTGCGCGAGTCTGTGGGTTCCGTGGCAGGGCACCCGGGCATCTGCCAGGTGTGCGCAACTCAACTCGGAGTCGAGTAAATGAACAAACGGGATGCGAAGAAATTCGAAAAGCTGCTCTACGCCGAACGCGACCGGCTCGTTTCGGGAATCCAACGCCTGGAAGAGGAAACCCTCTATCAGCCCGCGAGCGACCAGACCGCGGACGTGTCCAGCTACGCGGAAGTCGGCACGGATAACTTCGAGCGCGAAACCGCATTGAGTATCGCCAGCGGCGAATCTGCGTTGTTGCAGGATGTGTCCGATGCGTTGCGACGGATCAAAGACGGCAAGTACGGCGATTGCGAAGGGTGCGAACAAGAAATCCCAAGGAAGCGGCTCGAAGTGTTTCCCTCGGCGCGCTATTGCATCGAGTGTCAGACGAAGATCGAGAAGCACGGCAGTTTGTAACGGGTTGACACACGCATTTCCGGATTGCCCTGCGAATTCCGAATTCGCCTGCGCAACTTCTGATAGCGTGCGTAAACGTCGCCTGTCTGGTAGCCGGAGAACGTACCTCGTATCCTGATTGGCGGCGACTGAACTGTGCGGCGGGCGTTGGACGGGATATTGGGGGAGCGTTCCTGACGGTTTTCCACGCGTTGTTCCCATTCACCCGCGCAGATCCGTCGAGTCCAGGGTCGGCCAGATAGAAATCGGCCTTGTTTGATGCAATGAAAAGTGAACGTTGATCCGGCGGACTTTGGTCCATTCAAGGAGTCGAATGCTCCCGACACTCTTCAAGATTGGCCCCGTGCCCATTCACTCCTATGGCCTCATGATGGCAATCGGATTTCTGCTGGCCCTCTATTTCGTACGTCGTGACGCCCCCCGCTTCGGGTTGGATCCCGATCGCCTGAGTGACATGGCCTTCTGGCTCCTGCTTTCCGGAATCGCCGGCACCCGCTTGCTCTATATCATCATGTTCCATGATGAATTCAGTTGGTCCCGTCCCATCGAGTGGATCGCCATTTGGAAGGGCGGCCTTGTCTTCCAAGGCGCGATTCCGCCGGCGCTCGCGGTCCTCTATTACTACTCGCGACGCTACGGTATGGGCTTCTGGAATCTCCTCGACGTCGTATCGCCCTACGCAGCCCTCGGCCACGCTGTCGGCCGCATCGGCTGCTTTCTCAATGGATGTTGCTACGGCCAGCGCACCGACCTTCCCTGGGGCGTCTCTTTCCCGCGCATTCCCTTTGACACGACGAAACCCTTCACCTTCGAAGGGTCGCCCGTCTACATCGATCACGCGCAACGCTACCATTTCGATACCGGCGTCGATCAATGGTCCTATCCGGTTCACCCTACCCAATTGTACAGCGCCGTCGGCCTGACCGCGCTGTGCATTCTGCTCGTGTACCTTCGCAACCACTGGCGACCGTTCCAAGGCTTCATCTTCGCCTTGTACTTCATGTTCTATGGCATCTTCCGCTTCTTCATGGAGATGATCCGTGGCGATCACAACCCGACCCACCTTCTCAATCTAACGGATCAGCAGATCTTCAGCATCATCGCCTTTGCCATCGGCGCATTCCTGTTCGTCGCCTTACGCAAAGCCAAGGTCGGACAGCCTCCAGCCTCGACGGGTCCTTCCTAGGTCTTTAGCCATGCCGCGGGAGGTGTTTCATGTGAAACACTTGCCTTCCCCGTGTGTTTTCGATACCCTAACCTCCACGAGCTAGGCCAGGGACCTGCGGGACTGCCGTCTCCCGCCATGTACTGTCGTGATTTTGGGGTTCGACTACGGAATCGGTGCGTCTTCCGCTTCGAGTCAATGCACTCCTCTGGCTCAGGCCCGTAGTAATCACACAGGTCGATTCGATTTTCCGTCAGCTCTAATTGGGAATGGAGCATTTTATCCATGGTGCGTCCAAACAAGCTCAGTGCTCAGGTCTTCCTCGATTTGCCGCCGGTGCTCGCCCACTATCTCGAGGCGAATCGCGCAACCTGGTTTGAATCCGCCCCCAGCGCCGGCCGCGTGGCCATGATGAATCGGCACGGTATCTTTGCCGACATTGAATCCGTCGCCGTCGCCCGTCGCCAGTTCCTGGAACTCATGGGACACGATCGCGCCCGCGCCCTTTGCTTTCGCATCGGGTTCGAACGGGGCCGCCGCGATGCTACCCGTCACATGGCCCAGTACGATGGCAACGCGCGGCTCGCGCTTCAGGCGGCCACGGTCTTCGGTCAACTCCAGGGCCGCTACGTGGCAGAACCGGTGCGATTCGAGTTCGACCTCGACGCTGGAACGCTCTATCGCGAAGTCGTCCTGCACAACAGCCACGAAGCCATCGCCCATCAGATGGTCCGCGACGACGTTCGGGGATGCATCTGCTGGGAGACCTCCGGCTACCTATCCGGTCATGTCAGCGAAATCCTGGGGCGCGCGGTGATCTCACTCGAACAATCCTGCGTGAATGCCGGCGATGACTGCTGCCGGTTCATTTCCCGCCTGGACACGGAGTGGTCTGCCGATGACGCCATGTGGGCGCGCCAGGCCTTGCGCACAGAATCCGTCGAGGCCGAATTGAAGCGACGTGACGACATGGTCGACACCGCCCAACGCGCCGCGCGCAGCGCCCAGAGCGCGTTGGCGTCTGTGACCCGGCGTCTGAAGACGGAACTCCTGCTCGACAATCTCATCATGGGTTCCGAAGTCATGTCGGCGGTCGAAACACGCGCCCGTCAAGTCGCCCAGACCTCCGTGCCTATCCTGATGGTGGGCGAGTTGGGAACGGGACGCGCCAGTCTCGCGCGCGCCATTCATCACGGCGGTCCCCGCCGGGACGGCCCATTCGAGATCGTCGATTGTCGCGGGCTCAACCCCTCCACCGTGTTGCAGGAACTCGCCGGATACGTGCCCGGCGCATTTCCCGGCGCGGTTCGCGCCTACGACGGACTACTGGCGCGCGCGAATGAAGGCACCATCTATTTCGACGAGATCTCCGCCTTGTCCTCCGAAACCCAGGGCCTTCTGTTTCGCGCCATCGAACACCGCGAAATCACGCCGCTGGGCGCCAGTCAGACGATCCCGATTGACGTGCGCATCATCGCCGCGACCCAGTTCGATCCGCTCGACAAACTCGCAACGGGCGAATTGCGCGAAGACCTCTACTACGCGCTCGCCGTCGGACGCATCGACGTGCCCCCCCTGCGGGCGCGGGGCGAAGATATCCTCCGGTTGGCTCAGGCCTTCCTGAAGGAATCCTGCGACCGCTATGAGAAAGACGTTCCCCGCATGGGAGACGAATTCTGCCGCGTCTTGCGTGAGTGCTCCTGGCCCGGTAACCTGCGTCAGATGCGGAACGTCATTGAGCACGCGCTGCTCTTCGCGCGGGGCGAGGAATTGGGCCTGGCGGATCTGCCGGAAGAGGTCATCGCCGCGCGCTGGGCACGCCCCCCGCAGGATCTCAGCGCAGACGTGATTCGCGCGGTGCTCAAACGCACGCGGGGCAACCGGAGCGAAGCGGCGAACATTCTTGGCGTAGGCCGTACAACGCTGTGGCGCGCCATGAAACGAATGGGCATAGACTGACCGGTGTGAATTGTATTGGAGACCTCTCATAGGGACGGGGTAAGGCCAGTGTGGAAGTTTGTCCAAATATCGGACCCGCATTTCGCGGCACAAACGGATGGATGCGGCAACAATCTGCTCATTCATTCAAAGATGCCCGAGATTGTTGCCTGCTTGCGCCGCGACCTTCAGGCGTTGAACCCGGACTTCCTCCTCGTCACCGGCGATCTCGCCGCCTACGAATCACGTGACGCGGTTTACGCCGCGCGCGACATGCTCGACTCCCTCGGCGTTCGCTACTATCCCATCGGAGGCAACCAGGACTTTCAAGGGCCCCGGGCGCGCGCATGGTTTGTCGAAGCCTACCACGACCACCTTCCAACACCTGACACGGTGTATTCGTTTACCCATCAGAACCTTCACGTCGTAGTATTGGACCCCTGGTGGCGATGGGAAGACGGATCCCTGTGTCCCCACCGGGAAGACGCAAAACCCGTGTATCGTTGGTCGATCCCCCCGCACCAATTCGATTGGCTTCGCGAAGACCTGGCCTTGAATCCTGTTACACCGACCGTCGTCGCTCTGCACTACCCGGTAGTCCCGCTGCCCGGGCGGCTGAAATGGGCCAGGATGCTCGAACCGGAATCGTTGGAAAACGGGCAGATTCTCTGTGAATTCCTTGCGAAGTTTCCGCAAGTTATCGCGGTTTTGGCAGGACATGCCCACATGCATTATGCCGTTCAGGATTCACACCTCGTCCACGTCGTGACCGGCGCACTCGCGGAATATCCCATTGAATACCGCGTTATCGACGTCCACGACGATCGTTTGGAGATCGCGACGCAGGGGCTCAGCGACGAGACCTTCGCCGCACACTCACTCACCCCCAGCGGCGCCGGGGCTGCCGGGCACGACTGCGACCGAAACCTCGTCATACCCTTCCGGGAATCAAACGCATTGACGGCGTAGATTGACCTTCTGCTCCCTCCCCGTCCACGGGGAGGGCTGGGGAGGGCGTCTTCAAAGGCTCCAATCATTCCCGTGTTCCTCCCCATCAGACTCTCGCAACGTTTTCTGTTCAGCGTGAGATGGGTACAATAGGGGCATGGACGACTCGGAATACTGGAAGATTCTTCGAGCCATGACGCCCGCGCAAAAGCTGGACGCGATGCAGCGCATTTACAACACGGCTCGCGATCTGAAGGCGGCCGGCTTACGGATGCAACACCCCGACTGGTCCGATGACCAGATCAATGCCGCGGTGCGCGAAGCATTCCTGTATGCTCGAACCTAATCTCGTCTTGCTCTTCACGCGCCCGCTGGATCGCGCCAGGATTTCCTACATGGTGACCGGCAGTGCGGCAGCCATGATCTACGGCGAGCCTCGGTTGACCAACGGCGTCGACATCGTGGTTGTCCTCGACCGCGAGTGCGCGGCAACCATGGTTGAAGCGTTTCCGATCGCGGAGTTCTATTGTCCACCGCAGGAAGTGATCTGTGTGGAAGCGGCGCGAGAACAACGAGGACACTTCAACGTGATCCACCACGAGACCGGATTCAAGGCCGATATCTACCTCAGTGGCCGTGATTCTCTTCATGCCTGGGGCTTGGCAAACACGAAGCGCGTCGTCATGGGTGAAGATATGGTGACGATCGCTCCGCCGGAATACGTAATCGTGCGCAAACTCGAGTACTTCCGCGAAGGCGGCTCCGAAAAACATCTGCGCGACATCCGCGCCATATTGCACAACTCGTCGGACGCGATTCGACACAGCGACCTCGATCGATTTATCGCGGAGCGGGGATTAGGCGATATTTGGCGAACGACCACCGAGAACTAGAACCAGACTTCGAGTTCGGATTCGGGGGTAGAAAGCTGTTCCCCAATCTCTACCGGTACCCGAACACCATCGACCAAATGATCAGCAGCACCAGTCCGAAACCGATGACGAGTGCCGCCGCGCCGAACAGGGCCGCCCAGAACTTGTATTCTTTTGCGGGCGCGTCTTCGGTAAGCCGCTGCTCGAGTTCGCCGGATTCCTTCAAGCGCTCATAGAACCGCGGGCGCTCTTCCTTCAGCTCTTCCTCCGATACCACGCCCGTGAACATGACCATGTCCATAGGGAACTTCTCGGGACGGAAGTGCGTGTTGAAGAAGTGGATCGTAAAGATAAACCCAACCGCCAGCAGCGCCTCGTCGCTGTGGATGATCTGCGCAACGTTGATGAGCCAGCCGGGCAGTACCAGGGTGAACTCTTCAGGGAACCACAAGAACAAGCCGGTAGAACCGATGATGGCCACACCCCAGAATACGGCGAAGTAGTCGAACTTCTCCCAATACGTCCATTCAC
The DNA here is from genome assembly GCA_964632865.1 of uncultured Nitrospiraceae bacterium. GTDB lineage: Bacteria > Hydrogenedentota > Hydrogenedentia > Hydrogenedentales > SLHB01 > JAHDWY01. The sequence goes on from CAZWDH010000184.1 coordinate 8,774, forward strand.
CGTACTGCGGCCGCGGCCCTTTTCCGCGGAACCATTTCACCGTGGCGATGAACTCCTGCACATCGCGCCAATTCGGCACCAGCGAGCCAGGGCCGAGCAGGATACTCTTCCAGGTCGAACCGGATTTGCGTTTTCGCTGAACGATGTATCCGATGTGAATGGCGAAGACGATGAACATGGCCACCGCGCAGATGCGGTGTATCGTGCCGCAGGCATGCGCGCCCCCTAGCGCATCGGACAACCACTGCGCCCAAGGCATGTACGAGAACTTCAGCACCATCCCCGTTAGGGCCAGTCCGAAGAAACTGAGTATCAGTACGAAGTGCATTTGCCGGACGATTGGATCGAATCGGCGCACCATCACCCGTTTCTTTACCCCCTCGGTCTTGGCGAGTTCGCGTTTCTTTCGAATCTCCCGGAGAGAGTGGGGGAACCACATGAGCGTGTGGAGTCCGAAGAACCCGAAGGTGCCCACCAATAGCGACGTCATTGCCCAGAATGAGAAGAACAGCGCCGGGTACTTTTCGGAGTCGTGGTGCGTCGCGTGCGTCAGGTACCCCGCGAAGCGGCGATTGGAACCGGGGTGGCACTGCGCGCACGTTTCTATGATGTTGTCGTGGCTCAAATGAGACGCCGGATCTGTCGGCGGCAGGATGTCGTGGGCGCCATGGCAATCATGACACTTCGCCGCCAAGGCGGAACCCAACTCGGACTTCTTTCCGTGCTGCGTGTCGAAGTAGGTCTCCGTCACGGACGCGTGGCACTCGCCACAGGTCTCCACGATCTCCAACTTGAACTTATCGGCATCCGTAGGCGCGATGCTGTGCGCCGTGTGGCAACTGCTGCACACGGGCAAGTCTTCCGGCGCTTCGTCGCTGACCAGCGTTGAATGGATGCTGCTCAGAAATTGGCTTTCGATACCCGCGTGGCATTGCCCGCAGGTGTCGGCAATGTTCGCGCGACTCACGGTCGACTCTGGATCACTCGGCGGCAAGGGCATGTGGGCCGTGTGGCAACTCGTACACGTCGCCGTACCGATCAACCCGCTCTCCGCCAATCCCCTGCCATGGACGCTCTCCGTGTAATTGGGGACGATTCCCGCAAATTCCGGCCCGATGCGCGTCGCGGCTTTCTCGCCGTCGCGATGGCAGCGTCCGCACAGATTCGGAACGTTCGTTGGATACGTCGGAGAGGCCGGGTCGGTTTTCGCCAATGTGCCATGTCCCGCATGGCAATCGAGACAAAGCGGCGCGTCGACATCTCCCTGCGCGAGAAGTTGACCGTGTGTGCTGCGCGCATGTTGATCGACTTGTTCCGCGTGGCAGATCGAGCAGTCCACTTTCTCGGCGACGGTCGCGCAGGGCCGTTCGGGATGCCGGGGTTCGATCCCCGTGTGGCACTGGGCGCAACTCACCTCCTGGTGGGTCGATTGCCCCAGCAGCATCGCGTCCACGGCCGGCAAGGCGCCGTCCGCGCCCAGCACGGCTTCCGCGTGGCAGGCCATGCAGTCCCGATCGCTCACGCCCTCTTCGTAGAAAATCCGCCGCGCTTCGTGGGGTTGATGGCAATCCACACAAACCGGGATCACTTCCGGCTGCTCTTCCCAAAGCTTGCCGTCGATTACTTTCCGGTGCACTTCCTCGATCAGACTGTGGCACTGCGTGCATGTCTTCGTAATGTTCTCACGGTGGATGCTCGATTTTGGATCGGTATGCGGCAATACGTTATGCGCGGTGTGGCAACTTGTGCACACCGCGGTAACCTTCAACCCCTGCTGATAGAGTCCCGTCGCGTGCATGCTGTCTTCGTAATTCTTGAGGATATCGTGCTGCGACACATTGCGCGTCTGCGCCACCGGGGCATTCTCGTCGTGGCAGTTCCCGCACATCTGCGGAATGTTGATCGGATTGGTTCGGGAATCCGGATCGTCCAGCGGCAGGATATCGTGGTAACCATGGCAGTCATAGCAAAACGGCGCAAGGGGATCGTTGTTCTGCACCGACTGCCCGTGCAGACTCCCCATGTAAACTTCCGTCTCCACAGCATGGCAGGTGCCGCAGTCAACCGGTTGAAGATCTTCCGCATGGGGAATGTCGGCAATGTCCGAGTGGCAAGTAACACAACCCATCCCGCCGTGGATTGAATTGGCGAAGGCCTCTAGATTCACGAACAGTGATTGCTCTGTGCCATCCGGCAGGGTCTTCGTCAGTTCCGGATCCTCATGGCAAAACATGCAGGTCTCGTCGTCGAGCGCGACGGCTTCTTCGGCTTCGCTGGATTCTTCGGTCGCGTCTTGCGCATAGGCGAACCCGGCACCCCAAACCGCTACGAGAACTACAACCCAGAATCGCCTGATCCAGACCGTCACCCCCAGAGGTTGCGCGTCTCCAACCCCAGAATATGCCTCTACCATCCAATTTTCCCCTATTTTCCTGGACACCCCACAGGCGATATGCTAACCGCATTACGATACAAAGCACAAACTCCCGGTGCCAAATGCAATTTGGATACCAACAGGTCCACGCTGCACCTTGGGAAATAAGTATGCAGATTATCCCTGTATTTCGCATGCTCTGATTTAGCAAGTGTCGATTCTACTTTAGTTTGCGCACATCATTGCGCAAATATGTACTGCGCATTGATGTTCAAGATTCGGTCGCGAGGTTCCACTCGGCCTAGCCGTCGCCCTCGCACCCATTAAGCGAGTCTCAGTTGTGATAGTTGGACCCCCACAACTTCATCTATACAACAGACGCGTCCCGGAACGGGGCAAGTTTCCTGCCTGCAAGTTACATCATGTCATCAGGTTAAACCTGTATCGAGAGAGGCACCGGGCGGCGGGGATACGGCACCGGCATACCCGTGCCAATACGGAAAAGGACTTTCACAAATCGCCGGTATCGCGCTGTTGCCAATTCCCAATACACGTGCGACACCGTCATGGCACGATTCATGCTCAATGTTTTCGATGACGTAAGGCGTATCGGACATCTCCACGGTCTAGCGCACTCACAGAGTTGAAGAGTCGAGGCAATCGTCTAAGTGGCTATGCAAGAACGACTCCCGGCGGATTCACCGAAGGTCATGGTACGTGCATACGTTTGGGCACTCGCCTTGAATCTCTGAAACGGGAGTAGGACGTGATCGCGCTACTCCACACGCGAGAGTTGGGGGTAATTGGAATGGTTGGGACTTCGGAACGCTGCATAAGATACACGCTGCTTCTGGCATGTAGCGTGCTGAGTATCACGGCGTATGCCGTGGAAGACTCTGACTGTTTCATATGCCACAACGAACCCGGCGCCACTGGAACCGACGCCAACGGCAAAACCATTCCACTCTACATCGACGAGGAAGTCTACAACTTCTCCGTTCACGGCCCTATCGGGTGCGTCGCCTGCCACGAAGACATCGTTGAATTGCCACACCCGGACGACCTCAAACCGGTCAATTGCGGGAATTGCCATGAAGAGCAGGAGATATATGACCAGAGTCTCCACGGGCTCGAGTTGAGCAAAGGCGATAAGGATGTCTCGGGGTGTGCCGACTGTCACGGCTCACACGACATGCGGCCCGCATCCGATCCCTTGTCATCTACTCACAAACGAAACCTGCACGAAACCTGCGGCAAGTGTCATTCCAACCCGTCCCTGGTCGAAAGCCATATGATCTCCATCGGAGATCCGTCAGAGGCTTACTTGAAGGGCGTTCATGCTCGCGCGCTGTTTGAGGACGGCAACGAAAATGCGGCCACCTGCAACGACTGCCACGGTACGCATGACATTGAGCCAGCCCATCACTCGAATTCGCCCGTCAATCAGTACAACATTCCCGAAACCTGCGGGAAATGCCATGCGGACATCGTGGCCGAATACGCCTTGAGTATCCACGGCGAAGCCCTCGAGGCCGGCATCAAAGATGCCCCAACCTGTATCGACTGCCATGGTGAGCATGACATCGAACCGCCCTCTACAGAACTCTCGCCGGCCAGCCGCGCACAGGTTTCGCGTTCTACGTGCCCCCGTTGCCACGACGACGAACGCGTTATGGAGCGCTACGGGGTGGTTACCATGCGGCAGGCCAGTTACATGGACAGCTATCATGGTTTGGCCAGCGCCGCAGGTTCAACGATTGTCGCGACCTGTGTGAGTTGCCATGGCGTCCACAACATCCTTCCAGCTTCCGATCCCGCGTCCACCATCAACAAAGAAAACCTGCCCGAAACCTGCGCCCAGTGCCACCCCGGCGCAGGACCAAACTTCGCCGCGGGACCCGTCCACATCATTCCGACCGATCCCGGCCAGAGAGCCTTGGGCATCGTGCGCCTCGTATACCTGTGGCTCATCGGGATCGTCATCGGCGGTATGGTGGTCCACAACACGTTGCTCATGGGCCGCCACGCATTCTCGAAACTCCATGTGGAAATGGCGGGAAAAGGCACCTTCCAGCGCTTTACAAAAGGGCACACCATCGGCCACATGGTTCTGACAATCGCCTTCATCGCCCTTGCCATCTCCGGCTTTGCGCTGCGATTCCCCGATACCTGGTGGGCCAAGGTTTTCTTCTTCAACAGCGAAGACCTGGCTATCCGCGGAACCGTTCATCGCGTGGCCGGTGTCGTCCTGGTTGTGCTGACGGTCTGGAACGTGCTCTACAGCATCTTCTACAAGAGCGGCCGCCGCGACATCCGGAAACTCACGTTCACCTTCACCGATGCCAAACACGTATTCCAGAATCTCGCGTACGGTGTTGGACTTCGTAAGGAGCAGCCCCGCTTCGACCGCTACAGCTACAGCGAGAAATTCGAGTACTGGGGACTCTGGTGGGGTTCGGTCCTGATGATTATCACCGGGTTCGCCATGTGGTACGGCGGGCTGTTCCTCCAGTACTTCCCCAAGTACCTGCTCGATATCGCCGCTTTGATCCACTACTACGAAGCCTGGCTCGCGTGCCTCACCATCGTCGTCTGGCACATGTATTACATGGTCCTCGATCCCGACACCTATCCTATGAACTGGTCCTGGATCACCGGCCGCATCACGGAAGATGACATTAAAGAGCGCCATCCAATCGAATACGAAGAGATCATCGCAGCGGAGCAGTCGACGGAAGAAGGGGGCTCGGCCAAATAGGCCTGAAGCTCTGAAAGCTAGTCAGTCTACGGGGGCACCGGCAGATTCCGGGTCATCGATGGGCGTGATGGATTGAATCACCAACTGGCCGTCTCGGAGCATGGTGTAGTACCGGACCTGAACCGGAGTGCCCGGCGCCAGCATCTGCCACAACTCCTCGCCGCAGACCGCCTCGACGCTGGCGGGGTCCCCGCCTTCCAGTGGAAGTTCCAAATCCACTGTGTAGACGCCGTCGTCTGCTTCGCCGTCCGCCTCGGACTTGCCCACGACAATCCC
>CAZWDH010000185.1:0-14159 GCA_964632865.1 uncultured Nitrospiraceae bacterium
TTCTTCAAGGAAACTCCCGAGCACGGTTGACGTCGTCATGATGGAGTTTTGCTTCTCGACGCCGCGCATCATCATGCACATGTGCCGGCATTCCATGACCACGCCGACACCTTCGGCGCCGGTCACGTTCATGATTTCATTGGCGACTTCCGCGGTGAGGCGTTCCTGAATCTGTAATCGGCGAGCGTAATAGTCGACGATGCGCGAGAGTTTGCTGAGTCCAAGCAGTTTCTTGTGAGCGATGTAACCGATGTGCGCCTTGCCGAAGAAAGGCAGAATGTGGTGCTCACACATGCTGTACACCTCGATGTCGCGCGAGATGATCATATTGTTAGCGTGCGACTCGAAGACGGCGCCGTTGACAATTTCGTCGAGGTCGGTCCGGTAGCCGGAGGTAAGAAACTCGTAGGCATGCGCAACGCGTTGGGGTGTTTTAAGCAGTCCTTCCCGGTTAGGATCCTCGCCGATTTCGACGAGTAGTTCTCGGACCAGTTGTTCCACACGTTCCAGATTCATAGCTCCAACCTCGCTCGTAATGCTCTCGTCAACGCGATATCGGCGGTCAGATCATCCCGCGACATCTCGCGAACAATTTCCTGCAGCGGCCGCCCGGTATCCGGCATCCGCGTATCCGGCGCCAGTTCAAATAGCGGAAAGGCAACGAACGGCCGAATGGCAACTTCCGGGTCGGGGACCAGTAAGTCCGCCTCCCGAATTACCCGGTCGCCATAAAGAACGATGTCTAAATCGATCGTCCGCGCTTCGAATGCGTCTTTGGTTCGAACGCGTCCCAGCGCCGCCTCCACCTCGCGAAGACAATCAAATTTCAACACGCGCGGTGGAAGATGGGTCCGAATCCGGCAGACGCCGTTCAAGTACATGCCTTGCTCCGGCCGATCCAGGGGGCGCGTTCGATAGATCGTCGACACATCGACTAGCCGGGCCTGCCGTGCGAGCAACTCAAGCGCCGCAGGGACGTTTCGTTCCGGATCGATATTCGATCCGAGTGACACGAATACATCCGCAGGTTCCGAAGTATCAGCGCTTCCTTGCACGCTCCCGGAAAATCTCCACTGCCACGCTGCGCGCGAAACGTAGCGCTCCCGGTTTGTCCACACTCACGCGGACCGCCTCGACACGCGTATCCTGAAGGCAAACCTCCGCAATCCGCTCCGCCAACCGCTCCACCAGATAATAGGAGGACTCTTCGACCATGGCGAGCACGGCCATCTTGACCGACTTGTAGTCGATCGTATCGTCGATACGATCGGTCGCACACGCTTCACGCAGATCGGCATGAAGCGTCAGGTTGATGATAACATCCTGTAGATTCGTTCGCTCTTCAGGATTGATCCCGACAATGCACCGGCACGTGAGATCGCGAATGTGTATCTGATCCAGGATTCGTTCAGCCATACATCGCGCCTCTCAGATTGCGTCCGCCGTCCACGTAGATAACCTGTCCGGTGACAAATGTGCTTCGCGCCAGGAACAACACGGCCTCGGCCACATCGTCGACATTCCCGTAGGCATTCAGCGGGTTCGATGACGCGAGCCCCGCAAGATAGGATTCATCCTTCCCAGCGGGTGGCAACACCAGACCCGGGGCCACACCGTTCACTCGCACGGACGGCGCAAAGTCCACGGCCATCATGCGCGTCAATGAAAAGAGCATGCGCTTGCTCAGGTGATAGGCGACGTGCTTGCGATCGTAATCGGCGATCATGCAATCCAGCAGATTGACGACGACGCCTTGCCCGCCGGTTTCGTGAAAGGACCGTGCAATGAGAAACGGCCCCAACGCGTTAACGTCGATATTCTCCTGCAACTGCGTCCGCGTGAAATCCCGGAGCGTCGATTCCGGGAAAATCGATGCGTTATTCACGACAATGTCGAGCGCGCCGGCAACGCGATGTGCGGACGCGATCAGTGTGCTCGCTTGTTCCGCATCGCCGAGGTCGCCTTGCACGGACCACGCCTTCACACCCAACTCGGCCAATTCCGAGGCCAAGCGGTCGGCATCTTCGCCGGACGAACGGTAATGGACGACAACGTTAGCGCCCGCCTCTGCCAATGCAATCGAAATGGCCCGCCCAATCCGATGCGCCGCACCCGTCACGAGCGCCGTTTTTCCAGCCAATTGCTCCATATCGTAACCCGCGCTAGGTACTGTATCGTGCCGGCAAGGCCGTCTTGCCGCGCCAACCACCGCCGGATACGCAACAGCCGCTACGCGCAAAACATTTCCACCGATCCGCGGTCATGGAATCAGTCGTTCGATGGGAATGCGGACAATCCGTGCCCGATCTAACCCGCCCTCCACGGTGGTGTCCCCTGCGCAGTATCCGAGAAACACGTGGTCGCCGCTGAAAAACATGGCGGTGTAGCAGTACCACCCCGTGGGCAGGTCTTCGAGCACCGTCCGGTTTTCCCAGGTAACGCCGTCATCGCGGGAAACGGCAGCAACGAGAGGCGTCCGCTTCCCTGCAAGCTCAGGTGCAATGTCGCGATGATCGTTCCACACGAGCAGCAGCGTGTTGCGATCCGGCACGCGCTCCACCGTGGCCGGTGACACGGGCGATATGATGTCCGTCGTTGCGACCGGCGACCACGTGTTGCCGCCATCCTCGCTGAAGGACTCCATCTGGCAACCTTGGTCGGTCCGGCACAGCATCCGCAAGCGCCCGTCCTGGAGTTCGACCACGAGGGGCTCCTGCAATCCGCTCTTACTGCCTTCGGGCGCCTCCAAAACGGTCTCGCTGGCACGCCACGTCTGACCGCCGTCGTCCGAAAGATAGCATAGCGCCGCCCCACGCGACTGAAACTCCGCGCCGGGGAGGCTATGCCGGGCTGCCGGAACCACGAGGCGGCCGTTCTGCATCTGCACCAGCCGGTCGTTGTTCACGACGAAATAGCCCATCGTATCGATGATGGATATCGGATCGATCCACGATAGCGCTTCATCAGAGGAAAACCGAATCAGGGGCCGGCAATCCCCCTTGGAATTCTTGCGCAGGTAGAGTAAGGCGATCCGGCCGTCCGCCAAGCGAAGCAACGAGACAGACATGACGTTCATGCCGGCGTCGTTGGGTACGACGACTACGTCCTCCGACGACCACGACTCGCCCCCGTCTTCGGAAACGCGGCTCGCGAGATGGGCTGCGCCGAAATCGCTGCCGCTGCCGGTGAAATGGGTATAGACGAACAGGATTCGTCCGTCGTTGAGTTGAATGAAGTCGCCTTCGGAGTTGCGCGGGTTGCCGTCGCCGGGAGGCAGTTCAAGAACGGTATATGACTCGTCCTGAACCACGCCCGCGCCTGCGGCAAACACAAGGCAAAGCCCCGCAGCGAGGAAAATCGCCGCGGAGCCTGGATACTGCGTCTTGAATCGGTTCACGGTTCTAGCCTTCTCCGCCTTCTTCCGCTGCGGCGTCTTCCGCGTCTTCGGCCGGCTCTTCCGCGGCGGGTTCCTCTGCGGGCGCTTCGGGTTCTTCGCCCTTCTCCGGCGCCTGCGCGGCGATCTCGGAGATATCTTCTGCCGGTACGATGATCGCCATGGACGTGTCGGACATGCCGCGCATCATGGACATCATGCCGCCGCCCGCGCCTTTAACAGTTCGCATCACGAACACACCGACCATTTTGCCGTCGGTTGTGAATACCGGCGAGCCGAGGTCCGTTTGGGTCGGATCGTTGCCTGGTATGTAGAAGGTGCGCGGCTTGGTCACAATCGAATTTATCCGCTCGATGGACACCGCGTATTCACGGCCTGCCACGCGGCCCAGTTTCGAAATGGTGAAAACCGGGTCCAGCACTTCCGGCGCGCCCGCACCGGCCAAATCCACGGCGGGGATCGGCTCTGCCAGCGGTTCCTTAGGCCGGATAAAGGCCAAGTCGAGATCCTTGTCGCGCAACACAATCTGCCCCGGAATTTCGGTACCATCGTCCATGAGGATCTTGAGGTCCGTGACCGTGCTGGACATCTGGAAGCCCTGCGTGTCCTCGCCGGACATCTCCATCATGCTTTGAATCATGCTGGTCGGGTCCGTCGTGCTGAGTGCAACAACCGTCAATCCCGAGGGATCGATGACTGTCCCCGTAACTTCCTCTTTCGATTCCTGGTCCTGGGAACCGAAACCGGACATGGAAAACTGTTGCTTGATCACGAGACTGATGGTGACCACACTTTCCTTATTCTGGTCGAGCACCTGCCGGCCCTGCGCGGCGAGTTCATCCGCCGATACGGAAGCGGTGCAAACCAGGAACGCCAGAGCAGGCGTCAATCGCGTCATGCGTCGAAACATGAACTACTCCTTTCCTTGAGACACCGCGGCGTCCCATTCGGGTTCAAACTCGAGAAACGCGCGATGAATGCCGCGCTCCACCAGAAATACCACACTTTCGCCTTCTTCGTCGGTGATGGCCTTCATTTTGGCCTGGAGGGCCTCCACGTCCGGGATGGATACGCCGTCGATACTGACAATCAAGTCGCTCACGTCCAGGCCACCAAGCGCCGCCCATCCGCCGGGCTCCACTTTTGTGACGAGAACGCCTGTCTTATCGAGATCCCACTTTTCGTTGACCTTGTCGAGGAAGGTAATGTTGCGCGCCGTGAACTCGAAGTTGAGATCCTCGAACGACTGCATCTCCCGGCTCAGCCGCGGCGTCGTGGTCAATTCGACTTCCAGGGATTTCTTCTCGCCGTTGCGGACGACGCCCAATTCCGCGACGGTGCCAATCTTGTACTGGCGAATCCAGGTCTCCAGTTCTTCGTAGTCTTCGGGGCGCGTCGCCTGCATGGGCTCGCCATCCACGGAGTAAATCAAATCGCCGACCTGAAGCCCGGCTGCCTCGGCGGTCGTTCCCGGGTATACCTGGATCACGCGATGACCCGTGAGTTCCGGTTGGCCCAGTTGCTCGGCCATGTCGCGCGTAATCACCTGGGTGCTCACGGGCAACCACGCCTTCTGCACTTCCATCGCAGGATCCGGCGGTTCCTTGATCCCCACCTTCACAACCGTCACAAACTTGGAAGCTTTCCGTTCAAACTCGACCAGCACGGGCGTCGGTTCCGTCTGGCCTTCCATTAAATGCTCCGTGATATCGCGCAATCCTTCGACGTCGGTGACCTTCTCGCCGTTCACGGAGACGATGACGTCGCCCCGGCTGATCGGCGGTTTCGCCTCGCCCGCGGGACCACCAGGCCCCATCGTCGTTACGTACACACCGTCGGTCGTGTCGCGCTGCATTTCCTTTGCGTTGACGAAGGAGATGTCGCGTCCGGTGATCCCCCACTGCTTAAATTCCTGCTCCTTCGGCTCGACCTTCTCGTACCGCTCGGGGGTGACGTTCAGCGTGACTTCTTTCCCGTCGCGCAAAACCACGGCTTCGGTGGGTTCGCCAATCTTCAATCCGGCTACCAGCGCGTTGAACTCGGGCAATTGCTCTTCAAAACGGACGCTGACTTCCTGGCCGCCCAGCCGGATGAGCAGGTCGCCCGATTCAAAGCCGGCGCGGGCCGCAGGTGAGTCCGTCAATGTATCCCGCACGAGCACGCCGCGCCGGACATCCGCGGAACGCAATTGCGGTTGCACCGAGAGTCCAAGCCACGCGCGCGATACTTCACCACGATCGATAATTTGATTCGCGACGTTGCGCGCGAGGTTGCCCGGGATCGCGCCCCCGAGACCGATACGAATTTCGTTCACACCCACGATCTGTCCGCGCAGATTAACCAGCGGACCGCCGGAGTTGCCGCCGTAGATGGCCGCGTCATGTCCAATCCAGCGAACGAGGGACCCCACGTCTTCGCCGTCAAGCGTAAAGGCGCCGAAGCGCCCCATGCCTCCCGGCATGACCAGTTCGGTGTTGCTGATCACGCCCAGCGTCACCGACTGCGAGAGCGCCATGGGGCTTCCCATCGCAAGAACGTAGTCGCCCACCCGCATGGCGTCAGAGTCACCGAACGCCGCCGTCGGGAAAATGCGCGACCCATCCGACTTCAGCTTGATCACCGCGATATCCGTCTGAGGATCGGTGCCGACCAGTTCGGCCTCGATTACCTCTCGGGTGGACAAGGTGCAAAACATGCGCGTGGCATGGCCCGCCACGTGATGGTTGGTGACCACGTGCCCTTCGCCGGTGATGATTGTGCCGCTGCCCGTGGCCTCGTATTTCGTTTCGCGCCCGTCCCGGTAGTCCGTCCAGACCACCGCAATGCGCACGAGGGCCGGCTTCACCTTCGCGATGGCCACATCCACCGCCGACCGGACCGAGTCCGGGACGTCCTGAGCCATCACGGGGAATGCGGCGAGCAGCAGTAGCACACAAATCACGGGTAGGCGTAGCGCCGTCCGGTACGGTCGAAACTTCATGGGATCATCCTTGTGGGTTGGGTGAGGGTTATCTAACACCAACAGGTGCGTGCGACGCTTGCCAGTCCATGGGGAGGCGGGCCTGTCCCGATTCGTCCGGTGGGCAGCCCGTAACCATAAAACGTTCGTTTGCAGCGATCTGGCACACCGGAATCATTATGGCGAGGGAGCAGGCGGGAGTCAAGATTAGTCTTTGGTCTTTAGTCTGGAGTCTTTAGTCCGGAGTCTAAGAACCCTCGCATACGAGGGACACCCCCGTCGAATCGTCTGCGCCAGTGAGGACGGAGCGGCTCCTTCAAAACCCGCTGCCGGCCGAGAAAGTAGCCACCATCTCTGCCTGATTGCTCCCCTCTACCTACAGACTGAAAACTCACAAACCCCCCGTCTCCAAAGGTACCCGGCGTTGCCTGATGTACCGAGGGATCACTCCATGCGATGGCGAGAACAGAGCGGCCAGGGCAAATAAGATTCCCGAGACCACGGCGATCGCAGCGGACGTGGAGCTGTCGATCGCCTTGGCCAGCCAATATCCCCCAATCGAACTCGCGATTCCGAGAAGCACGGCAATCACCAGCATTCGCGAAAGTCGATCCGTTAGCAAATACGCGGTGTTCGGCGGCACGATCAGCAACGCGACGACGAGGATCGCGCCGACGCTCTCGAAGGCGGCGACGGTGGTCAGGGATACGAAACCCATGAGAAGGTAATGCCAGACCGCCACGTTGATCCCGACGGCCGTTGCGAGCGCTGAGTCAAAGGCACAGAGCTTGAGCTGCTTGTAACCGAGCACGACGAAGATCGCATTCGCGATCGCGGCCGCGCCCATGATCCACGCGGCGCGCGGTCCCATGTCGTGTCCGGCGAAGGTCCAGGTATACAGCGGCGTGTATTCGATCTCGCCGTAGAGCACGCACTCCGCGTCGAGGTCGACATGACCGGCAAATGCGGAAACCAGGATCACGCCCACTGCGAACAGCCACGTGAACGTAACGCCCAACGAGGCGTCCGGCTGGAGTTTGCCATGACGTTCAAGGACGCCAGTGATGAACACGGTGAGCAAGCCGAACGCACCCGCGCCGATGACCATGGGGATCGTGTTGCGGCTACCGGTAAGCATGAACGCCAGAACGATTCCCGGCAAGACCGCGTGGCTGATGGCGTCGCCCATCATGGCCTGACGCCGCAGCACGAGAAAACACCCCACGAGCGCACAGGAACCCGCGACCAGCGCGCCGACGACAATAATCCAGAATCCCGTACTCATCGCGCGCCCTCCACTCTCGGGATTCGCTGCGCGTGGGGGTCTTCCTCCGGATTGTCCAGCACCGCCATGAGCCGCGCTTCCAACTCGGGCGTGATGATGTGCTCGATCTCCTCGGCGTCGTCGTGTACGTGGTCGGGCGCGATCTCCACCTTGCGCGTGAGATACAACTCCCATAGGCGGTGGATTCGCGTGATGCGCGCCGCCCGTTCAACGCCGTCCTTGGTCAACGCAATATGTCCCTGCGACGTCTCTAACACCAACCCTTGCTGCTGGAGCGCGTCCAGGGTGTGATGCAACACGGACGAACGCATGCGGCGGTGCTTCAACAAGTCGGCTTCCGAACAGGGCGCGTCGAAGCGGTGCTCCTTCTCGCCCAACACATAGAGCGTGCGAAGAATATTCTCTTGCGCGGTCTTCCTGCGGATACGTATGGATTGGCCGATTCGGGCCACGAGTCCCTTGTGTGGCGCGAGCGCAAGCGACAAGACAAAGAATGCTGTGACGGCCATGACCATCCACGGACCTGTCGGCATGCCCGGCCCGAGGTAACTGATATACGCGCCCAATGCACCGCTCAACGCACCGAATGCCCCTGCAAGCATCGCCATGATGCCGAGGCGGTTCGTCCAATACCGCGCGGCCGCCGCGGGCGTCACCAGCATGGCCGCCATGAGCACGACGCCCACCGCCTGAATGCCGACAACAACAGCGAGAACTATGAGGGTTGCGAGAAAGACCTCAAGTAACCGCACGCGCAGGCCAAGCGCGCGCGCATAACCGGGATCGAACGAGATGACCTTGAATTCTTTGTACGCCAGCGCCACGCTACCCAGAATAATCAGGCTGAGAATGCTCAGGGTCCACACGTCGCGGTCGAGCATGCTCGGCGCTTTTCCCAGTAGGAATTTATCGAGACCCGCCTGCGCCGCGTTCCCGCTGTGTTGAATGGTCGTGAGCAGCAGGATTCCGATGGCGAAGAACACGGAGAGCACCATGCCCAGGGCGCTTTCCTCTTTGCACCGGGTGTGGTTCGTGATCAGATCGACGAGTATCGCACCAAGCCAGCACGACACGGTCGCACCCAGCAGGATAATGAGTTGGTTCTTCGTGCCGGTCAGCATAAAGGCCACGCAGACGCCCGGCAATGCCGCGTGCGACAGGGCGTCGCCGAGCAATGCGCGTTTGCGCAGGAACGTGTAGCAACCGAGGACACCCGCGCAGAGCCCCAGCAACATGCACCCGGAGAGCACGAGCCGCACATTCACGTCGGACAACGTGAAGAATGACAGCCAGGGCGGCAACGACGCCGCAACCATCATTGAGCCGCCGTTCATTCGCGGGCGCTCCATTCCTGCTTACGCAGCTTCTCCCCCACTTCGGTGAGGAGATTCAGGCGGCCGCCGTAGGTCTTGTGCAGGTTCTCGGTCGTGAAGGTCGACTCCACGGAACCAAACGCCACCATGCGCAGGTTCAACAGCAGCACAGAATCGAAATACTCCGGCACGGATTGCAGATCGTGATGCACGACGATCACGGTGCTGCCCTGTTCGCGCAGTTCGCGCAGCAATTCTACGATGGCTTTCTCGGTGGCCGCGTCGACACCTGCGAAGGGCTCGTCCATGAGATACACGCGTGTTTGCTGTGCCAGCGCCCGCGCAAGAAATACGCGCTGTTGCTGCCCGCCGGACAACTGGCTAATCTGCCGCTTGGCATAGTCCAGCATGCCCACCTTATCGAGACTCTGCCGCGCGATCTCCTTGTCGCGCTTCCGCGGACGGCCGAACAGCGGCAAATGCCCGTACCGTCCCATCAACACCACGTCGAAGGCAGTCGTCGGAAAGTCCCAATCGACGGATTCGCGTTGCGGCACATAGGCGATCAGGCGGCGTCCATCACGGACATTCTGCCCAAAGATACTTACCGTTCCCGAGGCCAGCGGCACCAATCCCATGATGGCTTTGATGAGCGTGCTTTTCCCCGCGCCGTTCGGACCAACTACCGCGATGAGTTGTCCTTCTGGAAAGACTACGTCAATGTCCCAAAGCACGGGGCGATGGTGATACGCCACGGTCAGATCGTGCACCTCGATGGGGACAGCATGGGGCTGAGCGGTGGGGCTCATTTCAGCGCCTCCACGATCGTGTCCACATTATGCCGGACCATTCCGATGTAGGTGCCCTCGGGGCTACCGGCCTCACCCATGGCGTCACTGAACAGTTCGCCGCCGACCTTTACAGTCCCCCCCTTGTCTTCCACGCCGCGAACGAGCGCTTCGATGGACTTGGGCGATACGGAAGACTCGACAAACACGGCCTTGATGTTGCGCTCGACGATCACATCGACCATGCGCGTGAGATCCTGAAGACCGTACTCGGCCGCGGTGCTGATCCCTTGCAATCCCATCACCTCAATGTCGTAGGCGCGGCCGAAATAGCCGAAGGCGTCGTGGGCAGTCACCAGCACGCGCTGTTCCTTTGGAATCGTCGCGATCTGTTCGCGCGCGTAGGCGTCCAATTGTTCCAACTCCGCGACGTAGGCTTCTGCGTTGCTGCGATACTCGTCCGCGTGCGCGGGGTCCGCTTCAGCCAGGGCCTTCGCGATCCGCTCGGCAGCCATACTCCACAACTTCACGTCAAACCACACGTGCGGATCATACTGTCCCGCGAATTCGGGCGGCTCCCGCAACAGGTCCTGCGGAATCTCATCGGTCACCTGAACCGTGCGCACCCGTTGCGCCATCTGAACCAGCACGTCGGCCATCTTCCCTTCGAGGTGCAGCCCGTTGTAGAGAATCAAGTCCGCATCCGATAGCTTCGCCAAGTCGCCCTGCGTCGCTTTATACAGGTGCGGATCGACGCCAGGTCCCATGAGCCCACGCACTTCCGCGTGTTCGCCCGCAATCTCGCGCGTCACATCGGTAATCATGCCGATTGTCGTCGTCACCACGAGCTTGCCGCCGGCCTCGCCCGAACCGGAGGAGGCCGTCTCGGAACCGCCACAGCCCGCGATCAACACCGCGATCGCAAGGAGGGCAGCAATAGCATTCAGTCGCGCGACGACACGTCGCACTTTTCGATCGAAATCTCGAATTAATCTCATCATCATGTTTTCCGCTTCCGTTTCCACGCTTCGAGGAGTGTTTGATCGTCTTCCAAAAACTGCATCAACTCTTCCAACCGCCCGCAAACCTCCGGGCCCAGGGCGTGTTCGATGCGGCACGCGTTCGCGTGCGCGTCGTATCGCGGCATGCCCAGCACTTCGGTCAAGAAGTCCTGGATGAGCCGGTGCCGTCGCAGCAACTGGCTGGCGACCCGTTCGCCCTGTTCGGTCAAGGTGATGTAGCTGTAGCGGTCGTAGTGAACGTGCCCGCTCGCGTGCAATTGCTGGATGGCGGAAGTCACCGACGACGCCGTCACGCCGAGGGCATCGGCGATGTCCTTGGACCGCGCCACGCGGTCGGATTCCGTCAGCCTGCGAATGGCCAGGAGATAATCCTCCTGACTGGCGGAGATACCACTGGAATTAAAGACAGCCACAGTAAACACCAACAAACTAAGTTAACCGATGTTCATATTCTACGCGACGCCAAACTTTTTGTCAAGCGGGGGAGCAGGCATGGCGCACTCGCGCTCCAAAGGGCGTTGTAACTCGCACGAGATCAGTGCAATGGCGAGGGGTGATGCGGGGGAAAGGATAGCCGGTAGGCCTCGGGATCGTCCGCCGGGACAGGCCGATTCGCCAAGGGGTTATCGTGCAATTCACGTTGCAGGCTCGGCACGTCGATCTCCTGCACGGATTTCTTCTGGAGAATGGCCATGGACGCTGCGACCCCGACGGACTGTCCCAACATCATGAATACCGGCTCCATGCGGATTGAGCCGTAGACTGAGTGAGACGCGGACAAACACACGGGCACAAGAAGATTGCCCACTTCTCCGCGCTTGGGAACGATGGATCGGTACGAAACCGGGTACGGCGGAAAACCGCTGATGCTCGTGTTGCCTTCGTTGCGGACCATACCGTCCACAACAATGCGCTGGCAATTGTGAGAGTCCATGGGATAGGAAGCGTACGCGATGCCATCTTCGACGCGCGTGCGCCCGAGGCAGTCGTGTTCGGTCATGACATAGTCGCTGACCATGCGACGCGCTTCCCGGACATAGAGCTGGTGCGGCCAACCGCCCGTATCCACAAACTCGTCCTTGCAGAATCCCCACGTCAACATCTCGTTCCGTATCGCCTCCGGAACGCGTTCGTCATGTCCCAGAAAATAGAGCAATCCCTGTTGGTAGTCCCGGTGGTCCTGCCAGATCTCCGCACGGCGTTCGTAGTCCGCCTCGGGATAGTCCCAATTGGCCCCGATATGGTCGGTCGACACCCCGATAAGGCCGTAGTTGTTCCAATCGGTCTTGCCGTTCGGCATCTCGCTGACGATAAAACCGTCGTACAGATCCTCCCATGGTTCGACTTCCATTTGACGCAATAGCAACGCGTACCGCGAGGCGTCGTAATGCTCCGGTTTCGGTATGGGAATCTGGTTCGACAGATCCTGCGTCAGGCACATGCGAAAGTTGTAGGCTTGAATTTTGGTATCACCGCTCCCGGTCGGCGCCATCCCGACGCCTTGAATCAACGGCAGGAGTCCGCTGGAGGGATCGCCCTTGACGACGTACGGATCAACTCCCAGCGGAAATTCCGGAGTGGTTGTAACGTCGTTCTGCAGTTCATTGCCGGCTATCCTGGACAATTGGACACCGTTGTATTTTTCATTGTACTGGCTGTTGGGTTCGCGGCCGACCGTATACGTTACGCCCGCCCTCGCCATCAAATCCCCTTCGTAGGAGGTGTCGATGAACACCTGCGCTTTGACGACGAGATTGGTTTTGGGACCGGGATTGCCACTGTGCTCGAGTGTAATGCTGCGAATCGCGCCACGTCTGACTTTGGCATCTACGATCCGGCGAAAACGGAGGACCTCGATCTTCGCTTCGTCTATGAATTGCTGGAACACGCTTTCGGCGACATGCGGTTCAAAGCGCCAGGAAAGGGGTTCGCCGTAGTGCTCTCCGACCCGGCGATAGAACTCACGGGACAGTCCCGTCACGGCATCCGCCTTGCCGACATCGGTCTTGCCGAGTCCGCCCGAGGTCATTCCACCGAGATGGCCGCCCGGTTCGACCAACACGACATGATGACCGTAGCGCGCCGCCGTGTATGCCGCAATCACACCCGCGGAAGTCCCCCCGTATACAACCACGTCGGCCGAAGGTTCCCCGTCGGCCCGGGCCGGCACGGGGATGAGCATCAGTAAAACGAGTACATGACCGAAGTACCGGAGAAGGGGCATGTCGACAGAATCTCCCGGTTAGCGCGTAATTTCAGACCGGCTGCATTCTCTCGCAATCTACCAGGCAATTGCGAGACGAGGGTATTCTGAACGCACGGCGATCGGCTAATGAACTTCAGGTTTCCTCTTTCGCGACTTTGGCTTCCAGGAGGGCCTGCAATTCGCCGGACAACTCGATGATCCGTTTGTCCAACTCCGACGCGGTCGACCTCTCGTGCTTCTGGATCTCCTGGACCTCGTGGTAGTTGTTGATCACCGCGCCTACGACCAGGTTGATCAGGAGGAACGTCGCGAGCAAGATCCACGTCACGTGAAATCCGGTCACCAGCCAGTAATTTGAATGATCGAGGCCCGCGTACCGCAGATCGGTCCAGTCTTCCGCCGTCAGCGAACGGAACAGCGAGAAGAAAGCCTCGTGCAAGGTCCCGTAATGCTCTGGTTGCGTCTTACCGAACAGTTCCACCGCCATGACCGCGTACACGTAGAAGCAAATAAACATGAGGATCGCGATATACGCCATGGACCGGACCGACCGCACGAGTACCTCAACGATCAACCGCAACTCGCTGACCGTATTCACCAGGCGAAACACCCGGAACACGCGGAGGATACGCAACACCGTCGACGCCCCCGCGATGTCCGGCACAAACGCCGCTCCCACGATGACGATATCGAAGATGTTCCAGCCGTCCGTGAAGAACGCTTTCGCTGAATCCCGCGCGTAGAACTTCAGCAGGATTTCGACGACAAAGATCCACACGCAGACCCATTCCAGCGTCATGACGATTGGATACCTAACGTACGTCGATATGCCAATGAGGACGGCATTGAAGACGATCACGCCCAGAATCGACCAGGCAAACCAAGGACTGTTGACGATAGCACGAACGCTCATGGACCGTTTCCACCTGTCACGCGAATACTTGCAGCACACCGGCCGGGACCATCCC
The DNA here is from genome assembly GCA_964632865.1 of uncultured Nitrospiraceae bacterium. Classification (GTDB taxonomy): domain Bacteria; phylum Hydrogenedentota; class Hydrogenedentia; order Hydrogenedentales; family SLHB01; genus JAHDWY01. The sequence continues at coordinate 13,936 of CAZWDH010000185.1, forward strand.
CCGCCCAACGGCGCATAGAGTAGCCACGCCACGTCAGACGGTCAAGCGGCCAAACCCAAGGGGAAGAGACCAAATCCGAAATTCGACCCTGGCTCCGCCGTAGGCTACGCCGAGGCGAGAGCACGAAATCCGAAACAAATGCAAATGACCCAAATCCGAAACGAACGACCCAACGACTACCATGACCTTGGGAGCAGCCGCGGCGCCCTTACAAAAACCATAAC
>CAZWDH010000186.1:0-14119 GCA_964632865.1 uncultured Nitrospiraceae bacterium
ATCGGCGTGAGTGTTATTGATGCGCTCCACAAGATGGAAAAGATCGAACACGCAGCCGAAACGCTGCTTACCGCCCATCTCTTGGGAAACGTTCGCAGGCTCGAACGCGACGAGGTCCAGAAGCTCTACCAGGTTCGGGAGGCCTACGGTGTGTCCGGAAGAGCCTTCAAATGCGCCGAATGCGGTTGTACAGAACCCGCGTCTGAATCGTCTAGTAGCTCGGATGCACTGGATTGCGCGGTGGCCGAAACCTTGGATGCGTTGGGTCGCGGGTAGCAGAAAACGGACTGCAACTTTTGCACATTAAACGGAATTAAGCGTATATAGAGAGTTACTAGTTTGCGAAAGAATCGCTTGTTTTTTTGGGGGAACTCCGGTACTATAAGCGTGTTACAGACAGGGTTCGGGTTCGCGCGCGTGCATGGTAAGGTGTTGAGTTGATAGCAGTTAGCGGGTCCGGATTTCCGGATGCGAGCCCGTTGCGCATTTGACCGAATGGTGTAGAATGGCACGAGAGGATCTCGTGTATAGCGATACACGAACGCAGGCGCAGGTGTCGAGGACGACCTTCGGCTAGTCAGGAGATTCTTAGAGTGGATTCCGCCGGTCCCAGAAACAGTGAGAAAATGCGGCTCTGTCCGAGCTGCCGAATGGAAATCAGCGTCCTCGCAGTAAAGTGCAGGTTCTGTGGAGAGAGCGTGGGCCGCCCACGCGATGAAACCCGCGCACTCACGATCGACGATCTCGGCGGGGAAACCATTAAGCACTATGCGCCGTCCAGCAGTGTCATGGAAGCCATGGAGGCCTTTCGATCCGAAACGGAGTTCAAAAGCAACCCCCCGGACGATGCCACCGCCAAGCGGTCCATTTTCGGAATCGGTAGCAAGAAGAGTAAAACGGACTCGAACGCTCCGGGGAGAGACCCGGGTATGCCTGAACTCGACGAGCGTAGCCAGGCACTCGCGTCCATCGCCCTGCCCTCGTCGCCGTCCTCATACTCTCGGCCCGCGCGCCAGCAACAGCCTTCGTGGATCAAGAAGGTCGGCGTGTTTGCCGGCTTGGTCGCGGCAATTGTCCTCCTTTACATCGGGGGCGGCCAAGTCATCGCGTATATCAACCGGGAACCGGAACTCCCTGAACGGTTGCTGCGAAACCCGGCGGCGGCCATGTTGGAACAAAACCAGGATCCCCTGGCGACCTTGCAGGAGGCGGTGGATGCGCTGCGAAAAGAAGAACACCCCGAGAACCGCGCCGTCCTGGAAAAAGCGCGCGATCGGGTGATCGAACTCATTCGATCCGCCCAGTATCCGGACCAGTGGAGCGAAGACGATCTTGCCCGCGCATCCCGGTTGGCGAACCAGGCGTTTCGTATCGACCCCGCCCTGGCGGAGATGAAGGAAGAGGTAGACGCAGACACCTTTGCGTATCGAATGGTCCTGCGCAACGTTCAGGGAGATACCGCCACATTTCATCTCAGTCCCCGATCGGGGCAGTCCGAAACGGGATCGAGTGTAACGGTGCATCGCGGGGATATGGTTCAAGACCGCTTTGAAGTGGTCGATATTCGGGGGAATTCCGTGCAGCTACGGGATACGTTGCGTCAAGACCGGCTCCTGACGTACTCGGTTGGCGCGAATACCCAGATTACCTCTCCGTAAACGGGGTTAGGCTTTGCGGTTGCCGTATCTGCCTTCGCGCGAGTTTTCCACGGTGCCGAACGCCGTGAATCCCCAATCCGCTCTGTGGTAAGATTCGCCCGCTTGTTCGGTATCATCGTCGCCGCTTACGTACGATTCAAAACCAGTTGCCCATGCAATGTTACCCGCGACGGGGTCACCGCCTCCTGGGAAATCGGGTATCGAGGAAACACATTTGGGCGGTGATAAATGTGGGATAGGAGCCCTTCGACACTCATGATGAAATCTAAGCCGATCCTGTGTTGCTCCGTACTGCTGTGTGTCCTTCTGGTGGCGCCGTCGTGTTCGCGTTTCGGTGGCGGAGGCAGCGATTCCGCGCCGGCCATGGTATCCGAGACCGTTTCCAAAGAGACGCGCGAAGCGGAACTGCGGGACCTGGCGGGCGAATACATTCGCCAGACGGGCGGCGAAGAAGGTCGTGGCCAGGTCATCAAGCGCAAGCCCTATTACTACAAAGAATACTCCCTCTATCCGGATGGCGCGTCGAACCTGACGGTGGACATCCAGGAGAAAGAGTCGAGAACCGTACCCTACGTGGGCCAGGTAGAAGTCAGCAAGCAACGCTTCGCAACGAGACTCCACCGGAAACGCGACGAAGCTTCAGCCGATTCAAACTTTCTCAGGGACACTGGCACGGAGACCATAACCTTCGAACTCCGCAATCAGCGCTGGGTCCGCGTGGGCAGTCTGTTCGTCGCGGAACGGACCGAAGAACTCGTGAACGGTGAATGGGTGCCTGCGCAGGAGGAAGTCGAGCGCACGGTCGCCGAAGAGGAGACGGACGGCAACTGGTTCCAGCGTGCTTGGTCCTCCATCACGGGCCGATGAGGCTCGGCCATGGCGCGGTGGCATACGCGACATATCGAACGGGCGCATCAATACGACGATCGGCGCGATGCGCGCATTCGGTTGCGCGCCAGGCCTAAGAGCGGCCGGACACTGCAATGACCGGCATGGGGGACAGTGCGGCGCGGCGGTGGGCGTACCTGGAGCGCCTTATTATCGTGGCGGCCGCGTTGCTCGCCCTTTGGGAAGCGAGCGACGGGGTCAAGGGTGACCACGCCGTAAGCCGGCTCGCCAGTGTCTACAGCCTTACGGAGTACGGCTCCTGGTATATCGACAACCCTGATGGCGCGACTCCAAACCCCTTCGAATCGCAGACCATCGACAAGGTCATGGTCCGGGGTGAAATCGCCGAAGGCGTGATTCGCGGCGGCCGTATTATCTCGAGTAAACCGCCCATGCTCCCCCTCATCATGACCGGCGAATACCTTGTGATGCGGTCGCTGGCGGGGTGGGATCTCAACGACGAGCCGGACTTGCCCCGCATTGTATTCGTCATGACGCTGACATTGGTCGGGGGCGCGTATCTCCTCGCCTTACTATTCTTCCGCAAGACGCTCACGCTCCTGCATATTCGGCCCGCCGTCCGCGTCTACCTTCTGATTGCCCTTGCGTTTGGGACGCAGCTTTGGGGGTTCAGCGGAAAGTTGAGCAACCACGTACCCGCCGCCGGCTTGCTGGTGGTGGCGGTGTACTTCGCCTTGGGACTTGCGAGTGGATTGCACGCGCCGAAACCTTGGCGGTTCGCGGTGTTTGGCCTCGCCGGCGCGCTGACCGCCACAATCGATCTTCCGATGGCTGTGTTCGTCGCCCTTGCAGGCTTTCCTCTCCTGATACGGTTTCCCGGGAAGACCGCGCTGTGGGTGGGAGTGAGCGCCGGCAGTATTCTCGCGGTTCACTTTGCCATCATGTTTTCGGTCACCGGAAGCCCGCTCCCGGTGCAAGTGCGCAAGGAAACCTATTTCTTTGAAAACGCCTACTGGCGCCATCCGATGGGTATCGACGCGCTCAGTGAACCCAAACCGGCCTACCTCTTTCACATCTTGATCGGTCGCGCGGGAATCTTCTCCCTCTATCCTGTGCTACTCGCAGGAGTGGCGGGGGCCGTTGCTGCCCTTCGGCGCCCGCGTCAGGCCTGGAGTACCGCGATCCTACTCGGCGCCGCCGGGTTTCTGTTCCTCGTGTATTACTACGTATCGAGGACGAACAACTACGGGGGCGAATCCTACGGTTTCCGGTGGTTCATCGGCGCGATGCCCATTCTACTGCTCATGGGCGCTCCACTCCTCGACCGACTGCCTAAACGATGGCAGTGGGTGTTTCTCCTAGTGTTGCTCGCGGTATCTCTCTACTCGGGTTGGGAGTGCGCGCAGATCGATTGGGAGTCCGGCCGGGAGTGGACGTCGCGCATCTTTGGTCCTGCGTATTACCAGATCCCTCAACACTGATCCACTGGAACTAAGAAGGAAAACCTTGTGTCGCGGTCATGTAAACCGCTGACCTGTTTCGTGATTTAATTGATTTTGCGCCTCGATTACTTCGATAGAGCCGGAAATACTTGACATATAGCACAGAGGCCAGTAGTCTGGTTCCGGCTGGCTCGTGATTCGCGGTTTGATTGCCGCTCCTCCGCGCACGACGGAGAGCGGATACCAGTGTCGATTGACAAACGTTTGCGTCTGGTTTAGCTTGCATCGGTTGGGGTAGGTGTCTTGGTAAAGTGTGCTGCGTCTGGCCGTGTTTTCCGTACCGTGGTTTTCTGGGAATCAATGGCCCCAGTACGGACGTCCGTTTCGGACGCAGGCTTGAGGTGGATGCCATGACCACCGAACGCAAGGTTGCCGTTGGCTTCGCGATAGGACTCGCGTTCATGGTTGTCCTGGGAAGTACCGCTTGCTGGAGCGGATGGCACCTGTATCAAAGCGCCCAACTGCTGGACCATGCGTACGAAGTCCTGCGTGGCATTGAAGATCTCCACATCCAGCTTCTCCGTCTGGAAAGCCAGGTCCGCGGCTTCGCCCTCGGAGATGTTAAGTCGTCTCTCGATGGTTATGCGGAGACATGCGACGCAATTATGGCGCGGTTGAACGAACTGAGCGGATTAACGGGGGAGCATCCCGCCCAGACGGAACGTCTTGCGCTCCTCACGCCGAAGGTTCACGACAAGATTGCATTCATGAATACCATGATCGAGGCCCGTAACCAGGGGGGCGTCCCTCAGGTATGCGAGTTGGTTGCCTCCGGCGAAGGCACCCGGCTGATGCGGGAATCCGTCGAACTGATCCACGCGTTCGAGGAAGAAGAACGCAGGCTTCTTGCCAAACTCAACGAAAACGCCCTCGTGGAAGGCGTACGAACCTTCACACTGGTCACCTGTGGATGGTTGATCGCGTTCATTTGGGCGGCGATTTCGGGTGTTTCCATTCACCGGGACTTGTCGGCGCGGCGGAAGATGGAACGGGCACTGCAGGACAGCAATACCGCCTTTGCCTTGGTCAACGCGCAACTCGAGGCGAGCAACAAGCAGCTGGAAGCGTTTTCCTATTCGGTATCCCACGATCTACGCATGCCCCTGCGTGCGATTGAGGGGTATTCCCAAATGCTTCTCGAAGATCATCGGCATGCGTTGGATGACGAGGGACGCCGGTTGTTGGGTGTGGTGCGTTCCAGCGCGGAGGATATGGATAAGTTGATCCACGATCTGCTGGAGTTTTCGCGGCTCGGCCGGCAGCCCCTCACGCTGCAGCCGGTCGACATGCGAGAGATCGCCACGCAGGCGTGGCAGGAGGTGTCTGCCGCCAACCCCATTGCCGCGGCCGAAGTCGCCATTGACGATCTGCCGGCGGCCCGTGGCGATGCAAACATGCTCCGGCAGGTGCTGGTGAATCTACTGTCCAACGCCGCCAAGTTTTCGCGCGAGGCCGAAATTCCAAGCGTCCACGTAGGCGCGCGCAAAGAGAACGGCGCATACGTGTATTTCGTGGAAGATAACGGCTGCGGCTTCGACATGCGTCACGCGGACAAGCTCTTCAAAGTGTTTCAGCGGCTCCACCGCCGGGAGGAGTATGAAGGGTCCGGCGTGGGGCTCGCGCTTGTCCAGAACGTCATCCACCGCCACGGCGGCACGGTTTGGGCGGACGCAGAAAGCGGAAAGGGCGCGACGTTCTATTTCACCCTTCCCGCGCAAACGAACGAGGCGCCGCATACCAGCGGAGGAGCCGTATCGTGAAGCGCCAGCGCGACCAACACCGGTCCGCTTCGTCCATGGAAAGCGCGTCTCATGGCAAGCGGTAGGTCGGCCAAACCCATTCACGTGCTGCTGTTGGAGGACGTGTCCACCGACGCCGAGCTTGTACTTCGCGCGCTTCACAAAGATGGCCTCTCCGTGCGCGCCCACCACGTTACCAACCGCGTTGATTTCGAGTGCGCCCTGAACGAGCAGGAGCCGGACCTCATCCTCTCCGACTTCAGTCTGCCGGACATAAACGGAATCGAAGCCTTCGAGCTGACCCGTGCGCTGCGACCTGACGTGCCCTTTATCGTGGTGACTGCCTCTATCGACGAAGTTACCGCCGTTCGCTGTATGCGTCTCGGCGTAAACGACTATGTGTTGAAAGACCAGCTTCTCCGATTGGGTCCGGCTGTGCGCGCCGCGCTGGAACGGCGCGACCGGGAACGCGTGAGCCGCCGGGCGGAGCGGGCCTTGGAGGAACGCGAAGCCTTACTCCAGGGAATTCTGCGGTCCATGCCATCTCGTATCGCCGCGCTGGATGGCGAGGGCCGCATCGTCACCGTGAATTACGCCTGGCGCCAATATAGTGCCGGTCCGAATGCTGTTGGATCTGTAACGGACCAGATCGGAGAGAATTACGTCGACCTCTTGTCCACAGCGACGGACCCGCAGGAGGATCCGCCTATCGATTACGAGGGCATCCGGGAAGTACTGGCGGGCCGCCGGGATTTCTTCGCACAGGAGTACCGAGTCTCCAAACCGGGCGAACCGGAAGCATGGTTTCAGATGACAGTTTCCCCCATGGACAGCCCGGACGGAGGCTGTATCGTCTGTCATCACGACATCACGACACTCCGCGTCGCGGAGGCGCGCAATCGGCAGCTCGAAACCCGGTACCGGCGGTTCTTCGAGGACGATATATCCGCCAACGTCATGCTGTCGGTGGATGGAAGTATCGGTGACTGCAATCCGGCCTTCCTCGCGATTTTTGGTTTGGAATCGGTCGAGCAAGCGCGCGTGACCGGATTCAACCACTTGTTTGTCGACGCGGGCGACTGGCACGAGATCATCCGGCGTCTCAGGACGGAAGAACGCCTCCTGCACCACCGGCTGCAGATGCGGACCCTGGAGCACAAGGAACTGTGGGTTATCGGCAACTTCGTGCGTTCCTGCGACGCGCCTGGGAACCTGACGGAGATTCGAGGGTTTCTCATCGACGAAACGGCCTTGCGCGATCTCGAAGGGCAATTCCTCCAGGCCCAGAAGATGGAAGCCATCGGCCAGCTTGCGGGCGGGGTCGCGCACGATTTCAACAACCTGCTCTCCGCGATACTCGGGTATGCCGATCTCGCCATGTCCACACTTGGCGAAGATCACCCTGTAATAGAAGATTTGATGATGGTGCGCAGGGCCGGTGAGCGGGCGACGTCCTTGACCCGTCAACTGCTGGCGTTCAGCCGGCGTCAGGTCTTGCAGCCCGTGGTGCTCGATGTCAACGTCACCATCCGGGAACTGGAGAAGATGTTGCGGCGTCTTATCGGCGAGAACATCGATTTCGTAACGATTCTCCCAGCTAATCTGGGCAAGGTAAAAGCTGATGCCGGGCAGTTAGAGCAAGTCATCATCAATCTGGCGGTGAACGCGCGCGACGCCATGCCCCACGGCGGCCGCTTCACGATTGAGACTTCCGACATCGATCTGGGTCCAAACTATGCTCGCGAGAATCTGAACGTGCTGCCGGGTCCATACGTGTCCATTGCGGTCAGCGACAGCGGCTGCGGGATTGATCCCGCCACGAGGGCGAGGATCTTTGAGCCCTTTTTCACCACGAAACCGGAGGGTAAAGGAACCGGTCTCGGTCTTTCCACAGTCTACGGCATCGTAAAGCAGAGTGGAGGGAACGTCACCGTCTATTCGGAGATTGGAAAAGGCACCACGTTTAAGGTCTATCTCCCTCGCGTCGACGAGGATGCTCTCAACGCCGTCGAGGCGCCAGCGAAACACGAGCCGATTCGCGGTGATGAAACCGTTTTACTTGTGGAAGACGACGATGGTGTCCGCACCCTGACGAAGCGGGTTCTCGTGGAACGGGGATATACCGTGCTCGAATCTCGAACCGGCGATGGCGCGGTTCGGGTCGCTGAATCCTACCCGGACAAGATACACCTCTTGCTCACGGATATCGTTGTTCCCGGGATACCGGGTACTGAAGTCGCGGAAACAGTACGCCGCTTGCGCCCCGAGGTCCGCGTCGTCTTCATGTCCGGGTACACAGGCACGGCCGCGTTGTTTCAAGGTCCAGTCGGCAAGAAGGCTTCCTTCATCCAGAAACCTTTCACGCCGGATTCGCTGTGCAAAATCATCCGGAAGACGCTGGACGCTCCCGCGCCAGGGGCAACTCCAGAGCGCCAAGACTGACAATTCACCAGTCTGGAAGCGGCTTCTTCATCCAGGTGTTGATGACGTGGTCGTATTCGGCGGCAAATTCACTGGTGACCGGCAAGTGTTTGGTCCGTTCTTCAATTCTCTTGAAGATGATCCCCGCCACCAGGAGAACTGCCGAAGGCACGAAGATATAGAACACGTCCACAGGCTGCAACACCTTCAAGTACAAACCGATTCCATACGCGGGGTAGGGGATGACCAGAAAACCGATCTGCGCGAGGGCGCCGTACATCTGGCCGGACACGATTCGTTTGAAGCGTTCCATATCCTGCCATGTCGAGATGCTAGGCGAAGTCGCGAGATAGCTGCGAAGTTCATTGCCAAACCAGAGGCAATTGAGTATCCCCACGCAGGGCATACCGATCATGAGTCCGAGCAGCAGGTCGTGAAGGAATTGGTTGTCGGGCATGCGTCGCTTCCTCCTCCTTAAGCCGGCGGCGATTATTGCAGTTTGGCAATCCTCAGGTATCGCAGACTTGCAACGGTGTTCTTGCCGGTCTCCAACGCGTACGTCAGAGGGAGCCCCGTGCTGGTCAGCTTGGAGAGTGCCCGGGGGATGTCGAGGACGCCTTGGCCGAGTCCCAGGTGATCGTCAAGCACGCCATGGCAATCGTTGAGATGGACATGACGCAGGTTGTCGCCAAAGGCATCGATCCATGCGCCAATGTCCAGGTCGGAATGGATCTCGGCATGGGCTACGTCGAGACAAAGCTTGAACCAGGGCGAATCCAGTTGCTCCACGACACGGCACATAGGATCGGGCGTGTCGTCGAACATGTTTTCCACGTAAACCGGAATCTTGCGATGTTCCGCTTCCTCGACGATCTCCGGCCAGAATCGCACGCTGTACTCATGGTACATCGACTGGTACACGGGCACGCGGATGATGGGATTGTACTGACTATGAAAGAGGAGATATTCCGCGCCAAGCGCTTCGGCAATATCGAAGGCCTGGAGATAGCGGACGCGGCACACTTCCATGATCTCGGGATCGGAACTGTAGTGCGTCATGTCGATGAATGGGCCATGACAGCCGATAGGACCCTTGATCGATTCGAGCCGCTTCATCATGCGCTGCAACGCCGCCGTCGAATCCTTCGACAAGTATTCGGGCAGACCGAAGATCTGGATTTCACAGCCGAGACCATAGTCCCGCGCGCACTTGAGTTCGTAGTCGACGTGATTCGTGACCGCGACCATCAACCGTTTACGGGGTAAGAGTGGGTGCTTCTTGCTCTTCTTCGTGCTCGGCATGTTGTTCCTGCTGGAGTTCACGGCGCTGCTCCGCAATCTCACGGCGGTAGCGCGCCACGGCCCTGTTATGTTCCGCCAAGGTGGCGCTGAACGTGTGTGTCTTTCCGTCGGCGTTGGAAACGAAGTACAGGTAATCCACGTCGGCCGGGGCCAGCGCGGCCCTCAGCGCGGCGGCGCCTGGATTCGATATGGGTCCCGGCGGCAGCCCTGCATTGCGATAGGTATTGTACGGAGATTCGACCTCTTTATCACGGTCGAGCAAACGCTGGCCGTACTTGTCCAGCGCATACTGAAGCGTGGAGTCCATATCCAGCGGCATACCGCGCTGCAGCCGGTTGTACACGACCGCGGCGACCATGGGCCGCTCTTCGTCCACCCGCGATTCCTCTTCCACGAGGGACGCCACGGTTACGACTTCCACGAGGTCGCGTCCCGCGGCTTCGGGAATCGTGGCAACCGCTTTCTCGTAAATGTCATCAAAATGTTCGAGCATGCGATCCACCACTTGCGCCTCTTCGGGTTGCTCGTCGAAGAAGTAGGTGTCGGGCATGAGAAAGCCTTCGAGCGAATTTGCGGCGATGCCCAATGCGGCGATGCGACCAGGATCGGTTGCCGCTGCAAGAAACGCGTCCGGATCGGGGAACAGTTGCGCCATCTGCTTGAGGGTCAAGCCTTCGGGAATCGTGATTTTGTGTTCCGAAATCGTGATGTCCGGGCCTTCCTGTAAGCGTTGCAGCAGTTGCGTCGGCGACAACCCGTGCTGCAAATCGTAGGTCCCGTGCTTGATGCTCTGCCCGGACTGATCCAAACGAATGGCGAGACGAAAGAAGAGGGGATGTTCGACCAGGTCCTGCCGGTACAGGATGTCGCCGGCCCGTGCGCCGGTGACGCCTTCCGGAATCTCGACGCGTACGGCCTCGCCGCCCACACTGGGACGGGTCACGTGGTCGTAGATCATGTACGCCCCAAGCGCGGCGCCTGCGGTTAGCAGAAGGAGCAGAACCAGGGTGTACACGGTCAGGCGCAGGAGAGTCCTCGCGCAGGATCGGCGGCGCGGTGGTGGCACCGTTTGTTGTGGCGCGGCTTCGCTCATCCGTCCTGACGCGGCGCGGTGCGGCCACGGCGGTCCATGTGGGTTTGCAGGATCTGTTGCGCAGCCAGCTTGTCGACCACCTGTTTCCGGCCTTTCCGCTTCACGCCCGCCGAAATCAGCGAACGTTGAACGCCCGCCGTCGTGAATCGCTCGTCGAGGGTGCATATCGCAACGGAGACTTTGCCCCGAAGCAATTCAACAAACGCCATGACCTTCTCCGCCTGAGGTCCGCGTTCGCCATGCTGGTTCAACGGAATGCCCACGACGATTTCAATGACGCCCTCTTTTTCGACAAGGTCTCGAATCGCATCCGCGGCTTTCTCGGGATCGGTCGCGTCGATGGTGCTGTGGGCCTGCGCGATAATCCCGAGGGGATCGCTCATGGCGACGCCCGTCCGCACGTCGCCCACGTCGAGTCCCATGATGCGCCCTTCGATCATAGCTAGTGTCCTGAACCCTAGGTTCCTTCTCAGAGATCTTGTATGACTTGTTGCTCCAAGTCCCCCTTTGAAGGGGGATTCAGGGGGATGTTCCCTCAGATACCGGTACGGAAAAATGAAACGAATTTCAAAATCGCTACACTAGCCGATCAACTCCTTGATGACGTCCGGCGCCATCCGAATCGCTTCGCCCACCTTCTCCGGCTGTTTGCCGCCGGCCTGGGCCATGTCGGGCCGGCCGCCGCCGCCACCACCCACGATGGGCGCAAGCCGCTTCACGATATCGCCGGCCTTAATCTTACCGGTGAGATCCTTTGACACGGCCACGCAAAGCGACGCCTTGCCTTCCGACCCGCTGCCGAGCACGACCACGCCGGAGGGCACCCGCTCGCGCAGCTTGTCCATGACGAGGCGCAAGCCTTCGGCGTCCTGGCCGTCGATTTCCGCGGCCAGGTACTTGAGGCCGTTCATTTCCTGAATCTGCGACGCGTAGTCTACGGACCCGCCGGTCGCGGCGTTCTGTTTCCACTTGGCCACTTCCCGCTGGAGCCGCCGGTTCTCTTCCATCAGGGCCTTGACCCGCGTCTCCAATTGATCCGTGCTGGCGTTGAGAAGTTGCGCCGTTTGCAACAGACTGCGTTCGCGGGACTGCAACACGTCGATGCACTGTTCCGCGCACACGGCTTCGATACGGCGCACGCCCGCCGAAATGGACGACTCACTCAGAATCTTGAAGCAGCCAATCACGCCCGTCGCCGGCACGTGGGTGCCGCCGCAGAGTTCCATGCTGATGTCGCCCGCCTTCACGACGCGCACGACGTCCGCATACTTTTCGCCGAACAAGGCCATGGCGCCTGCTGCACGAGCTTCCGTCAAGGGCATGTTGGAAATGGAAATCGGCGTATCGGTGCGAATGAAGTCGTTCACCATGCGCTCGATGTCCATGAGCCGTTCGCTGTCGATGCCTTCGAAGTGGGTGAAGTCGAAACGCAGCCGTTCCGGCGTGACCAGCGAGCCCGCCTGATGGACGTGATCGCCCAGGACGTTCTGCAATGCGGCCTGCAACAGGTGCGTGGCCGTGTGATGGCACTGCGTGGCCGCGCGCGCGCGCACGTCGACCTGCGCCTCAACCGTGTCGCCGACGGAAATGCTGCCCATCGTGACGCGCACGAAGTGGACGGTCATCTTGCCGACCAATGCCTTCGCCGTGGACACGTGGGCGCTGCCATTCGCGCTGTCCAGCGTGCCGGTGTCGCCGATCTGGCCGCCGGACTCGGCATAGAAGGGGGTCGTGTCGAGAATGACCTCGCCTTCCTGATCCAGTTCCAGCGACTTGACCTGCTTGCCGTCGCGAACGATCGCAAGCACGTTGGATGTGGACCGTAAAGACTCGTATCCCACGAACTTCGTGTCGCCGGCCTTGTCGTGGGTGACGCGGTACACGGGTGACAACGCCTGTTCGCCGCTGCCGGCCCACGCGCTTCGCGCCTGTTCCCGCTGGCGCTTCATCGCGGCGTCAAACCCTTCCCGGTCGATCTGGTACCCGCGGTCGGTGGCAATGTCCGTCGCCAGATCCAGCGGGAAACCGTAGGTGTCGTGCAGGCGGAACAACTCGTCGCCGGGGACGACTTTCGACCCGCCGGCGTCGAGTTTCTGGAACGCCTCCTCGAGCAAGTCCATCCCCCGCGCCAGCGTACTTTGGAAGCGCTGCTCTTCGATGAGAATGATCTTCTCGATCTGCGTGCGGTTCTCGGGCAACTCAGGATAGTGCTGGCCCATCGTGTCGACGACGGTCTGCACGACCTGATGAAGGAACGGTTTTTCCAGACCCAGTTCGCGCCCGAAACGCGCCGCGCGTCGCAGCAGCCGCCGCTCCACGTAGCCGCGTCCTTCGTTGCCCGGCAACACGCCGTCGGCGATGAGAAACGCCAGGGCCCGCGCGTGATCCGCGATGACGCGGAAGGGCGTCGGGTTGTCCTTGTACTTCGTCTTCGTCAGCGTCTGCGTGGTTTCGATAATGGAGAAGATGCCGTCCGTATCGAACACGGTCTCCACGTCTTGCAAGAGGGCCGCGAGCCGTTCGAGCCCCATGCCCGTGTCGATGCCGCGATTCTTCAGCGGCGGACGCGACCCGTCGGGCTGCTGGTCAAACTGGGGAAACACATGGTTCCAGTATTCGAGGTAGCGCTCGCACTCTTCGCAACCCGGCGCGCAGTCCGGCCGTCCGCAACCCCAGGCTTCGCCGCGGTCGTAGTGCATTTCGGAGCAGGGTCCGCATGCGCCCGTGTCGCCCGCGGGACCCCAGAAGTTCTCCTTCGCCCCGAGCCGCACGATGCGCGACGAGGGAATGCCGATCTCCTTTTCCCAGATTTCGTAGGCTTCGTCGTCGTCCTCGAATACGGAGATCCAGATCTTCTCGCCGGGGATCTTGAGCACGTCCGTCGAGTACTCCCAGCCCCACGCGATGGATTCTTTCTTGAAGTAATCGCCGAAGGAGAAGTTCCCGAGCATCTCGAAGAAGGTCAGATGTCGCGCCGTCTTACCGACCTCGTCGAGGTCGTTGGCCTTGCCGCCCGCGCGCAGGCACTTCTGCGACGTCGCCGCGCGCCGGTACGGCACCGGTACCTCGCCGGTGTAATACGGCTTGAACTGCACCATGCCCGCGCTGGTGAACAACAGCGTCGGGTCGTTGCCCGGCACGAGTTTGTCGCTGCGCTCGACCGTATGCCCGCGCTCGCGAAAGAACTCCAGAAAACTCGCCCGTATATCGTCACTTCTCACGAAACTTCTCCACACACATCATGTTAGCCGGTTGAAAGAAGGGCAGTTATGCGCACATCCCGCGCCGCGCACGCCCCAGGAATAGAAGCTGGATTGTCGCAGAACTGGCGAGGTTTTTTCAAAACCTTGCGGGGATTCGCCATAGCACCGCACGGATAACCGGAAAGCGACGCCCTTGGGAGGGCGGGTTTTCCAACCCGCTTCTTCGCCAACGATTTCTGATAGGGTAGACCCACGTCCCAATCGGTGAATGCCCAAGTTGAGTAATCCGATCTTGTGCGGTCTTCTACCCAATGAACGATTGGCGTCGCGGGTTGGAAAACCGGCGTTCCTT
>CAZWDH010000187.1:0-14030 GCA_964632865.1 uncultured Nitrospiraceae bacterium
CATCCTGAAGGGAACGTGCCGCTAGAATAGTGCAGGCTGGAAGCCCGCACCACAAAAAGCGAGGCCGCTCGCACTTTCCGTACATGCTCTGAGAAGACGTAAACGACCTGGGGAGTACGACACGTATCATGATCGAACTTGGCGTGAACATCGACCACGTGGCAACCCTGCGCGAAGCGCGTAAGGGCGTCGAGCCGGATATCATCGCCGCGGCCAAGATTTGCGAACTCGCGGGAGCACATCAAATCACCGTCCATCTGCGCCAGGACCGGCGGCACATCCAGGACCGCGACGTGGAGTTGTTGGCGCAGGTGCTCCAGGTGCGGCTGAATCTGGAACTCGCCGCCGTCGATGAGATCATTGGCATCGCGCACCGGGTCAAACCCGCGGTGGTGTGCCTCGTACCGGAGAACCGGAAAGAGATCACGACGGAGGGTGGTCTGGACGTGGTTTCGCAGGTCAAGCGGCTCAAAGAGGTGGTGTCCGGGTTCCACGACGAGGGCATCAAGGTCAGCATGTTTATCGATCCGGAACTCGACCAGGTCGACGCCAGCGCGGAAACAGGGGCCGACTTCGTCGAACTCCATACCGGCGCCTACGCCAACGCCGCGGACGAAGATATCCTCGGCGAAGTGGACCGGATTGCCAACGCAGCAGGGCGCGCCATCGGCGCCGGGCTGATTTTTAATGCCGGCCACGGGCTGACCATTCGCAATCTCCGGCCCATCGCGGCCATTCCCGGGCTGAATGAGGTCAACATCGGCCATTCGATCGTGTCGCGCGCCCTCTTTCTCGGGCTCGATCAGGCCGTCGAAGAGATTCTGATGATTCTCGAGGAGTTTTCCTACTAGCGATGCACCGCCGGCATCGCCGTCCCGATCGGATTCAAGGAGCGTACATGGCCACACAATTCCGTTTAGCGCTACGCACGACGCTGGCCCTATGCGTTATGGGGGCGTTCTCGGCGCGCGCGTTTAGCCAGGAGGAATCGGAGTCAATCGACGTATCGGAGGGGTTACGGCCCTACCAGGTCCTTCAGTGCAATGAGGATGGCAACGCGCGCATCGTGCTGGCCGGCTCGACGAGTTTTGCCGGGGTGGCAACGGTGCAGGTCCGCGTGCAGCCCCAGAGCCGAATCGGATTCTGGCGCTGGCTCGACGCCGGTTCGTCGGAGAATGGCCGTTGGTCAGCTGAGATCCGCGAGATCCCGGCCGGAGGCCCGTACCGCGTCGAGATTCGGTTGCGATCCGAAGGCGACGAAGTCGCGAAGGTATCAATCGATCACATCCTTGTGGGCGACCTGTGGATCCTCGCGGGGCAATCGAACATGCAAGGCGTCGGCAACAATATCGATGTCGCGGCGCCGGACGATCGCGTCCACGTCTTCGCCATGAACGACGAATGGCGTGTCGCCGAGGAACCGCTCCATCGCCTCGGCGAGTCGCGCGACTTCGTGCATAGCAAGGTCGAAGATGAAAGCGAGCGCATGAACCTGGTGCAGGATGTATCCGGTTGGACCAAGGGAGCCGGGCTGGGATTGCCTTTCGCCAAGGAGATGGTCCGCCGCACTGGTCGGCCCGTGGGTCTGATCCCCTGCGCCCACGGTGGTACATCCATGAGCCAGTGGGACCCGGCCCTTCGGGACGCGGGCGGAAACTCCCTGTACGGCGCGATGTATCGCCGATTTCTCGCGGCAGGGGGAAACGTGCGTGGCGTGCTCTGGTACCAGGGCGAGTCCGATGCTAATCCGGATGATGCGCCTAAGTTTCTCGGACGGTTCCTGTCTTTCGTCCAGTCGGTCCGTGACGACTTCGATGCGCCGGAGCTACCTTTCTACCACGTCCAGATTGGCCGCTTCGTCACGGAGGGCGATCCGGTCTTCTGGAACACGGTCCAGGTGATGCAGCTTCAGGCCGACTCCATTCTTCTAAATAGCGGCATGGTTGCGTCCATCGATCTCCCGTTGGACGACAACATCCACATCGGGACGGACGGATTGAAGAAGCTTGGGTACCGCCTTGCGAACCTCGCGGCGCGCGACGTTTTCGGACAGGACAGCCTTGATCGGGGTCCCCGGCTTGACGCGGTCACGCGAGTAGATACGCCGTATGGACCGGAACTGCACCTTACCTTTGACACGGTCAACGGCAGGTTGACATCCAATGGGCCGGTCACGGGGTTCAGCTTATCGGATGCAAACGGGAACGATCTGCATGCAGTGTTCCGGCAGAAATTGAACCCGGACGATCCCAAGTCCATCATACTTCACGCGGGCAAGATCTCTGAAGGCGCACAATTGTGGTATGGCAAGGGCCTGAACCCGCGGTGCACCGTTGGCAACAGTGCGGGGATGGCACTGCCGGTATTCGGCCCGGTCGATCTCGGTGCGGTCAAGCCCAGACCGGTCGAAGAGGCTGACATGCCCCCCACCAGTGATGTACACTAGGGACCTGTCTGAAAACCAACCTGGGCCGATAGCGTACGACGATGGAAATCAATCAACAACGAGTAAATGACGTAGCCGTGGTTGCGCTGGAAGGACGCTTTGACGCGCCCGCCGCGCCGGAGGCGGAGAATGCCTTCAAGAACTGCTTGCAGGACGGCGCGACGAAAATCCTGATCGACCTGAGTGGCGTAGAATACATCAGCAGCGGCGGTCTTCGGGTCATCATCATGGTGACGAAAGCCCTCGAGAAGGTGAACGGGACGCTGAAACTATGCGGGTTAACGCCCTTTGTTTCGGAGGTATTCGACATCACCAATTTGTCCAAGAGATATGAGATTTGTCCGGATCGGCCAACCGGACTCGCTGCTTTCGGAGTGCAGGAGTCTTAGCGCTTCGTGACGGATTCGCCTCAAATCCCATCCCCGGACATCACCCCCACTCTCCCTGCCGGCACACCCCTTACGACAAGCGACCTTACCACCCTGGTCGATCCAGCGTTCGACCCGGGAGTGGTTCCCCCATTTGTTGAACCCGGCATGTCACTGGACGGCATCTACCGGGTTCGGGAGGTGAAGGGAGGCCCGGGCGTCAGCGGTATGGGCGTCGTTTACATCGTGGAGTTGGACGAAGAACGATACGCAGCCAAGACGTTTCAGCACCATTTCAGCCAAAATCTGCCCTTGGTCGAGCGATTTCTGCGCGAGTCGCGCACGTGGCTGCTCACGGGATTTCACCCCAACATCGTGCATGCCTATTTCATCGACATCATTGATGCGGCGCCGTATCTCTTCATGGAATACGTGGAATCGGCCGTGAGCGGCAATCTGTCGCTGGCCGACTACCTCAAATCCGGCTGTATCGACATGCGGGATGCCGTTCGACTCGGCATTCAGTGTTGCGACGGCATGATTCACGCCATTTCCGCGGTGCCGGGCCTGGTCCATCGCGACCTGAAGCCGGAGAATTTACTGATTACCCGGGATGGTGTACTGAAGATAACCGATTTTGGTTTGGTGCGCTGCAACATATCCGAAGACATTCCTCTTGCTAACCTGGAGGAAATGGCAGGTCGTGCTGACTTGACGCAGGCGGGCACGACCTTTGGCACGCCTGCTTACATGGCGCCCGAGCAATTCCTGGAAGCGGCGACGGTGGGCGAGGCGGCCGATATCTACGCCTTCGGATGCTGTTTCTACGAGGCGATCAGCGGTAGCCGCTTGTTTACGATCCGTGCGGGAACCGCCCTGGAACACCTCCTGGCATTGCGCGAGTTTCACCAGCACGAACCTCCAATTCCGCTCGTGGATCGCGTGGAGAACTGTCCGCAGGATCTCGATCGCGTCATCATGCGTTGTCTCGAGAAACGCCCTCAAGACCGCTGGTCGAGCTTTCGGGAGCTTCGCGCGGAATTGATCTTCGTGTACGAGAATGCCTTCGCCGCAACGTACAGCCTTCCGGGCAAAGCGCACGAGTCCGCCCGCGAAGTAGCCCTGCAAATGCGCTCGCTGACTTTGCTGGACGGCTACCAGCGCGCCGTGCGGTTGCGCAATTTGCGAGAACAACAAGAGGCCAGCCCCTATGCATTTCACCTAGCGTTGGCGTCGTACTTCCTGGCCACCGGCGAAACCGACGAGGAACGGCGCCAATTGGAGAAAGCCTTGCGCGTCCGTGAACCCCGCCAAGGGTATGAGGCGGTCCGGCGCTTGGCGGAGCTTTGCCTTGATGCCGGCGAGGCAGGCCAGGCGGAGTCGCTATTGGAGGCGTTTATTGCGGAAGACCCTTCAAAGCTCGATCGGTACCTTGAGCCCCTCGTGCGTCTGCTGACAATGCGCGGTGATTTCGCGGAAGCGGAACGAATCGTATCGGAGTTCCCACCAGGACGAAGAACGGAAGCGCTTCTGGCTCACGTATATCGGGCCGCCGGGCGGAAGGTGGATTTGGCTGCGCTGTACCGGCGTCAGATTGACGAATTGGTAGGCGCCATTCGACAGAACCTGAGCGAAGTCGACGCCGGAGATCGCGTGGGTTGGGAGCACCAGGAAGACCCCGGCGTGCTGCGCGACGTCATGCGCGAGTTAGCGCCCGACTGCTCCCTGGAACCCCTCGACCGGACCGAGCACGCGGTGTGGCCGGATTTGGATGCGTATCCCGACTTTTCGGTGCCTATGGCCTGGCTGTCGGAAGCGCTCGGGGGACTCGCCGACTGCGAATCGGCGGGCGATCCCGCAATACGATTGAAGTACGCCAAACTGGCGAAGCGCCTGGGATATCCGTTGCGGCTGGCGAAACATCTGGTGCGTGACGAGGTCTGGTTTTGGACGGCGGACGAGTCAGAGCCGTCACGCGATCAATAATTTGTGTCCGGTGAACGCAACCCACTCCGAGGAAAGTCCCCCGAATGGTGACATACGAGGGCACACGACATCCCGGCCAACGGCGAAACTGGATTGTACTCCTGGCGATTTTGGCGCTTGCGGCGTTGCTCCGTCTGTACCGGCTTGAAGACGAGTCGCTCTGGTACGACGAAGTCGTGAGCGTACAAGTCATCGACGCTCCCTCATTCGCCGAGTTTCTCGACGAAGAACGCAAGCTTGATCCCGCGATCGTTCCGCTCTATTTCATTCTGGAATACTACTGGTGGCACCACATCTGGGCGTCCGTATACGGATTGCGAATCTTGTCGGTGTTATTGGGTTTGGCGACCGTCGCCGCCGTGTGGTGGCTGGGCGGAAACGTCTACTCGTCCCGGGCCGGGGCGGTCGCGGCATTTTGTACTGCCATGTCGATAAGCCAAGTCTACTATGCCCAGGAGATCCGCATGTACGCACTCCTGATCCCGCTGGCAGCAATATCGATTTTGACCCTGGAACGCGCGGTGGCTGGTGCAAATCGCTATTGGTGGCTCGCGAATTGGTTTGCGAACGGTCTTCTCGTTTGGACCCATTTTTTCGGCACCTTGGTCCTTACTGCGCAAGGGCTGGCCCTGCTGTGGATCTTCCGGCGTCGAATACAGGTTGTGTTCTTGTGGGGCGCGAGCCAAGCGCTCTACCTACTACCGCTGGCCTGGTGGGTAGCCGGTTTTCCCAATGAAGGTTTAGACGAGCATCTAGCCTGGATCGAACCACCGGAGGCCTGGATGATCCTCGATGCGTATTGGACCGTGCTTACCGGGACCGAATTCGACGCGACCCACGGCTTCTTGCCTCGAAACGCCAAATCTCTATGGTCCCACATGCTCGGCGGCCTGATCTGGTGCTGTGTCGCATGGCGCGTTTGGACCTCCTATCGCACGCGTGAAGCCCACTCCAAGACGAACGACAACACTTCGCGACGGGCTGCAGGAACGTTACTGCTTTGCCTGTGGTGCCTCGCCCCTGTGTTACTACTCGTGGCCCTATCCGCGATCGTTCGCCCCTGCTACGTGGAACGCTACGTCATCCATTGCGGACTCCCAATCTTCGTTCTCGCCGGCGGCGGAATAGATGCCGCCTCATCCCAACGCGTGAGGTGGGCGCTCATCGTTCTGCTGTGCGCCGGGTTCTTCTTGGTCTCGACACCGTTTCCCCGTCCCATGCGGGCAGACCTGAAATCGGCTCACGAGATTATCGAGAAACGAAGCCGCGGCAATGAGTTCGTTTACCTCGAGAATCGTTTCGAGTCGGGACTCGCGTTCGCCTATTACGCTGAACTGGACTCCTCGAAGATTGTGATGGGGGAAGATTCGGTGCAACAAGCCATTGCGCGGGTGAAGGCCGGAAAACCGGCCTGGTTGTTGCTCGTGGGAAGCGGAAGGATTGCGCGCCAGTTCGGGGAAGGCCATTCGGAAGCAGATTTGCGTATCGCGCGATACCGACTACGCGGACGACGGCCTATCCACCTGCTGCACGCGTATTACAAGGCCGACGCCCCGTCACGATCCGAGCAGGCGCGCCGCGTTTTGCCCGAGTACGTTCGACTGCACGAGAGCGGCGAGTCCGCCCTGCAATAAGATCGAATTGCGGGACTGTTCGATCGTCTGTCGCGCGATGTCCAAGTCACGGATCCGCGACTCGGCCTCGGCCGTATTCAGCGACTCTGTTTCACGGACGTCGATGGCGCGCGTAAACCGGTTCTCCTGGGCGCCGAGGCTGGCACGATTCTCCTGAATGCTGCTGAGTGCGTCGTCAAGATCCTGCAAAGCGCTCTGCGCGCCAGCCTGCGTGGATAAGTCGACACCGTTGATGCCCAGGGACGTTGTCGTCGATTCGTTGATGTTGACCTGGATATCACCCTCAACGCCGAGTTCAACATTCGTGGAACTACCGTCCAGAAGGGTCCGGCCATTAAACTCGGTGTTGGCCGCCGTTTCGTCGATCTGCTCGAGCAGTTGCTGCGCTTCCTGGTTCAGGGCCGCCCGCTGGTCGTCGGTGAGCGTTCCATTGGACGCCTGCAGTGCCAACTCCCGGACGCGCTGCACGGCCTCCTCCTGAGTCCCGAGAGCGCCGTCAGCGGTCTGGACCACATTCACTCCGGACTGGAGATTGGAAACTTCCTGGTTGAGCTGATTGACCTGCGCGCGAAACCGCTCGACGATAGCCAGACCTGCCGCGTCGTCGGCGCCGCGATTGATTCGCTGTCCTGTCGCAAGCTGCTCCAGCCCCCGCAACAACGCGTTCGATGTCTGCTGCGTCTGCCGCTGAATAAAGAGCGCAGGTTCATTGGAATTGATTCGCAGTCCCATAGTGGGAATACTCCCCGTTTAGAAAGCTTCCTCGTACGCCATAATGTAGGATACCATCTAAAGCTCGAATCCGGCAAGGGCACTACGAAAATCAATAAAACCAATGCAGACTTCCTCGAAGAAACAGAGCATCCCAATCCACTTGGGTACATGTAGTTGGAGCACTCGCGACTGGATCGGGAAGATCTACGGCGCGGATACAAAAGCTTCGGACTATATCCAGGAGTACGCGCAACACTTCGATTCCGTGGAGGTCGATTCGACCTTTTATGGGACGCCACGGCGGTCGACGGTCGAAGGCTGGCGCGATCGGACTTCGCCGGACTTCATCTTCGCAGCCAAAGCGCCACAAGTTATCACCCACGAGAAGTTCCTGGACAAGTGCGAACGAGATCTGGCCGAGTTCCTGGATATCATGGAAGTGCTTGGCCCGAGATTGGGCCCTGTTGTCTTCCAGTTTCCGTACTACGCGAAGAAGCGGCAGGTCACGCAAGACGACTACCTGCGACGGCTGGAACCCTTTCTCAAGCAACTTCCGGACAGACACCGGCACTGGGTGGTCGAGGTGCGCAACAAGACGTGGATCAATCGACGGCTAACCGACTTGTTGGCAGAGCACAAGGTTACCTTGGCGTTAATCGATCATCCCTGGATGCACCGGCCGGGACAACTCGCGCGAATCGATGGCATCGCGACTGGAGACTTTGCGTACATCCGCTGGCTCGGCGACCGGTACGCGATCGAGAAGATCACGACGACCTGGGGTGAACACGTACTCGACCGGCGAGCGGACCTCGAACAGTGGGTACCAGTGGTGCAGAAGCTGCTCGCCTTGGGGAAACCGGTATTCGGCTACGTCAACAGCCATTACTCGGGGTACGCGCCCGGAGACGTTGAAGCGTTGTCCGGCCTATTCGGATTGCGGTGAGGGTTGTTCTTCCGTCTGCCACGGCACGCCTTCGCCGTGATCTGTCGCAACACGAAGACGCCACAACAGGGCGCAGGCGGGATACTTCCGGCGTGTCTTCATTTCAAGCCCATACCCTTCGGTCCCGGTCTGGGATCCCTCCCGTTCCTTCTCGATACGGTTCTCGAAATAGAGTGATAGGATGTTTAACCCTTCCTTCGTCAGATCGCCGGGCACGCTAAGTGTCAGTTCCGATTTGCGACCGGGTTCAAGCGTGGCGGAGCCGATGGGCTCCCCATTGAAGGCAAACCCGACAAACTGATCGTGCTGCATTTCGTTGGGAAGCGACATGGATAATCCGACGTGATAGGCGTGCCCTTCCATGCCGTAGACGAACAAGCGCGACTCGAAATCTTCCGCGGAGAACGAGCCATTCAGCAGTGACGCGAAGCGGATGTTTTTCTGCCATCCTTTGCCGAGGTACGGTTTTAGGGACACGCCTTGTACGTCCAGTTCGGCATCCGGCTGAACGCCCATCGCGACGTCGTACTGCGAAGGCGACACGTCATGCTTAAACGCAAACCACAGGTTTGCGGGATAGGAGAACGGGTTCCCGAAGGTGTCGTGGAAGATGGCGGCGGAAGACGACCAAATCTGTTGAAATGGAACGGGACGAAGAAAGTGCGACCACCCCTGCCGATACTGGATGACGAGAGTCGCGTTGTAGATAGTCAGCATGAGGACAACCGCGGCGACGGGGAAAGCGGGCCGCTTCCGCGAAAACGCAATGAACCACGCGCCGAAGGCTGCGATGCCGGGCGCCATGAATGGCAACACACCGACAAAACGCCGCATTCCAAAAGAGCCCCCACCGAACCAGCTCGCGATGGCGGCGTTCATGTAGACATACGCCGCGAGCAGAATCGCCATGCAAATGGCGACGCCGCGTGCCCGCCGCCAGAGCGGGATGATTCCAATGAACCCGAAAATCAGCACGGGATGCAACGCGAACAAGCCGTGGTGGGCGGAGAATAGAATTTGAGAGATCGCGGGCTGCGCCCATTGCATGGGCGAACCGGGCGGCGGCTCCGTGCCGTAGCGCAACCACCACGTGGCCAACTGCCAGGTGAACACGACAAGTGCCGCGGCCACGGCAAGTGCCGCTCCCCCTACGCTCGACCCTATTGACCGCTTCTCTTTCGCGGCGAGCACGACATCGGCAATGGGCAATACCAGGAGTACAACATGGCTGGGCCGGACCAGCATGGCGAGACCGATTGCCGCGCCGAGCATAGCCCACCCGGACCAACGCCGGTTCTCACGGTTCCGCAACCACAACCAAAGCACGAGCGCGGCCGCGAAGAACGAGCAGGCATGCGACATCCACGGCTGATCGGTGAGGTACCAGATCAACGGCGAGGCGAGCCAGACCAGCAGGGTGGCAAAGAATGCCGTCCGCGTCGCGAACCAGGTGCGCAGGGATCGGTACAGAAGCAGCATTCCCACGAATACGACGAAGTTGCTGCCGAACGCGGCCGCCATGGCATAGGGGCTCGAGATGCCGTTCGTAGGCACTTCAAACCCCATCCCTGAAAGCAGCAACATGAGCACGTGTCCGGCGAGGTAGAACGGCAACCAGACAACAGCCGTCCCAACGGGGGCGACGTTGTACTCAGGCCGCTCAGGGTGGGCGTCACTCATGAGTTCCCACACGCCGGGAATAGCCTTCAACTCATTCTCGAAGTTCAGGTCTTGGTCGAAAACCCAGGAGTGGAGATAGGCATAGTATTGAGGGGAATCGTGCCCAGAGACCACGCCCCAGTGCGAATACCCGCGCAGACTCGTCACGAACACGTTGATGCATACGAGAAACACAAGAAGAAATGCGAATCGGATCCAACGATCGGTGCGAACTTGCGGCGATTCCTCGACGTCTTTCAGGAGTGGCCGGTACAGCGCGGAGTTCCGCAGCCAGGTGTATTGCACTGCAATGAATGCCAGCAGGATGCTGTGAATCAGCACTGCATTCGCGCCCAGGAATCCGCCAAGTAAACTGTAACTGAGCGCCGAAGTTGTCACCGCGGCGAACAGCATCGCGAGGAAAAAGGCTTGCGCGCCGATCTGGAGCTTGACGATAAGTCCGAGCAGAGGGATGGTCTCGTCAGACGGGGACGGCGTGTTGGTTTCCGTGTCGTGCATGGCGCGTATGATATCGTCGCGGATTGCCCGTGGCAAGTAGCCTGCCGCGCGCCATTCTCGAGATTGCTCGCGACGAATCACATGGACTTTGCCGTCACCCCTTCCTTAGGCGAATGCCGTGCCGTCTGACCTTGTAGTATAGGGTACTCGCAGCGATTCCCAGGGATCGCGCCGTATCCGCGACGTTGTATGCGTGCTTTGAAAGGGCCATGATCAGTTGCTCACGCTCGATTTCTCTCAACGTTTTGGCATTTGTACCAACGTCCTGAGGTGAGGACTGGGTCTCCAGAAGGATATCCTCGGGTTCGACAGTCCTTCCAGCCGCTCGATAGCATGCCCGCTCGACGACATTTCTCAATTCTCGGATGTTGCCGGGCCAGTGGTATCGATTCAACCTGTTCATCGCATCCTCTGAAAAGGCGTTCGGTCGAGTTGGAGAGTGGACGGCAAATTCATTCAGGAAGTGAGACGCGAGTTCCGGTATATCATCCCGACGCTCGCGCAGCGGAGGAATCCAAATCGAAAAACCGGACAGGCGATAGTACAAGTCGATTCGCAGATGGTTCTCATCGCTGTCCGGCAACCTTCGATTGGTTGCGCTCACGATTCTAACGTCGACAGCGATATCTCTCTTTCCGCCCAATCGGCGCAACGCCTTTGATTCGGTAACTCGCAGCAGGCGTGCCTGATTCAACTTGCTTAGTTCGGCCACCTCATCAAGAAACAACGTCCCGCCATGGGCCTGTTCATAAAGCCCTTTCCGCTGTTGTGTAGCGCCAGTGAAAGCCCCTTTTTCGTGTCCGAAAACCTCACTTTGAAAGAGTTCCTCTGGGACCGCAGCACAGTTTACCGCCACGTAGGGCCCAGACGCTCTGCCGCTTAGATCGTGTATGCGTCGAGCTGCCAGTTCCTTGCCCACCCCGGTTTCGCCCAGGATAAGCACATTTCCGTTGGAGCGCGCCGCCTCTTGCAGCCGTGCGCGCAATTCCTGGATACCTTCACTCTTTCCAATCATACCCCCGTGTTCATCATGGCGAACTCCGCCCTGACGCAAATCACGCCTCATCTGCTCCATTCTTTCAGTCGCGATCACAATGGGGGATAGCCCCTCGGCGAGAGCCAGCAAGTAGTGCAGATCGACTTTGGCGAAAGGCACGTTTCTTGATGAGCGGGTGACGGCAACGGCGCCAAAGCTGCCGCTAGCTTGGACCAGCGGAGCACAGATGATAGTTCCATCTTCCGACAACATCCCGACCCCCATCCGAATCGTGGCCCCAATCTCATCTCTCGGGAGGTAATCGCGTGTCGACTTTGAAACCGGAGGAAAGAGAACCAGATCGGATGTCCCGCTTTGGCCCCAAGACATCCAACAAACCGCGCGACCAAAGCGGGCGCGTATATGCCTCTGAAGCTCGCCGATCAAGGTGTCGAGATCTTTCGCCCTTGCGAGCGTTTTGAGAACCTTGTATAAACGGACCAAATCCCGAGAAAACTCGAGTGGCGTGTCCTGGTTTGTGGGCTCGTTCAAGTAAATGCTATCGGAGAACTGTTGAGTTGTGTTGTTCGTGCTAAGGATCTTCGATTGCGTTACGGGGAGATTGGATTTGAGATCAACGATTAACCGATATCCACAAAACGCGATCTCGTCACCAGTTCGCAACGTTGTTTTCCTTCGCGCTTCTCCGTTAACCGTTGTGGGACTGCTCTTGCTTCGTTGATAGAAGGTAACCTTGGAATTCTCCAGCACCAGCTCACATTGGAGCCTCGAAACCGACGGGTCGTCAACACATATCTGGCACCCCAGACCGCGTCCAATCGTCAAGCGACCGGCAGTGAGTGGCCAAGCGCTGCCGGCCATAGGCCCGTTCAGCATGCTCACGGCCCACGATTCGGGGCTTTCTCGGGCCTCGCGCTGTCTTCTGAGTCCTTTGTCATCACTCATTTGGAGTCGGTCCCGACTAACGGTAGTGCTTCGCAAGGGTAGAGCTTTATGGTCTTGCCCGACACTTCGATGATCATCAGTTGGTTTCCAGCGTCCGTCCTTATGACGAGGACGCCTGAAGGACTGCTAAAGCGGGTTAGGCTGTGAGGTTCGGAACTCTCCGTACCGGGCCAAATATCCTGGACGAGAATTGGAAGACCCCCGCGATTGTCCAGGTCCACGGCCCAAAGCTCTTCACCGTACGCCTCATTGTTCCCGGACAGAATTAAGTAGCTGCCAATCGGTACGATACTGTAGGGGTGAGAAGATCCCGAACCCGGCCATATGTCAAATAGCGTAGCTTGAGAACCGGGACGTCCAGAGGTAGACCACAACTCTGTACCAAATGTGTCGGTGGTGGCGCGAAAGAACAGCCGATCCGTGGTTCCCACGAAGCTGGAGGGATCGCTATCGCTTCTGCCTGAAAACACATCCGAAACGAGAATTGTGCCTTCCTCCGTGCCGTCAGTCTTCCATAGCTCGGTTCCTTCTTCGGAAGTTGATGCGCGAAAGTAGATCTCATCATTCCAAAGATAGAAATCTTCGGGATTTCCCGACTCGGGACCCGGCCAGATATCCTTTAATAGCCGAGTTCTACCCGCGTCGAAATCCGCGATCCAAAGTTCATGTCCGTAGTCGGGATCCGTCATCGAAAAGACAATGGCACCGTGGAGTCTCTTCAAATCTCCAACACTGGTTTCGACAACACCCAACTCCCGAAACGTCATGTCGTCAAAACGATATTGAATTAGTCGATTCTGGGCCAGTGTCGACGTCACGAAGAACATGTCCTGCTGTTCATTGAATACTTTGATATTTGGCCCATCGATGAGCGTGGCGTCTCCGTTGATGTCGCGAAGGAGGCCGGTTCTTTTGTCATGTGTATCCGTCACCCACAATCCAGAGCCTGACGCGAGATTTGTGGCGTAAAAATAGAAGAAGTCTCCCCACGCGGCTATGGGGCGAGGAGAACTGTGCATTGGACCCGGCGCTGCGTCGACCAGAAGCCGCGTCGAGTAGGGCTCTTGACGTTCGCAAAACCACATTTCTTCGCCATGAGACGGCGTCCATGCCGCGAAAACAAACGCTCCAACGGGACGCGTCAAAAAACTATGTGGATTCGATGAACCCATCCCGGGATTCAGGTCGGCGACCATATGGGCCTTGCCATTCCGGCTCATTGTCCAGAGTTCGCGACCTCTTATCCCGTCGTCGTATGTGAAGAACGCGGATTCACCATCGACGAACAGGTCGCGCACTTCACCAGGGGATCCGACTGGTTCAGGGCCAGCTGGCGCAAGGCTCTCCGACGGCGATAGATTCCGAGGCATCAGAAAAAGCGAGAGCAGAACCACGCACGTCAGTCCAGCCAGAATGGATAGCCCGAATCGTCTGGTGCTCCTTCGGGGCAGCACCGCCCCACGTGTATCGTCCGCCAACCGAAGACTTGGCCGATGGCGCGAAGTGGTATCTCTTACTGCCTGCTCGTCCAGAGTCAACGGTATCGTGTGGGCTTTAGAATCACGATACTCAGCGCTCAGGCACAGTTGCCTTAGCGCGTCCTCGGCTGAGGCAGGGCGTTCTGACGCGACGTCGGAGGAAAGCCTGTCAATCACGGTGGCAAGATCCGGCGAGAGGTCTTCCCGAACCATCAAGAGTGGCGTACGCGCGCCCTCGAGCTTGCGCCGCATCAACATCGCAGGAGTCTCGGCGCAATACGGTAGGCTCCCGGTCAATGCCTCGTACGCAAGCGTCCCCAATGCGTACAAATCCCAAT
>CAZWDH010000188.1:0-13980 GCA_964632865.1 uncultured Nitrospiraceae bacterium
ATGCTCGAAGGATCCAATTCAACCGACTCCTCGAGCCGATACATCGCTTCGGAGACCATGTCGATGCGGAGATAATAGGACCCCAGTTGCGCGAGGGGCGACGGATTCTCGGGTTCGACACTGATGGCGAGGCGCAGCAGTTCGATGGCGGTACTGAAGTCGCCGGATCGTGCAAGCGCGTTGGCTTGGGCCTGATAGGCGTTGCAGAGGTTGCGACGGACCGTTTCGTTGTCCGGCGCAAGGTTGTACGCCGAGGCGAAGCTTTGGATGGCATCATCCCAGCGCCCTTCGTTGTACAGGGCGACGCCGTCCGCATTAAAGTCGGCGGCGCTCTGCGCCCACGACAGGGCCGCGGCAAAGGTGAAGGTCACCAGGCACACGATTCGAGTGGCCCGGGCGGGGTTCTTGGGTCTGAGCATCGGTTTACTCGGGCAAAAGGGCGATTGCTTCTATTTCGACACGAAAGTCCAGGGGCAGCCGGCCCGCTTGTATTGTCGTGCGCGCGGGAGGATTCTCGCCAAAGTACTCTTTGTAGATTGCATTCATTTCGCCGAAGTCGTTCATGTCGGCGAGATACACCGTTGTTTTGACGACTTGGTCCAGGCTTGAGCCCGCGTCTTCGAGAACGGCTTTCACATTGTCCAAGGTTTGCCGAACTTCTTCCTCTAACGACCCGGCGCGTCGGCCGCTGCCGTCCGGCGCCAAGGCGGCCTGGCCGGAGATAAACAGAAGATTCCCCGCCGCGACGGCGTGGGAGTATGGCCCGGCTGCCGCAGGAGCGTGGGGCGCGAAGATGCAACGCTTTTTCATGAGGAAACCTCGGCGTTAAATTCTTTACAACAACCTCGGAAACGGTATCACAGGATGGGCCGCCCGTCAAACTGCCTTCGCGCGATATTCATGCTTTTATTTGGCCGCAGGGAGGTCTGAGTCGTCGAAATTGGAGGGTCGGAAGCGGGCTTCCTCAAGGCAAATACGCAATTGCTCCGCGCAATAGGGGATCCCCTTGCCAAGAATCTCTGAGTGGTATCCAGGGATTACGTGAACGTCAACGCCGCCCAGCGCGACGCGCCCCCAGCCAAGCGTCTCATTTCCAACGAGTTCCGGAGGTTGAACCTCGGCCCGGAAGACAGTGATGCGACCGTCGAAAGGTGGGGCGGCGTACTGTTTCCAGGCCTCGCCGTTCGCGTGAAGCACCTTGAAGATCCTGCGAAATGCAGGAACCTTCATCATGAGGAGGTTGTCTTTGGATACGACATCGGCAATGCCCGCATGCTTGAACACAACGTCGGTGAACGCCCATCGAAAGTACTCGCGAACTGAAACGGGCCCCCCGCCCGCCCCGCGATTGCGCCGAAAAACGAGATAAAGCCCGTCCAGGATGTATGGTTTCAGATGGTAGGTATTCAGAATGAAGATTCGCGCCCGGCGCAGCCAGATGCGCAGAAACTTCGCAATACCGCCCTGGACGGACAGGTCAGGAGGGGCCTGCATGGCGTCAATGATGACGAGCAGGGCCACGTCTTCCCCCGCAGCACGGAGCTGGCGGCCCATCTCAAAAGCCACCGTCCCGCCGAAGGACCACCCGCACAGATAGTAGGGCCCTACCGGTTGGTGTCCGCGCATCACTTGCACGTAGTAGGCGGCGAGCGCTTCCACGGAGTCGAAGGGAAGCTGGTTCCCTTCGAGTGCCGGATCCTGGAGGCCATAGAGGGGTTGACCCGGCCCCAGGTGGGTCGCCAAATTGAAATAAGGAAACAAGACTCCCCCGGCCGTAGCCACGCAAAACAAGGGAGGCAGGGATCCCTTCGGCTGAATGGGCACCAGGGTGAACGGGGTATCATCCGCAGGACTGCGCTCCCCCCTCGCGCGGCCTTCGATGACCGCGGCCATCCCGGCGACCGTGGGATTCTGAAAGAACTGCGTGAGCGGAATGTCGACACCGTAGCGATCTCGAACCGCGGCCATGATACGCACGGCAAGAAGCGAATGGCCGCCGATGTCGAAGAATCGGCTGGTGACCCCGACGCGTGGCAGGCCTAGCGCGTCCTTCCAGAGACCGGCGATCTCCCGTTCCAGCACCGTCCGTGGTTCTATGTCATCGTGGAAAGAGCGATCGATCTCGGGCGCAGGCAGAGCCCGGCGATCGACCTTCCCGTTTGGTGTGAGCGGAATGCGATCGAGGCTCATGAATGTGGTCGGGACCATGTACTCGGGCAAGGTCTGACGCAGGTGCGATCGAAGCCTTTCGTAGTCAGGCGACGCATCGTTCGCGGGAACGATGTAGCCGACAAGATACTTTCGGTCCGGCGCGTCTTCGCGGAGGATGACTACCGCATCGTCAATATCCGGATGGGATCGCAAGGCGACCTGGATCTCGCCAAGTTCGATGCGGAATCCACGCAGTTTGACCTGGCCGTCGATTCGACCGATGAACTCGATGGCGCCGTCAGGCAGATAGCGGACGCGGTCGCCGGATCGGTACAGCCGATCACCATCCCGATATGGGCTGGGCACGAACGAAGCGGCCGTCAGTTCGGTCTGGTTGAAATAGCCGTTCGCCAGACCGTGACCGCCCAGATAGAGTTCTCCCGGCACTCCAATGGGCGAAGGTTGGAGGTCATCCTGCAGCACATGGGCGTACCCGTATGAAATGGGTTTGCCGATTGAGATCGTATGCGCGTCAACGGGAATGTCCCGCACTTCGTGAAAGGTGGAGAACGTCGTATTCTCAGTCGGACCGTACACGTGGAGCAGGTGTTCCGGCGCGCCATGCTCCAACACGCGCCGCACCGCGCGTGGGTCGCAGGCTTCGCCGCCGAACAAGAGGTAGCGCAGCGGCCGGAAGGCAGCCGGTCTCGACTGAGCGATTTGATTGAATAGGGCGGTCGTGAGAAAGAGGACTGTAGCGTTTCCTGCAGCGATGTGCTCGGCAAGGCCGTCAGCATTGAGCGCGACATCCTGCGGGATGCCGACGATCGAGGCGCCGTTGAGCAAGGCGCCCCAGATTTCAAAGGTGGCCGCGTCGAACGCCGCGTTGGAGGCCTGGGCGACGCGATCGCTGGGGCGTATGTCAATGTAGTTGGTATCGACCACCAGACGGACGATGGCACGGTGTGGCACGGAAACCGCCTTCGGCACTCCCGTGCTGCCGGAGGTGTACATCAGGTACGCCAGGGCCTCGCCGCTGAGTTCGATTTCGATTGGGGCGTCATCTTCGCTGGAAACACCTTCGGCATCCCGATCCACGCACAGTATGTGACATCCCAAATCGTGGACCTTCTCGAGCAAAGATTCCTGAGTGACCAGGATGGGAAACCGGGAATCCCGCGCCATCAGCGCGAGTCGTTCCTTCGGATAGGCAGGATCGAGAGGAACATAGGCGCCGCCACATTTCAGAATCGCCAGCATGCCCGCCACAAGGTCCGGCGATCGTTCGACGGACAGGCCCACTGGAACGCCACTTTCAACGCCGTGCCGAAGAAGACAACGCGCCAGTTGATTGGATCGGGCGTCGAGTTCGCGGTAGGTCATCGTCGCGTCGCCATAGCGAACCGCACAGACATCCGGCGTACGTTGGCACTGTTCCCAGAATCGGCCAGTGACCGTATCCGGCGAAGGAACGGACTGTTTGACTGGATTAAATGCCTCCAGAATATGGCGTTGCTCGTCGCGGTCCAGAATATGAATCTCCGAAATCCGAGAACGTGGAGACGCCAATACGTTGTCGAGAAGGTTGAAAAAATGCCGAACCGCGTCCGCGCGGGTTTGCTCATCGAATACGTCGACATCGAAATCGAAGTACAACGATAGTTCGCCGATGCCTGTGAAATCGTGCACCTGCAACACGAGCCGTTCCGTGCCGAAGCCGGGGTTAATCCACTCCTGCTCGACGGGCGTTCCGTTGAACGAAGGGAACTGCGCGACCTGGTAGTTGAAGAGCACATCAAAGGCGCGCGCGCCCACGCTGCCGATCCCGGCGAAAGGACGATGGCGCACGCTTTCCGACGCTTCCGATGCGATTGCGGCAACGAGATCGGGAAAGCGCCAGCCGGGTTCGATCGACACCGGCAATGGCAACACGTCGATGTAGAGTCCAGCCGTATTCCAATCGGCATCCGTGTCCCGGCCGTGATGCGGCATGCCTATGACGAAGCGGCGTTCGCTAGTAATTCGCATGAGGTAAACCGACAAGAGCGACCCGAACAGGTTGAACAGGGAAACACGCTCTGAGCGGCGAAAAAACTCCTGCTGATTCGCGAGCGCGCGGATTTGCCCGGATCGCTCCGGTCCCAACGGTTGAGCGATGCGGATGACGCGAGCGGGTCTGGCGCCGCCGGCATGGCCGTAGAACGTAGGCGGCTCGACCTCGGATTCCAGCCGAGCCTCCCAATACGCCGCGCGTTCGGCAGAACGTTGCTTCCACTCTTCAGATCGGCGCGTTGCGTAGTCGCTGAATCGCGGCCATTCTTCGCCGCGCGAATCTTCGGATTCACCATAAGCGCGGGCCATTCTTTCAAAGACGAGTGTCGTGGACGTCGCGTCGCAGATGATGTGATGTTGATTCAGAAACCAAACATGACGGTCTTCCGCAATGCGGAGCAACGCCGAGTCGAAGCAGCACCGTTCAATATGCAGCACGCGCGCTACGCGATCGCGCATCCACGACCGAGCCGCCTCCTCAGGTTGGGGCTCCCCGCTGAAGTCGACCACGGCCGTCCCGTAGGGAAAACGATCGAGTACGCGTTGACAGGGGACGCCATTTCGTTCCGCGAAAACGGTTCGCAATGCGTCGGTTTGGTCGATGACGCGTTGAAACGCTGCCTGAAACCGCAACACGTCGATGGGCATGGGCAGCACGAAAGAATGGGCCATGTTGTACACGGGGACACCCTCGTGCAGGCGGTGTCCGGCCCAGAATAGAGACTGGAGCGGTGTAAGGGGAAACTCGCGCATGTACTTCATCGGTATTATTTTCTGGACAACGACTTAATCGTGAAACGGAGTTCGCCACCCACTTGCTGCCCGAACCCTGGTCAGAGTATTGCGGTCCCTTAAAGGCATTTCAACTTACGAAATTCTCTGACCACAACCCTGAACCTAGGACGCGCTAAAACGTCTCACCGCATGACGTTGTTCGGGCTTGGGCGGGATGCTATACTCGGGTCCGAGGTGCTACCGAGACATGTGCCAGCGCGAAAGGTCCGTTCATGGAACTTGAGTTAGTGTCGGTGGGCCTGGCTTGTGCGGATGTGGTGGCCCGGCCTGTCGACTCGCTTCCCGAACGCGGGAAGTTGACGTTGATTCCTCAGTTGGAGATTCATCTTGGCGGTTTGGCAGGCGTAACCGCCACGGTTTATGCTGCGCTTGGCGGACGCGCCACCTTTATCGGAGCGCTGGGCGACGACGGGTTTGGCAATTTCGTGCAGGGCACCCTCGCGAGCCGGAACGTGGACGTAAGTCACGTCAAACGCGTGGTGGATGAAGGAACTGCCGCCACGGTAGTGCTCGTCAGCGACGACGGGGAACGGTCGTTCCTTCATCACGCGGGGTGCAGTCAGTCGCTGTTCGAGGAGGATATCGACTTCGACTTCGTCAGAACCGCGCGGCACCTCCATTGGGGCGGTCCGGCCGTCACGGCGGGACTCGACGGCGCGCCTATGGGGCGTGTCTTAGTGCAGGCCAAGAAACTGGGCTTGACGACATCGATGGACACGTGCTACGACGGGGCCGGCAAATGGCTGCCCCGGATTGAACCGTCTCTTCCTCACCTCGATATCGTGATGTCGAGCCTGGAGGAAGCCAGAGAATACACCGGGTGCGACGAGCCGGAATCGATTGCGGATTTTTTCCGAAGTTACGGTCCGGAAATCGCCATGATCAAGTTGGGCGAACACGGAATGTTCGTGAAAGACTCTAAACAATCGGTTCGCATTCCGGCCCATCGGGTCGAAGTCAAGGATACGACAGGCGCGGGTGACGCCTCATGCAGCGGGTTCCTCTACGGGTACCTCCGGGGATGGGACACGCAGAAGAGCGCGCGGTTCGCCAACGCCATCGGTGGAATGACCGTGCAGGCCATGGGAGGTTCCGAAGGGGTGCGATCCCTGGAGGATGTGCAGGCTTTTCTTGATCGGGAGTCTGTGGATATCAAAGTCTAGTTATCCACGAAACTCGGCGAATTTTCAGAAGACGACCATAAGCGGAGATCGATCGTGAAGAAGCGAACCCTGTTTTTCGCGGTTCTCGGAATACTCTCATGCATCGTTGTTGCGTACGGCCAGGTGTCGGAGTCGGAGTTGGGCGAACCGGGCGCGGCAGCCCCGGCGTTTCCGCCGCCGACCATCGAGCGCCCACCGGCGCAAGAGACCGCGCCACCCCCTGCGGATCCCGAACCAGCGCCGGCTCCGAAGTCCGAGGCCGCGCCGAAGTCCGCGCCAGCACCGGCGCCCGCACCCGCACCCGAAGTCCATGAGCGAAACCGCGTCCAGTCCGGCAAGCCTGTGGCCGCCTTCTGGACGGTAATGCCGGGGAGGTAGTTTCCGGAAATGACCAACCGAGCGAGAATCGGGATCGTCGCATTGACTGCGCTCATTAGTAGCTTGAGCGTGAGCGCGCAGACAACGTTCGAAAAGCATGACGCGGACGCGGTATTGCGTGACGCCGTGGTGGATGAAGCCACGGGAACACTGTACGCGACGGCGTATGAATTCGACGAGGTGTGGAAGATTGCGCTGGCCACAGGCGCACGCGTGGGAACCGTGGCCGTGGAAAACGGACCCACGGAACTCGCCTTGTCGAGCGATGGAAAGACACTGGCATGCGTGAATCGCATGGCTGGGTCGGTCTCCTTGATCCGTGCCGAGGACTTGTCGGTCATCGCCACCGTGCCATGCCCCGGCAGCGCGGACGCGGTCAGCGCACTTCCCGGCGGCGGATTCGCGGTTGCCAATAGTTTCAATGACAGTATTACGTTGATTGATCCGAGTGATCCGCAGTCCCCGACCATTCTGGAAGGGGTGTCCAGCGTCCCGAGCAGTGTGGCCGCGTCAGAGCGGTTCCTCGCGGTCACGACCCGGACCCCCGCGCAGCTTCTCATTTACGAAGGCGGTTCCCGGACGCCGACGAAAGCGTTCCCGGTACCGGATAGCCCATTCAGTGTTGCTGCGCTCAACAATGACCAATTTCTCGTTGCGGCCCGGTCGGGTGTCGCGGTCCTCGATGCCGCGGCGTCGCTCGAGGTCGCGCGGCGAGACGGGGCCGTGTTCGATGCCGCAACCAACGGCGACGAGATCTATGTCTTGACCGAAGGCGCGATCGAAACGACCGATCTTGCCCTGAATCCATCGGGCAGTCAGCCCGTAAGCGCCACGGCGCGGACGGTCGTTGCCGGGGACGGTATCGTTATTGCCATGTCGCCCAAGGACCGCGCCTGGTACTCATCAGGAACGGTTCAAGCACCCGCGATGACGGTTGCGGCCGCAGCGCCTGCTGCTCCCGTAGTGGAAGCGCCACAGCCCGCACCAGTTGCGGAAGAACCACAAACGCAACCAGCAGAAGAAGCGCCCGCGGCTTCCCCAATGACCGAGTCGCCCGCAGTACAACCGGCCGAACCAGTGCAAGAGAAAGAAGAAGCCCCGGAAGTTGTGGAAGCAGCACCGGTCACAGCACCTGATCTCGAACCGGAGATGAAGCGCGAATCCGCGCCTGCCCCGGAAGTCACGTCCACCCCGGAGCCTGCTCCTATGCCGGCCCCGGCTGAACAGTCAGAATCGGCGGAAGCCCCCGCGCCTATGGCGAAATCGGGCCAACCCCGAAAGAGCCGTATCCGCCGGACGGAACCCATCGCGTCTGCGGACGCGTCGTCTGACGAACCGGATGCACCCCGACGTCCTGCGGCTTCGCCCCTGGAAGGCGGACCGCAAGAGCCCACGGTTGCAGATGCGATCACGGAAGGCCTCGACCTTGGAAGTAGCGAGGGCGGATTCCAACCGCCGGATTGGACGCAACCGTTCCGCGACATCCAGGGCGAGAACGTGGAAGTCCTGGACAACGGAAACATCCTCATTGCAACCGGCGATGCCCGCTTGACGCTTGACAACATCCAGTTCGCGGCGGACCGCGTCTTCTACGACAAACGCACGGGACAGGTTGAGGCGACCGGGAACGTGGAAGTCGTACAGGGGGAATCCACGGCCTGGGCCGATACCGTGCAGTACACGGTGCCACTGGACGCGGAATTGCAGAATCCCCCGCCCCTGATGCCACATGGCGAGGACGAGCAGGACTACGCGCGTCGCGTGTTATCACTCGGTAAAATGGACGCGACCAACATTGAGATCAATGAGCCGACTCGCGAGTTCAAGGCTGACCATATTATCTACGACTTCGCGACGCAGACCGGTGAAGCCTGGGGCGTAGAAGGCCAGACCGGCCAGGTCCGCTTTGGCGGCGACAAGCTGACCATGCTCGGCGAGGGGGATGTCAGCGGCGAGAACCTCTGGCTGACCACCTGCGATTGCGATCACGAGTACTACCGTATCCGCATGAAGGAAGCCACGATCCGGAACGGCCAGGCCGTGACGGGTAAGAGCGCTCGCCTGGAACTCGGTGGTACGGGCACACCATTGTGGTGGCCGCGCTGGGGCTACCGTGGCGGCGCGGATACACCGACGGTAGGCTTCGATTTCGACAGCGGAAAACGCGCGGAACTTGGGTACTACATCAACGTGGGGCAGCAGTTCGCGGTAACGCCGGAACTGGAGCTTGGCATTCGCTTCTTCCCTACCACCAAGGAAGGCGTCGGATTCGGTTTTGAAGGCCAATACAACTACATGGAAACGCCCGCGGAACCACTGTTCCGCAGCAAAGGTGAATTCCGGAGCCTCATCACGACAGACAGTCGCGGGTACTACGAGTGGTACCACCGGCACGAACTCGAACCGAACACGGTCATGCTCGTGCAGTTGGAACAGTGGTCCGATCGCGAATTCTATAAGGACTTCTTCTACGATCAATATAAAGACCGGACGCAGCCGCGCAATTTCGTGAACGTCGCTCATACGAAGCCCACGTATATCGCAACGGCGACCGCGCGCCGGACCACGAATGATTTCGTGAGCGAAACGGAGCGCATGCCGGAAGTCACGTTCCATTTGCTGGAACGCCAATTGGTCGACCGGTTGTACTTCACCTTCGACACGATCGACGGGTACAACGAGCGCGAACCGGAAGGCGAGAATTCTTTGCGCAGCATCAACGTGGCGCGCTTGAGCTACGACATTGAATTGGGCGAGGCCCTCAACCTGACACCCTACGTTCAGGCCGATGCTTCCTGGTACGAAAAGACGCGGGAAGAAGGCGATTCGGACGGCCGTGTATCCGCCGAAGTCGGAGCCACCTTGCAAACCCGCTTCCAGCGGACCTACGAGGGACGTTGGGGATTCAGCGGATTCAAGCACATCGTGCTCCCGTCGCTGACGTATTCGTACCGGCCGGAGCCGTCCATGGGCGTGGAAGACACGCCGCGCTTCGACGCCTACGACAATCTCTACGGCCGGAGCCGCTTGGAGAGCAAGATCGACAACATCGTGATGGGCCGCGACGCCGAATCGGGTGAAGCATGGCAGGTCGCACGACTGAGCTTGTATTACGGCGACGATTTCTCGAACGAGATCCGCGAATCCCGCGATTACGAGTTGGAACTCGATCTGCGGCCGCGTCCGCTCTGGGGCATCCAGACCATCGCCGAACACCACAGCATCAATGGCGACGCGGATATCGATTTGGACCGTCCGTTCTTCGTTCAGCGGACGCTGATCGAACTCTATGAACGCGTTACTGACCGTCCTTTCGACCCCGAGACAGCCGACAAGTACAACACGGCTTACGGCGACTACGACCGCCTCTTGGCCTTCTTCTACTACGACGACCGCAACTACGGCGGCAACTGGAATGGCCGCATCGGATTCGCCTACACGAAAACGCAGGACGAGGTCTTCAATCGGGAAATCCTTTACGGCGCTGGGTATAAACTCGGACCTAAATGGTCTGTTGCCTTCGAGCACCGCTACGATTTCGAGCGCGGCGAATTGTACCGGCAAAGGTATGAGGTGCGCCGCGTCCTGCAATGTCTGGAAGGCGCGATACAAGTCACGGAGCGCGGCTCGGGCTGGGACTTGGGGGTCGAGTTCAGCCTGACAGGAATACCGGGCACGCGACTGAAGTTCTAGTAAGAGGCGCGCTAACCAAGCGAGAGTTTTCTTTATGACTCAAGAGCTGAAGGCCACCGTCGAGGCCTTGACGCCGGAGATTGTCCAGCTTCGCCAGGAACTTCACCAGCACCCCGAGATTCGGTTCCAGGAGAAGTGGACGTCGGACCGGGTGGCGCAGTTCCTCGATTCCGTCGGAATTCCTTACAAACGCGGGTACGCCAAAGGCACCGGGATCGTCGCCACGCTCGGCGGCGGCTCCGGAAAGACAGTCCTGCTCCGCGCGGATATGGATGCCCTGGAAATCGAAGAGGCGACCGGGCTTCCCTATGCCTCGAAAATCCCCAATCGCATGCACGCCTGCGGACACGACGGTCACACCGCATGCCTCTGCGGCGTCGCTAAGACGCTCTCGCAGCACAAAGACCGCGTTAAGGGCACCGTCAAGTTCGTGTTTCAGCCCGCGGAAGAAGAAGCCGCCGGAGGACGCTACATCGTGGAAGAAGGCGTGCTGGACGGCGTCGACGCAGTGTTCGCCTTGCATGGTTGGCCTTCGCTTCCCGTCGGGAGCATCGGCGTACGAGACGGCTGGACCTTGGCCGGCGCGGACACGTTCCGGATCACGGTGCGCGGGCGCGCGTGCCACGGCGCCGATCCGGCCTCGGGCGTGGACCCGATTCTCGTTGCCGCACATATCACCACCGCGTTGCAGTCCATCGTCAGCCGGGAATTGAACCCGTGGGATGCGGGCGTCGTAACCATCGGAAAGATCCACGGCGGAACCGCGACCAATATCATTCCTGAAGCAGCGATCATGGAAGGCACGTTTCGCAGCTTCACGCCAGAAATTCACGACACCATTCAAGCCGCCATCGAACGTATCGCCGCAGGCGTGGCCGCGTCGTTCCGAGCGGAAGCCGAGGTCACGTTTTCTGACGACCGTTATCCACCCCTCTACAACGACGAGGCCATGACGGATTTCGTGCGCAAGGAAGCCAAGGCATTGCTGGGCGCGGATCGCGTAATCGAAATGGAATCGCCCTTCATGGGCGCGGAGGACTTTGCGTTCTACCTTCAGAAGGTTCCGGGCACGTTCATGTGCTTGGGCGTAAACCCAAACCCGGGCCATCCCTATCCCCCGCTCCACAATCCCAAGTATGATTTCGGTGACGGACCGGTGCCCACGGCGATCGCGCTCATGTCCACGCTGGCCCTTCGGTATCTCGAAGAATACGGTTGATCCGATTCGGCGACGTCCGGTCAAGTCGCACGCGACAACACAGTGGAATTCATGGATACGCTCGCGAAAACTCTGGTCGTTCTCGGAATCGTGCTGGTCGCGGCAGGGCTCTTGTTGTACCTCGGCGGGAAAGTCGGGTTCCTGGGTCTCGGAAGACTTCCCGGCGACATTCGCGTCGAGCGGGACAACTTCAGCTTCTACTTCCCCATCACCACGTCGATCCTGATCAGCGTCGTGATTTCCGCCATACTCTATCTACTATCGCGATTCCGCTAATTCTCGTCGGCCACGTGATCCATCCGGCGATCGTGGCGAATGCCTTGCGTCTTCAGCAACTCCTCCGCTTCCGCTGAACGCCGCGATTCGTTTGAAACGTTTGGGTCTCTGTATCGCATCGGGAATTTCGCATCGATTGGGCGGGGAAAGGCCGCTCACGACTCGCGCAACGGACTGAGAATGCACCGCACTGTGACAACCGCCAACGAATAGCGCACCAGCCTGACGCGGCGGCGCCAAACCGCCGTCGTGGCCCGAAGGGCCTAAACATCTATAGCCCCGGGTTGGCCGCAGCGAAGCAAGGCCTACCCGGGGTACAATCGCCTTGACTCAGTCGTGGATTCCCTGAAGGGGATAAACAGATGTGCGCTCGTTGTGAAACCCATACAGGGTAGTAACCGGTGGTCCCGTTACCCCAGGTAGGTCCTCCTACCGGTCGGACCAACCTGGGGCTGTAAGTATGAAGGCCCTTCGGGCCATGGAAGGCGCATAGTGACCACGGTCTTGTCTTGGATGAAAACTCGGGTCGCAGTGTGGGCTATCGCCCCACCCTGCACGGAACATCCCGCGCTCTACTTAATCGGGCGGCGGAAGCGATCCGCTAATTCTCGTCGGCCACGTGGTCCATCCGGCGATCGTGGCGAATGCCTTGCGTCTTCAGCAATTCCTCCGCCTCCGCGAGCTTCTTGGGAGGGACATCGTCCGTACGATGCGCCATGTACTTAGCCGGCGATCCCGCCCATACTTCGTAGGGTCCAATATCCTTTGTGACCACGCTGCCGACGCCAACGACGGCCCCTTCGCCAATGGTCACGCCGTACGAAATGTACGCGCGACTGCCGATCCAGCAGTTGGGTCCGATAATGGTGGGCTTGATGATGTGCGGCGTGAATCGCCAGTGTTCCTTCGTCCCGTAGATCATGTGGGTACCGTCGCGGATGATGACGCCCTCGGCAAGACCCGTGTTCTCGCCAATTTCCACGACGGACGAACTTTCGATGATCACGTACCAACTCACCATACTGCGGTCTTTGAAAATAATCTTGCCGTCTTTACGGGTCCGAAAGATGCAGTGATCGCGGATGTGGACGTTGTCCCCCACTTCCACGTGACCCTCGACTTCGATATCGGTCCCGTAAAACCGGCAGCGTTTACCGACCTTGGTGAACCTCCGCGAGTTCTGCCAGTTGATGTATTTCTTCACGAGCTTATGCATGGCCCGATTCCTCCCGTAACCTCCGCACCAGTGGTGCGGGGGATTATACAGTAGAACGCCCGCGAAGATCGTGCTACCGTGTACGCCCGGGCTGCAAGGCCATGGCGCAGCCCCGTCGGCGGATCGAGGGAGACCTTCATGAGCATTGATTCGGGCTCGGTGGCGCATTGGCCGTTGCGCGAGGACGCGCGCGACGAAGGGGGCGCGCACCACGGCGATGCGCGAGGCATCCGATTTCAGAACGGCGCTGCGCACTTCGACGGACGCGCGGCGCACATCGAGGTCCCGCCGAACGATCGCTTCGGTCCCGGGACCGGCGACTTCTCCATTGCCGTGCAAATCAACACGGCCGCGATACTCGATCATGTACTTGGCGACATCGTTTCCACCTATGACCCCGGTCCACGCCGGGGTATCAACCTGTGTCTCATGAACTATGCGGGGGTCACATCGGCCCAGTCCAACTACCGCAATCTGTTTTTTGGCGTCGACAACGGCCGGATTGACGAAAGCTGGACCGATTGCGGACGGCCGGGTACCAACCTCATGGTTTGGGCGCTCTGCGTCCATGACGGCAATCTCTTCGCAGGCACCTTTGAAACCGGCGGCGACGAGGCCGGGCATGTCTATCGCTACCTCGGCGGAACGGATTGGGAGGATTGCGGCGCGCCCGCACCCAGCAACGCGGTTACGTCTCTCGCGGAGTTCGACGGCAAGCTTTACGCAGCCGCGTCGCACTACCGATCGCGAGGATCGTCCATCGCGGAGTCCGAAAATGAAACGCCGGGCGGCGCGGTCTACCGGTATGAAGGCGGAACAAACTGGACGCACTGTGGAACCTTGGACAATCCCGAAGCCATCTTCGGCCTTGTGAACTATCGCGGCGCCCTGTATGCATCATCCATGTACGCGCCACCGGGGGTCTTTCGCTACGAGGGCGGCACGTCCTGGAAGTACTGCGGCCACTCCGGCGGGCGCATCGCCGCGATGACGGTTCACCGCGGCAGCCTCTACGGCTCAGGCTACGACGTGGAGTT
>CAZWDH010000189.1:0-13947 GCA_964632865.1 uncultured Nitrospiraceae bacterium
CTGGCGGCGGCTGCGCGAACTTCGGCGGCGGCGGCGGCGGCTTCGGCGGCGGCGGCGGCAACTTTGGCGGCGGCGGCAACTTTGGCGGCGGCGGCAACTTTGGTGGCGGCGGCGGCAACTTTGGTGGCGGCGGCGGTAACTTTGGCGGCGGCGGCGGCTTTGGCGGCGGCGGTGGCGGCTTTGGCGGCGGCGGCTTTGGTGGCGGCGGAGCGCAATTCTCCAACATTTCCGACCTCTTCGGCTCCATCAGCGATTTGGCCGTAGGTGAAACTCCAGCCGTAATCGGCCTCAGCACCAGCGGCACTGGACTCACCGGCGGAACGCTCGGTGGCGGGCAACTTGGTGGCGGCGGCGGTAACTTTGGCGGCG
Organism: uncultured Nitrospiraceae bacterium; assembly: GCA_964632865.1. Classification (GTDB taxonomy): domain Bacteria; phylum Hydrogenedentota; class Hydrogenedentia; order Hydrogenedentales; family SLHB01; genus JAHDWY01. The sequence goes on from CAZWDH010000189.1 coordinate 370, forward strand.
GCGGCGGACGTCCCGGCGTGGGCGGAGGCGCAAGCGGAGGAGCACTCGGCGGCGGACTACAGGGCGGTCAGGGAGGCCTCCAAGGAACGGAAGGTCTTGGCGGCGCTGCGGGTCTTGGCGGTTTCCAGGGTCAAGCTGAGGTGTTGACCATCCTCGAGAACGCCATTCCCCCGGTAATCGAACCGTACACCGGCGAAGTGCTTTCGTGGATGGTATACAACCCGGCAATCAACCAGTTGCTGGTCCACTCCACGCCCAGCTATCTGGAGACCTTGGAAGAACTCATATCGAACCTCGACGTGACGCCTAAGCAGGTCAGCATCGAATCGAAGTTCGTTACCATCAGCGTGACCGATCTTGACAAGATCGGGTTCTCGTGGGATCTGACCTTAAGCGATCAAAACGATCGCCCACGGCAGATCTCCGATCTTGCGGAAGCAACGCGCAACTATGACGTCGATGGTGACGGCGCACTTGAGAGCATTCCGTTCTACTCGAAACCGGATGGCACGCAAGTCATCGACAATACGGTTGTATCCAGCATCATCGAAGCGGTGGCAAACCCCGGTCCTGCGGGAACCTCGTCGATTACGGGTACGATTCTCAACAATGCGGACGGCGACACGCTCAGCGTAACGATGGATTACCTGAACAGCTTGACCGATACCGAACTGTTGAGCGCGCCTCGCGTGACCACGATGAACCGGAAACCGGCCGTCATCGCGGATATCCTGACGCAGACGTTTAACACCCAAGTCATCTCGACACTGCAAACGAGCGACGCCGGATTTGGCGGTACGCCGACCACCAGTGCGCAGCAGCAACTGCTCTTTACGCAGTTCTTCTTCGGAATCACCCTGTCTGTGACTCCGCAGATTACAGGCGGCAATCAGGTTCGTTTGTGGCTGAACCCGCAGGTAACGACCCAACAGGGTGAAGACCGGTTCGTGCAGCGCAGCATCATCGACGGTGATACGCTCGAAGCGGAGATCGCATTCCCGCGCACCTCGGTGCAGTCGATCTGGACCAACGTCATCGTGCGTGACGGCGATACCCTGGTGCTGGGTGGTCTCATCACCGACCGGACGACCAAGGGACAAGAACGCGTACCGTATCTCTCTGAGATTCCGGTGCTCGGGTTCTTCTTCCGAGGCAAGTCGACGCAGATCGAGCAGTCGAGCCTGCTTATCTTCGTGACCGTCGACATCATCGATCCGACGGGAGCGCGCTTCTTCGAAGCCGCGACCTGATCATCAAATCCGTATCTCAACACGGGCGGTCCGAGTAAACGCGGGCCGCCCGTTCCTTTCGTGACATGATCTACGCGATCTACGATATCGCTACGACACTTTCAGCGCCGCCCATCGCGGGGTGGCTGTTCGTGCGTCCCTCATTGCGGCCATTGTTGGGCCGATTCCGGCCGCAGGTCTCCAATGCTCCAGACCGCCCGGTCTGTATTCAGGCCTGCAGTGTCGGCGAGGTTGCCGTCGCATGCCGGCTTGTCGCACAGTCCCAGGAGCGCTGGCCCACCGTGCCCGTTGTGGTCACGTCGTCCACGCTTAACGGTCAACGCAGAGTCGCCGAACTTCTGCCCCAGACCCCGGCTGCGTGGTTTCCTGTGGATCAACGCGCATCCGTGAATGGATTTTACGAACGCCTGCGACCTCGCGCACTCATCCTCGTGGAAACCGAGATTTGGCCTAACGCCATCCGTATCGCACGGCGTAGAGACATTCCGGTCCTGATTGTGAACGCCCGGATTAGCGACAAACACTACCCGCGCTATCGACGCCTTCGACCATTGCTAAAGCCGGTCATGCATCAACTCTCGGGTGTGGCCGCGCAAAACGCTACCTACGCCGAACGATTCGGCGCGCTCGGAGTCCCCGAGGCAAACATCCGGATTACCGGGAATACCAAGTTCGACGGCCTGATCACCGAACTCGACGACATTGATCAGGGGTCGCTCCGCAGAAGCGCCGCGCTCGACACGGCGAAGCCCATCATCGTCTTCGGCAGTACCCGGCCGGGAGATGAGGAGTTAGCCGCGCGTACTTGGGCTTCGGTTCGATCGAAATACCCGGCCGCACACCTCGTCGTGGCCCCGCGTCACGTCGAACGCACCGAAGATGTCGCCAAATTCTTCAGCGAGCCGGTGCGTTTTCGGTCGCAGCGCGCCCCAACCGGCCCTGGCTCACGGGTCTTGATCGTCGACACCGTTGGCGAGTTGGTATCGTTCTACGCGCTTGCCGACGTTGCGATCGTGGGGGGCAGCTTCTATCCCGGTGTCAACGGCCACAATCCGCTGGAACCCGCGGCCCTGGGCGTGCCCACCATGTTTGGCCCGTACATGCGCAACTTCATGGACCCGGCCGAGGCGCTTCTGCAATCCGGCGGAGCGGTTCAGGTCACCCAACCGGAGAATCTTTCCGCCGCCTTGATCGAAGTCCTGGAATCTCCCGAACGCGCGAACGCCCTTGTCGCCGGCGCCCGGCAGGCGATCGCTGCCAACCAGGGCGCGACGGCGCGCACGCTGGACTTCATCGAACCGTTTATCCACGGGAGTGCGACCCGTGAATGAGTGGTTTGGGCTGTTGGGTATTGTCATCGCAAGCGCGTCGATACTCGCATTACGCCAACCCCTTGTTGCAATACTCGACAGCGTGCTTGAACGGCTAGATCATCTATTCGAACGCCGGGTTTGGCGTCGTCGAAGCGACACGCCCATGGCCGTCACGCTGCTGGTTCCCGGCCTGGGAATCCTCGCGGTGTTTGGCTTCGCTCCCCTCATCTATGCGATCTATATCAGTCTCTTCGACACCCGGGCTGGCGCCTTTGCCGGCCATGGAAACTACGTCCGGGCCTGGCACGATCCCGAGTTTTGGGGTGGCATTCGGGTCACCATTTACTATGCCATCGGCACCATCCCGGCAACCCTGCTCCTGAGTTTTGCAGTCGCATGGTTACTGTTCCGGATCGGCCGGGGCCGCGGTTTCTTCCGTACGGTGTACTTCCTGCCTTACGTGACGTCTGCGGTCGCAGCAGCCACCGTATGGCGCGTCTTGCTTCGGCCCCACTCGGGCTACGTAAACGCGCTGATGGATGCGCTGGGACTTCCGACGCAACTCTGGCTTATCGAGCAGCGTGGCGTCCTGCATTTGCTTACTAACGGCTGGATTGGGCCTGAAGTGGGGCCTAGTCTGGCGTTGTGTTGCATTATCGCCTTCGACATCTGGCACGCGAGCGGTTTTGGCGTCGTTATCTTCCTAGCCGGATTGACGGCGATTCCGCGGGAACTTGAGGAGGCGGCTATCGTAGACGGGGCCCGGCCCTGGCAGGTCATGACGCGGGTGGTGCTCCCGCTCCTGTCGCCCACCGTGTTCTTCCTCGCGATTGTGAGTGCAATCAAGGCCTTTCAAGCTTTCAACAGCTTCTACGCGCTCACCAACACGGCCCGCAGCACGGACACTCAGAACCTCGTCATCTACATTTACTCGCAACTCTACGAGAACCAGAACTACGGCTACGGAGCAACCGTCGCCGTGTGTCTTTGTGTCGCAATCGTCGGGTTGACGCTGGTTCAATGGCGGGTTCTTGGACGATGGGTACACTACGAATGAGGCGTCACGCGGTTGCATACGGTCTTCTCGGCGCGGGCGCGCTCTTCACCGTGTTTCCGTTCGTCTGGATGGTCGTGACCGCGTTCAAGCCGGATTCCGAAGCCGGTGCGATGACCCTCGACCTCTGGCCGAGCGCATGGCAATGGGAGAACGTCACACGTACATTTCAGGTTGCGCCATTCGCTCTTTACTTCTACAACACCTTCCTCGTCGCGATTGCCGTGACGCTGTCCGTCCTCGCGACATCGCTCCTGGCAGGCTACGCCTTTGCCAAGTTGCGATTTGCTGCCAAGAACGTCCTCTTCTTGCTCGTTCTTGCGACGATGATGATACCTTTCGAGGTTGCATTGATTCCTAACTTCCTCATCATACGCGGCCTCGGTTGGTACAACACCTACGCGGCGCTCATCATCCCGTGGTGCGCAAACGCGTTCTCCATCTTCCTCGTTCGGCAAGCGTTTCTAGGCCTGCCAACGGACTATTTCGACGCCGCCCGGATCGACGGATGCGGCCACCTCCGGTTCCTGCTCCGCGTTGCCGTGCCGCTGATAAAACCCACGCTTGTAACTGTAGCGCTTTTCGCGTTTCTTGGAAGCTACAACGCGCTCATGTGGCCCATCATCGTCACCAGCGACAAGGATATGCGGGTCGTTCAATACGGGTTGACCGTGTTCTGGGGTGAAGGAGGTGTGCGCGTCAACCTCCTCATGTGCGCGTCCGCCATTGTCATCCTTCCCACCGTGGCGATATACTTCGCGGCACAACGGTATTTCCTTGAAAGTTCGCTCAGCGCAGGGATCAAAGGGTAAATCCGGCGCTGGCAACCCGTACGGATCGCACCAGGAAAATCTCCGCATGTATCGAAAGCTCGCAGGCTTCACTCTTCTCGCGGTCGCGATTGCAGGCTGCGGCGTTCCAGGCGGCCCGCCCGATACGCAGGGCACAGAGGGTGCCGGCTTTCGGCCCATCGACGCAAACGCCGCGCTGCTGTGGGATCGCCAGACCCTCGAGACCGCCGAGCTGATCGGGCAGATTTCGGATGAGTTCAATTCGTCCCGCACCGGAATGCCTGTCAAAATAGAGCATCTCGGCGGTTACACGGACATTAACCGGAAAGTCTCCGTGAGCATTCAAGCCCGCACCTTGCCCGCCATGGCCGTGGGATACGAAAGCATGACCAGCGAATACGCCAGGGCGAAGGCAGTCGTTCCGCTGGACCCCTATATCGAGGATCCCGAAATTGGCATGTCCGAGGAAGATCTCGCGGATTTCTTCCCCGGCATGCTCCAGTCCAACATCTACCCCCAATTGGACGGCGGCATGTACTCCTTCCCGTTCACCAAGAGTGTCTTGATGATGTACTTCAACAAGCGTGTCCTTCGCGCTGCGGGAATCGAGTCGCCGCCAGAAACCTGGGACGAGTTTCTCGCGCAATGCCGGCAGATTAAAGAGCGCACCGGCGTCAGTGCCTACGCGGTGGATATCGACTGCTCCACCCTCGACGGGATGATCTACAGCATGGGGGGCGAACTCGTTCGAGGCACGGAATCCCTGTTTGACCAACCGCCCACCATCAAGCTCTTCGAACTCCTCGCCACCCTCGCGAAAGAAGACTTAGCCTATCGAATTCAACCCGGCACCTACGATGATCGGGAAGAATTCGCTCGTGACCGCGCGGCGTTCTTTTTTCGATCCAGCAGTCACCGTCCCTATACGGCAGCCTTGTTCGGCGCAAACACCGGTGACTGGGGCATGGCCATGATTCCTCAAGCAAACCCGGATTCGCCCGTGACCGTCTTGTACGGGGGAAACATCTGCGTGTTTCGGACCACCCCGGAGCACGAGCGAACCGCCTGGGAGTTCATAAAGCATTTCACTTCCCCCGAGATCTCGGTTCGTTGGGCGTTGGGTAGCGGCTACCTGCCCATCCGGAAATCAGCAGCGTCGCACCCTGATATGCAGGCCTTCTTCGAGCGGTGGGAGTTCAACCGGGCCGCTTTCGATTGCCTGCCGTATGCACGACCGGAACCGAATCTGGTGGGCTGGCAGGAAGTCAGAACCCTGGTCGAGCGCGCCGCTGCAGAAGTCATGAACGGCTTGAAGGAACCGGCTCAAGCCGCCGAAGCATTGAAACGTCAAGCAGACGCTGCAATCGCCTCAGCGCGGTAGCGCATGCGGTTCGGCCAAACCTACTCGGTGGACTCGCTGCCCGGGCCTTCGTGCTCGGCACCGAATTCTTCCAGGGCCTCCTCGATCTGGAGTTTGGTCTCCCGTTCGAGAATATCGTGGTCCGTCTTCCGCCGTTTCAGCGTCCGTCGATCGTGATGGGTAAAGACCGTGCCACCCCCTTTTCTGCGTTCCGGGCTCCTTCGGCGGTCTTTCTGCCATTTACCGGACTTGTCTTTGTAATATCCCGGACGGTGTTCTTCGCTCACGATTCGCTCCATCTGCGTCGACGTTTCGTTGTTTCCCCCGCGCTCTGCGCGTCGACAATGAGTATAAGTCGCGGCCGCGAACCGCGTCAATTTGCCGGCAACGATCCCGCCGCGCTTTCATCCAGACTTCGATTCCGTTCGATGGCTTCCGGGCCGATGATGTCGGAGAGCCACAGTAGCAACTGCCCGGAACTGGTCGATACGGCATCCAATATCTCCGTGCCTTCGGCAGAACCTTGGTACTCACGAACCTCGCAATGGCCCGGCGCCATGGCCCTCAGCGAGTCGGCCGTTGCCAGGCCATGGACGTCATCGGTTGATACCATCAGTAAAACCGGACGTGCCCCGAACGCTTGGAGCAATTCCTCTACTGCGATCCCATCCAGATTCCGCTCGGGTGTCAAAAGAACCGCCGCTTGAATCTCCGATTGCGGTCCCGCGTACTTCAAAGCGAGATTGGCGCCCGATTCCGCGCCGATGACCGCCAAGTTGCCCGGATCCGCGCCACCCTGCAGCAAGGCAAGACGCGCCGCCTCCAGGTCGATCAGTGCACCTGCCCCATCCATGTCCACCGAATCCGCTACCGTGTTGGTGCTCTCGCCGTAACCCCGGCGGTCAAAGGCCAGCACGTGGTACCCCTCGCGCTGCGCCTTTCCTGCGAAGGAATCGAAACTCGCGCGTGTCTCGTCGTCACCGTGTACGAGTATCAGCCCCGGCGAACCTGCCTTGGAAGGAGCATAAAGCGTTCCCACCAGGCGCACGCCATCTTGGGTAAGGAAGGATAACTCCCGGGACGTCAGATGCTCGACCGCAGCCGGGCTGCCGCAACCGGGTAGAATCAGGAAGGTAACCAGCACAACGAAAACGGCGGGCAAGCACGATGCCCATTGACACGCGCTCGAAAAGAAACGCAGGGGGCCGCCGCATCGCGACCCCCTCAATGCGCTGAAATCAACCGACGGCGAACACACTCTGGAGCTTCATGGCAAGGCTCACATCGCCCTTGATCTTCAGTTTTCCCGTGAGGAATGCCGTCTGACCGCTGAGCTGCCCGGACACGATCTTCATCCAGTCCTCATCGCTGGCCGTCAACGTAATGCTCGGGTTCTCGGCTGTGCCCTTGGCAACCTCCGCCTTCCCGTCGGCGATTGCCACGTACCATTCGCCACCGCCATCGCCGGTGATCACGAACTGGTACGTAGCATTCATCCCGCTGATCTTAGCGGGATCGACTTTGCCCTGAAGTTCCGAAAAGAATCCTTCCACTGTGTCTGCCATCGCTCTTTCTCACCTCCGAGTTTTGCGGCCAGGCGCCGCCTGACCTGCCTTTGTTTTCTCGGCGGCCTGATTTAAAAGTTGCCGCCACGAACGACGAATTTGACGCCCGGAATTCCACACCTAGTCGACCGTCGTCGACACAGTCAAGACGCCTGACGACGGGACTTAATGTAGCATAGCGCCATAAAGCCGTCAACGAAGTCGACGTTCCAGGATCGATTGCGATCCGCATTTCAGCAAGGAAATACAGGGTGATCCGTAAGTGCACCCGAGCGTTGTGTTCCGTTGATCGAGGGAGGATAACGACAGCGAATCATGTCGCGATGCAATTCCATGAGGAGGTGAAGAGAAGCGAAAGAATCGCTGTCGAATGGATCAAGAAGCGGTGCGAAGTGCCGGAAGTCGCAAAAAAATTTCGGCAGATTCGAGAAAAAATGCTTGCTATTTTTTTAATTGTTTGATACACACATATGTAGACGCTGCATCACGATACGTGTTTGCACCCGTCGAAAACAGTTGTAGCGGCAAGGAAAACGATCGCGAAAGCGTCTTGACGCACCGCGTTCGTGAAACAGTTGAAGAATGATCGGAACGTACCTGTGGGGCGGGCATCTTCGAACGAAACAGCGTACGATGCCCGGTTCGAGTCGACATGCAATGGTCGCGTTCGAACGGATGCGTATCCCCGAGTTGGCGGAGGGAGCACCTGACCTGCGATCGGGCGGAGCGGCGAACCGCTCACATTTGCACCCTTCCTGTTTTTTGGATTTGATTGACGTGGGGAACACCCCCGTTTCAGGTCCGGCGCAACCCCTCGGTTCGATACGTTGCTGTCCAGCCCGAGACGGTAGGAGGTCTCGCGGCCGGGCACTTCATGGAGTGCCAGTTCCGATCGGGGTTATGCTGTTGTCAACGTCGCGCGCGTTCGTTGCACCCGAACGCCGTTGCGATGCGCCAGTTAAACCATCGCGAACCTAAGTTCGCTGGTTGAGCGTCCCACGGGCACCCGTGGGAACGGCCCCGTATTCGGGTGGCCACCCGTGGTGGCTGGATTGATGCCCGGCGGGGTCGGAGGAGAAGAGGCAGCTCGAAAGGAGGAATAAGGAATGGCAGTTAAGAAAAAGGCGGCAAAGAAGAAGCCGGCTGCGAAGAAGAAGCCTGCGGCCAAGAAGAAGGTAGCGGCGAAGAAGAAGCCGGCTGCGAAGAAGAAGGCAGCGGCGAAGAAGAAGCCTGCGGCCAAGAAAAAGGCAGCGGCGAAGAAGAAGCCTGCGGCCAAGAAAAAGGCAGCCGCGAAAAAGAAGCCGGCCGCTAAGAAAAAGGCAGCCGCGAAAAAGAAGCCGGCCGCCAAGAAGAAGTCCGTCGCCCGCCGGCGCCGGAAGTAGTTACTCGGAAGTTTCCGAGTCGTAGCGGTACTGGTCTGGGGACGCCCGGCCATGAACTGATACTGCACCGTAGACGTCTGGCGGACGTTTCGCGGGATCAGTACCCGGTTAAATCGACGTATTAGTGCGCACGTTAGGAAGCCGATGGTATCATTCGGCGCCTGGCGTGCTTTTTTTGTCGGGCAACGCCGGTCCCGCGTTCCGGATTCGGTTGCGCGCGGAGTGGCGTCTGTCTACACTCACCCCGCATCAGGATTGGATAGGGTCACCCGGTTGGCATGGATACCATGCGGCCGGAAATGAGAAGGAGCGTGTAGGTTGCTGGAAGCGGTGCCGGATTACCTGGCGAGCAAAGCGGCGAAAACGGAAGCGGCGTTGGAAGCGCACTTCGCCGGGTGGAGCGATGCGCCCGCAACCCTGCTGGAAGCCATGCGCTACAGTTTGTTCGCCGGCGGGAAACGGTTGCGTCCCGGATTGGCGCTTGGCGCCTGTGAGATCGTGTGCGGCGACGATACGCCCGCGTTGCCCGCCGCCTGCGCCCTAGAGATGATTCACACGTATTCGCTCATGCACGACGACCTGCCGTCCATGGATAACGACGATCTCCGGCGCGGAAAACCCACGGCGCACCGTGCTTTCGGGGAGGCTATGGCGATTCTCGGGGGCGATGCCCTGCTGACCATGGCGTTCGACGTAGCCGCGAGTTCGGGTGATACGCGCGTGGTCCGTGAAATCGCACAGGCCGCCGGAGTCGCCGGTATGGTGGGCGGACAAGTCATCGATTTGGAGAGTGAAGGAAAGCGTCTTTCCGTCGACGAATTAAAAGGGCTTCACGCGCGCAAGACCGGCGCCCTCATCCGCGTGTCCGTACGTGCGGGCGCGATGTTGGGCGGTGCAGATGAGAAGGCTCTAGGCGCTCTGACCGTCTACGGCGACCATATCGGGCTCGCGTTCCAGATTGCAGACGACGTACTCGATGTCGTTGGTACGGAAGCGGCCCTGGGCAAACCCATCGGCAGTGATATCGCCCGCGACAAGTCGACCTATCCCGCGGCTGTTGGGCTCGACCGTGCGCGCGCGTTAGGAGAGGAGTCCGTCGCGGCCGCCATCGGTTCTCTAGAGGTGTTTGGCCCTGAGGCGGACCCGTTCCGCGCCCTTGCGCGATACATCATGGACCGGGACCGGTGACGCCGTATTCCACGGACTAACCCAGCAGCGACCCAACCGCTCCCACGATTTCCTCTGGCGTGTCCACAAACGCATCGGCGCCAGCCAACTCATCCCGTGTCCCAAACCCGTAGGTGACGGCAACTGCACGCCCTCCGAATGCCCGCGCGCTTTCAATGTCGTCATTGCGGTCGCCGACGACTGCGAAGCGGTCGGCGGGCGTCAACTCAAGAATGGTCCTGACGATCTCGACCTTGCTGGCAAACCGCGTACCCCTGCACAGTGCGGGCGAGAAGTAGTCTTTCAGATCCTGCGTCGTCAGCGTTTCCTCAAAATAGTCTTCCGGCGCATTGGACGACATGGCCAGCCGGAATCCTGAGTCGCGCAATTCGGTCAGCATTTCGCGTACTCCGGGAAACAGGCAACCCGCCTCTCCGATAAGTTCCAGTTCCCGGCGATCCGTTTCCGCCACGATCGCGTGCACCCGGTCCCGATCGCAAAAGCCCGCCAGCCAGGCATGGTATTCCGCGGCGGGCCTCCCGATGTACGCACCAATTTCTTCCGCGTCCGGCACCGGCAGCCCGTTGGCAGCGAAAGTCTCCTGCACAGCAGGAATCGTTACGCGCCGCGCCTGGAATAGCGTGCCGTCGAGGTCGAAGATCACGAGCTTGTTATTCGAAGTCTGCATTGCTCTCCCTTCGCGCTATCCTTCAGAACCACCGATTCTACTGATTCGAGGCGGGAGGAAAAAGGGCGCTTAGACTCGGCGTGGAGGCTGTGGTATGCTCGATCCATCCAGGTTATTCGAGGGGTTGGGAACGTGGGATTGAATATCGTCGACAAGGGTTCCGCACAGATTCTGTGGCTGGACGTGGATGCTCGGGAAGCGTTAATCCGCCGAATCGTCAGTGAACGGTTGGTGGAATCGCCGCCACCCGTGTTGGACGACTACATTGTCGCCACCTACTTCTTCGCGCTGCGCTCCACCAAACTCGAAGGCGCCGCGGAGGAAATCAGCTATCTTGCCGCCAGCGGGGTGAAGAATCCGCCTCCGGGTTCTCTGCTCGACCAATGCTCCGCAAAGCCCGCAGGCGTCGACGCCTTCGACAGCACCGGACGGCTCGGCCTGGCGCACGTCGCCTTCCCGCTCAAGATGATGGTCCAACCGGACGGCCATCTCACGTCCTGCGATGTGCTGCACACCCTTGCGGGAGCCGGCATCTTCGACCTCTACGAACGGCAAGATGCGCGGCTCGTCGCCATTCAAATGCCGGAACACATCATCCGGACCTTTCCCGGGCCCGCGTATGGTCCTGCCGGCGTGCGCGAACGAACGGGCTTCGCGCCGGACCAACCCGCCTTCGGCACCATTCTCAAACCCACCGCCGGGATTACGCCCGACGACGTCGAGTTCCTCGTTGCGGAAGCGGCCCAGTGTCCGCTCTTCCTGTTCGTGAAAGAAGACGAGGACCTGTATCCCAACCTTGACTATTCCCCCGTGGCCGAACGCGCACGCCGCGCCGCAGCGGCAATTGAGCGCGCAAAGGACGTGCGTAGCGGGTTGGGCCTGCTCTTCGCCTCCCACATTACCGGCGCGCCTCACGAAATACTCGAGACGGCGCATGCCGCACTCGAAGCGGGCGCCACGGCGCTCATGTTCAGCGAGACCTTTGCAACGGGTACGGTACGCATGGTGCGCGAAGCCACGAAGCACCTGAAAACGCCCCCCGCCATTTACGGTCACAACGCGGGAATCGGTGTGAAGTCTCGCGCCATCTGGCGGGAAGTGATTGACCTCTTCGCCCGGCTCGACGGGATCGACTTTCGGCAAACCGCGCCGCTCAAGGCAGGCGAGCCTTTCCTGCGTCCCTATGGCGACGAGTGGCGCGCTTCGGAAGATACCTTGTCTGCGGCGCTGCCCGGCGTTCGTCCCACCATGATCGTCCGCGCGGGCGGATTGGACCAAGGCAACATCGGGCTCAATCTTCAAGATGTGGATGACCGAAGTATCACCGAAGGCGTCTTGTTCCTCGCCGGTTCCGCCATCAACTCCATCAAGAACGACGAAGGCAAGACCGATCCGAAGCGCGGCGCTGAAGCCATGATGCAGGCCCTCGACGTTCATCAGAGTGGGGAATTGAACGGCGTGTCCGCGGAGGAGCATACCCGCGCGCTGGCGGGCGTCGCCGAACGAAGGAAATTGACTGCGCTCTCCGCGGCGCTGAAGCAACGGTATCCGGAGTTGTTGTGATTCAGAAGGAAAAACGGCTGCTGAGGATTGGGGTGTTGGGCTGTGGTCCCATCGCCCAATTCGCCCATTTCGACGCGTGCCGGAAGGGCCGCAACACCGAGTTGTATGCCATCTGCGACGCCGCCCCCGACCTGCTCGCCAAGATGAAAGCCATCCACGAGCCCGAAGTCGTCTACGACGAGTTTGACGCCATGCTCGCCGACCCCAAAGTCGACGCCGTCATCCTTGCTACCTCTGATGCCTTCCATGTTCCCTTGTGCCGCCAAGCCATCGCCGCGGGGAAACATGTGCTTGTCGAGAAACCGCTCGGCGTTAGCGTGGAGGAATGCGAAGCCCTGTGCGAGGAAGTTCGCGCTGCGTCCCTCGTGCTTCAAGTCGGCACCAACCGCCGATTCGACCCCGGGGTGACCTTTGCCCACCGATTCATCCGGGAGGAAATGGGGGGACTGATGGCCTATAAAGGTTGGTACTGCGATTCGACGCTCCGCTATACGATGACCGACAATCTGCAACCGCTCCCTATCACCAGCGCCCAGGCGCGCCGTCCTGAAGGCGATCCCAAGGCGGATAAACGCCAGTACTTCATGCTGGCCCACGGCAGCCATCTTGTCGATACCGCGCGCTTTCTCGCGGGTCCCATCGACGCGGTGCACGCGCGCCTCGTGGAGCGCTTCGACGCGTACTGCTGGTTCGTCAACGTTGATTTTGCCGACGGCAGCGTGGGGCACTTGGACCTGACCGTGCCCCTGCGCGGCGATTTTCGCGAAGGCTTTCAGATCTACGGCGAGTTCGGTAGCGTCTTCGGCGACGTCCCCCTCCCCTGGTATTACAAGAGCGGGACCGTCGAGTGTTTCTCGGTAAAGGATCGCCAGGTCCGGCGCGTTATCGGGGAAGACGCGTTTACATACAAGTTGCAGTTGGAGGGGTTTGCCGACGCGGTGCTCCATGGTATCCCTATGCTGGGCGCCGATGTCGAAGACGGAACCGCAGGGATGCGCGCCATGGTGGCCATCGCGCGATCCGTCGAAACGGGGGAAAGGGTACGTCTCCAGGACGTATCAGGGCAGGTCTAGTCATGCATGTCGGGATTTTCGCCAGGACTTTTCAACGTCCGACTCTGGAAGCAGTATTGGATTCCGTGCAGCAACACGGCATTCGCTCCGTCCAGTTCAACATGAGTTGCGCAGGCTTGCCATCCCTTCCCGAGTTCATCGAGAACGATCACGCCGATCAGATCGGCGAAGCCTTGCGCGCCCGCGGTATTGTCATGGCCGCCGTGTCGGGCACGTTTAACATAATTCATCCGGTCCATCAGACCCGGACTGACGGCCTTACGCGGTTGGGTGAACTGGCGAGGGTGTGCAAGCGCCTGGGGACGTCCATCGTTACGCTCAGCACGGGTTCCCGCGATCCCGAGGACATGTGGCGACGGCACCGCGACAATG
>CAZWDH010000190.1:0-3617 GCA_964632865.1 uncultured Nitrospiraceae bacterium
AATCTGGACGCAAAGCTCCGGGTGCAGATGCGCGCGGAGCCCTGTTTGGCGTGGGATACCTACTTCGCAAGCTGGACTGGAGCGATGGTCGCATTGCGCTCGCAGGTCCATTGAACGAGGCCCTGGCGCCTGAGTACCCGCTGCGCGGCCATCAGTTGGGGTACCGCGCGACGGCGAATTCTTATGACGCGTGGAGTATTGAGCAGTACGATCAATACATTCGCGAACTCGCATTCTTCGGCACGAACGCCATTGAGATGATCCCGTTGCAGGACGATCGGCCCATCGTGGGCGATGTGCCGCGCGACGAAATGGATCGCGCGGTCAGCGCTATCTGCGATAAGTACGGCCTCGACTTCTGGATCTGGACGCCCGCTACCATCGACCTCAACGACGCCGAAGCACGCGCCAATTTGCTTGAGGAGCTCGGCGCACTGTTTGGCGGATTCAAACGGTTGGACGCCGTCTTCTTTCCCGGCGGTGACCCCGGCGACAATCCGCCGGAACTGGTGATGCCGTTCCTTGCGGACGTGTCCAAGACGCTTGCCAAACACCACCCGAAGGCCAAGATCTGGATCTCCCTGCAGGGGTTTGACCATTGGCAGGTGGATGTTTTTTACGAGTGGGTCAGCGAACACCAGCCCGATTGGATGGGCGGAGTCGTCGCCGGGCCGTCCAGTCCCGCCATTTACGAAACGCGGCTACGCCTGGACAACCACTATGGTCTGCGCCATTACCCGGACATCACCCACGTGGTGCGCGCGCAATACCCGGTGTCATGGATCGACCCGGCCTTCGCCTTCACGCTCGGGCGCGAGCCGGTGAACCCCCGTCCCGTCTACTACCGGGTGGTCCACAACAATCTCGCGCCGTACACAAACGGATTCCTTACCTATTCCGACGGTATCCATGACGACGTGAACAAGTACGTGTGGAGCGCTTTGGGGTGGGACACGACAGCGGACTTGCGCGAAATTCTGACGGACTACTGTCGCGTGTTCTTCGGACCCGAGGTTGCGGAAACCGCCGCGGACGGCATCTTCGCGCTGGAGAAGAATTGGGACGGTCCGCTGGCGAGCAACGGCAGCGTGGACGGAACCTTGCGTCTTTGGCAGGAACTCGAGGCCAAATCGCCGCAGCTCGCCGACAACTGGCGCTGGAACCTCTGCCTCCTGCGGGCCTATTACGACGCGTACGTGCGGCATCGACTCATTCACGAATCGGCCCTGGAAGATTCCGCAAATGCCGCCATGTTGAAGGCGCCGGAGATCGGGGCGGACGCGGCCATGGACGCGGCGCTGGCCGAGTTGGCGCGCGTGGATGCAGGTCCGATTCAACCGGGTTGGCGCAATCGCATTGAGGGTATTTGCGAGACGCTCTTCCAGACGATCGGTTACCAGACCAGCGTCGAGAAGTACGGCGCCATCGCGCCCGAACGCGGCGCCGTGTTGGACTACGTGGACTACCCGCTCAACAACCGCTGGTGGCTCGAAGATGAAATCGCGAAGGCGCGCGACATGTCCACCGAGGAAGAAAAGGTGGCGCACCTGCACATGCTGGCCACTTGGGAAAACCCCGGTGCGGGTAGCTTCTACGACGACATCGGCAATGTGGCGCAGTGTGACCGCGTGATCAAGTCCGAAGAATACAACACGCTGCTGGAGCCCGACCGTCCGACCGTGCCGGATTTCATGTTTTGGGACAGCGGCATGCGGCGCGTTCGCCAGTCCTGGATGAGCAAGATGGACTGGCCGGAAGGCCTGCGCTACATCGGCCTCGATCCCAATGCGGATTACGTGTTCAAAACGACCGGCGTGAGTTCGTGTCTGCCTCGTGCAAACGGCATTCGGCTGGTGCCCAGTGTGGACGGCCGTGAAGTGGGCGAGATCAAGGAGTTCCCCGTGCCGCGGCAGGCCTATCGCGTAGGCTATCTGACGATCACGTTTGATGTGCCCTTTGAACCGGGCATCAACTGGCGGCAAATGT
Organism: uncultured Nitrospiraceae bacterium; assembly: GCA_964632865.1. Taxonomy (GTDB): domain Bacteria; phylum Hydrogenedentota; class Hydrogenedentia; order Hydrogenedentales; family SLHB01; genus JAHDWY01. The sequence continues at coordinate 1,987 of CAZWDH010000190.1, forward strand.
CGCGCCTTTCGGAAGCCTGGCTGATCAAGAAGTAGGAAGAATCTGCGCCCGCAGAAGGAGCGCTTTGAAATCCTCGCGGTCGCGCAGCGACGCAAGGTCGGGATCGCTTTGCAGCGCCTGAAGCAACGCGCTATCGGCGGCAGCTTTGTCGAGCGCCGCGCTAAGCAATGCCAGCGCGGCTTCTGCATCGCCGCCTACAGCCTTTAGGCAGGCCAAGTTATACGGCGGGATCCAGGAATCGGATCGCAGATCGCCGGCACTTTCAAAGTACCTCGCCGCCGCGTCTGCGTCTCCGGTGCGTTGGGCGCAAAGACCCGCTTGCAGGAGTGCCGCAAAGTGGTTGGGCGTCGTGTCGAGCACGCGCCGGTAGAAGGTGAGCGCGCGCGCATAGTCCTGCTCCACAAAGAGCAAATCCGCGTAGGCGAGGTGGGCGCGGGGCAATCCGGGATCGACCTCGAGCGCGCGGTCGTACCATTCCTTCGCCTGGTCCGGCTTGCCCAGTTTCATCGCAATGAACCCGAGATGGATCATGGCCTCGGCAAATTTGGGCGTGATTGCGAGCGCCCGCTCGTACAAGGGAATAGCTTCGTCGTAACGCTCCTGCCGAAGCTTGATGTACCCGAGCATGTAGAGGACGCGGCTTTGGTTCGGATCAACCTGCAGCGAGGCTTGGTAGGCTTCTTCTGCCGCGCCAAGATCGCCCTGGCGCATTTCGGCGAGGCCGAGCACATTCCAGGCGGACACATGCCGGGGGACAATTTCCAGCAATTCCCGCAGGAGCATTTCGCATACTGCATAGTCGCCCCGTTGTGCCGCATGCCTCGCGTCTTCCAGCTTGGTGTAGAGGGTGATGCCATCTTTCGGGTCCATGCCCTCCATGGCCGTCCGCTCATCCGCGCCCGCGAGATAACCTAATGCCTGAAGCATCTCGAGGGTTTCGTCGTCCATCGGGTTTTCCCCTGGCTGCAATGCAAAGCGCTCCGATTCGTCGAGCAACGCGCTGAGCCGCCCATCCAACTCGGTGGCCAATTCCGGCTTCTCGTCGTAGAGATTGTTCAATTCATCGGGATCGGAGCGCAGGTTATACAACTCAGGTCTCGGCGCACGGATGTACTTGTATCCCTCGTACCGGACGCCATACAGGGGCGCCATGCCGAACCCCACTTCCGACAGCAGCGATTCGCAGTACTGCGGGCGCTCGGGCGGAGGCGCATTCCCACGCAGGGCCGGGAGTAGGTTTGCCCCTTGCGTCGCTTCGCCCCCATCGACCTCAAGGGCCGCTAACACCGTCGGCATGATATCCACACAACTCACGGGTCCACGGTATACCGTGTCTGCGGGCAATCGCCCCGGCCAATGAAGAACCAGCGGCACACGCACCGTAGCGTCGTAGATGAAGATCGCGTGGGTCTTCTCGCCATGTTCGCCCAAGCTCTCGCCGTGGTCGGCAGTGACGATACTGAACGTGTCGTTTGCGACGTCCATATTCTTCAAGGCGTCCACGATCAGCGCCAGACCATCGTCGGCTTGCGCAATCTCCGCGTCATACGCCGTCGGAATGAGATACCGGTCCGGCACGCGCGACTGATACGGCTGATGCGGATCGAAGAAATGTACCCAAAGGAAGAAGG
>CAZWDH010000190.1:3627-13947 GCA_964632865.1 uncultured Nitrospiraceae bacterium
GATCGATCTTGCTTACGGTGCCATGCCTTCAGCCAATCCACCACCCGTTCCGCAGTCTTCGGCGCCGGACGGTCGCGGATCATGAAAAGCTTGGGATCGTCCTCGGCCCAGAGGTCGTCGTCGTACACGTCGAACCCTTGAGTCAGATTGTAGCGCCGGTTGAGGACCAGCGCCGACACGAAGGCCGCCGTATCGTAGCCCGCGTCTTTCAGCCGCTCGGCCAGCGTCACCGCGTTGTCACTCAAGGCATAGGCGCCGTTGTCCCGCACACCGTGGGCGGGCGGCAGCAGACCCGTCAGGATGGACGTATGCGCCGGCATCGTGATAGGCGCGGTCGTGATGGCATTCGTGCACCGCACGCCTTCCGCCGCAAGGGCGTCCGTCGTCGGAGTGCGCGCGAGCCCGTAACCGTAGCACCCTATCCGGTCAGCCCGGCAGGTATCGACTGTGACGAGGAGTATGTTCGGTCGCGGCGCCTCGGCATACGCCGCAACGCCAATCCCAACGAAAACCAGGAACACACATACCAACCGCATTGGACTTCCTTCGCTTGCGACTCGGCAACCTTCCCAATACAATGGCGATTCGCGAGGTGAAATCCAAGGTGAACATAGGACGTATAGGACCCATAAGACGAATAGGACATGTAACGGCAGATATCGTTGGCCCTGGGCCAACCTTTGCCACGGATTCTGCGCCTGATCGAATAGGGCCGGGCCCTTCGGCTCTCGTCCTATTGGTCCTATCCGTCCGATAAGTCCTGTTCCCAAACCAACAGCAACAACCCGAGGAACCCAACATGTCCCACGGCGGCAAACTCGTTGCGCGTGCGCTAAAGAAAGCGGGCGTGGAATGCATCTTCACCCTGAGCGGAGGCCACGTCATGCCTATCTACGACGGCTGCCTCGACGAGGGCATCCGCATCGTCGACGTGCGCCACGAACAGGCGACAACCCACGCCGCGGACGCGTGGTCGCGGCTCAATCCCGGCAAGATCGGGGTCGCCGTCGTCACCGCCGGACCCGGGGTAACGGATTGCGTGACAGGCGTCGCGAATGCATGGCGCGCGAACTCTCCAATTCTGTGTATCGGCGGGCAGGGGCCCTTCGTAAATTTGGGACGCGGCTCGCTGCAGGAAATGGAACACGTGAGCCTGATGAGACCCATCACGAAATACTCGGCCGCCTGCTACGACACGGAGCGCATACCCGAATACATCGAGCAGGCTATCCGCCACGCAGTGTCGGGCATTCCGGGTCCGGCCTTTCTCGAACTGCCCATGGATGTGTTGATGAACAGCGCAGATGTGGACAAGGCCGTTTATCCGCCCATCAACACGATGCCGCCCTTGCTCACGCCCCATCGCGACGACGTGCTCGCCGCGCTGGAGATCCTGCAAAAGGCGGAGCGCCCCGTACTCATGACCGGAACCAGCGTGAAATGGTCAAACGCCCAGCCCCAGCTCAACGCCTTCCTGCAAAAGACCAACATCCCCGCTTATGCGAACGGCATGGGACGCGGCACGATCCCGCGCGACTCGAAGCACTTATTTAACCGCACGCGTCGGGACGCGCTGGAGCAGTGCGACGTCGTGATATTGGCCGGGGTGGTGCTGGATTTCCGCATGAAATTCGGCCAGACCATTCCGGCGAACGCGAAGATCATCCAGCTCGAAATGGACAACCTCCTCATCGGCCACAACCGCGCCTCGGACGTGGCGCTGGTCGGCAATCTCGCGTGCAGCTTTGACGCGCTCTTGCAAACGATGGACTCCGAGGGAATCGCCCTCGACTTCAGCGCTCATGCGAACGCCCTGCGTGAGAAGGAAGACGCCATCGCGCAAGCCGACGCGGCCAAGCAGGCGTCGGACGCGGTCCCCATCGAGTCCTCGCGTTTATGCAAGGAAATCGCGGCCTTCGTCGAGCAATTTGATGACCTCATCGTCATCGGCGACGGCGGGGATATTGTCGCGTCCGCGGCGAAGGTCGTGCCCATTCCGCGGAACGGGGCCTGGATGGACCCGGGACCCCTGGGTACGCTGGGCGTGGGTATGCCTTTCGCCATCGCCGCGCAGATTGCCCACCCCGGTAAACGCGTGCTCATCATCTACGGCGACGGGAGTTTCGGCCTGAACGGGTTTGAGTACGATACCGCCGTCCGATTCAATCTACCCATCGTGGGCATCGTCGGCAACGACGCCGCCTGGGGCCAGATGCTGCGTCCGCAAAAGGCCTTCTACGAACGCCTCGCCGCGACGCAACTCTCCTACACCCGCTATGACAAGGTCGTCGAAGCCCTGGGCGGCCACGGCGAACACGTCGAACAACCCGCGGATATCCGTCCCGCCATCGAGCGCGCCTTCGCCTCCGGCAAGCCGGCTTGCGTAAACGTCGTGCTCAAGCAGGACCATTCGTACAAAGGTGGGGCGTATATCTGACGCGACTCGGTTCTGGTATGACCAGGTTCGCCGCAGTATGATACGCGTGAACGAAATTCACGGGGCGTAGCCGTATGGACGTACAGGATCGGGACCGGGTCAAAGCCGAAGCGGCCAAGCTTCGGAAAGACTACCATTACATCCGCAAGGCGCTGAAGCAACGGCCCACCGATCGCGATCTGCGCAAGCGGGCCGAGAAGCTTCAAGCCCGGTACACGGAACTGCAGCAGTTGCTGAAAGACCTTCCCCGCGTCGAGGCGATGGATTCGCGCAACCCGGCCGAGCCACCACCGTCCGTGGACATGTCCGTGTTCGAACCGAAAGTCTACAATCCTCCGCCGCCCGTAGTCGTGCCAAGCGGAGGCGGTTGGGAGAACCCTTTGAGCAACCTCAACATTTCTCGCCGTACCATTTGGACCAGCATTCTCGTCGCGATCCTGCTGGTCACCTCCCCGTTCTACTATCTCCTGTTCTTCAAAGGCCTGACCTTTTACGAAGTCCCAACAAGTTCCATGATCCCGACCCTGGAACCCGGAGACCGCTTTGCCGCCATCGTGCCGACGGAGTACCGGCGCGGCGATGTCGTGGTCGTGGAAGATCCCGCGGATCCTGCCGCCTTTCTCGTGAAGCGCCTAGTGGCACTCCCCGGCGATGAAGTCGAAGTCGCGAACAGCAAGCTCTGGGTCAACGGCGAACCCATCAACGAACCCTACATCCGTGAGCGCATGGAGTACTCCTTCGGTCCCATGACTCTCGGCGAGGGCGAGGTCTTTCTGCTCGGCGACAACCGCAACGAAAGCGAAGACAGCCGTGCCTGGCAAACGGGTTTCCCCTTCGACCGGATTGTGGGCCGCGTCTTCTACATCTACTACCCCGGCGAACGTAGGGGCCGTCTCGAATCGCAGCAAGCCGCATTCACGCTCGTGCCAAACTAGCGCGCCGAGCCAAGCCTAGCGTATCATGGAAGGAACTGCGTTCACACACCAGGAAAGGCTTATACGATGAAAGCAAACCGTGGAATAATCGTCGTTGCCCTCGTCGTTGCAATCTGCGCAATGACGACAGCCTTGGTGCAAGCCGAGGAAAAGAATGACGGCTCCACCCTCACCAAGGTGGGTGATCCGGCGCCGGACTTCGAATTGACTACGCTGGACGGCCAGAAAATCACTAACGAATCGGTGAAGGGGAAAGTTGTGCTTCTCAACTTCTTCGCTACCTGGTGTGGTCCATGCCGAACGGAGCTTCCGCACCTATCCAAGACGTATCAGGAATGGAAGGACGACGACCGCGTGATTGTCCTTTCCGTAGGCCGCGAACATACCAAAGACGATCTGACGAAGTTCAAGGAAGAAACGAAACTGGATCTGTCCTTCGCTCCGGATCCGGAACGTGAGATGTACAGCAAATTTGCGACCCGGTGGATCCCGCGAAACTACGTCATTGCGCCGGATGGCACCATCGCCATGCAGGAGATCGGCTTCGACGAAGATGCGTTCAAAGCGATGATCGCACTGATCGAGGAACTACGCTCGGGAATCGAGGAGAGCCCCGAAGCCTAGGTCGAATCGCGAGAAATCGTCAAAGCGCTTCACGATCCGTGGTATGGCTGTGGCTATGACTGGGGTGATAGACGCGTTCCCCGCATGAGCGCATGAATGATGGACTCCGAAATCTGGCGTGTGCGACGAACGCTGAGACCTTCCCGGTCAAGGAATTCAATTCCCACATACGGGGGAAACGCCGACGTGCTTACGCGCACCCGCCGTCCCACGATCCACAAGCCGCGGATGCCCACATTGACGTCTTGAATGCTTTCTATGTTTTCAAAGGGCAATTGAATCGTGATGCTGTCTCCGAAGAATTCAAATCCTTCTTCGGTAAAGCGCAGGTAACCCACATCGTCGGCATCTTCCAGAAATCCGCGCAGGCCGCCGTAGACGCGAGGGCTCAGGGTGATCTGAACAAGATACGTCTCGCTATCGCCTTCCGGCAGCGGTATAGAGCGGCGCACGTGCCGGGCAACGTAATAGTTGTTGGTAAATGGAAGCAGTAAGACAGCCATCGCACTATATAGTCCCAAGCAAACGGACAAGCCTATCAGGATGAGTCCGAGTCCAAACGATACAATAAATACGATTACCCCAACGAGTACCATCGCGCCGAGCAAGACGAGCGCCACGCCGGTACTGAACATGTTGACGCTCACCACTTCCTGCATTCTGAAATGCACCGGGTCGCGTAAGACGACTCTGGATTCCATTCAATACCCCCTGCGATCCGGGCGAAAGATAATCCACAAGAGCAGTCCCAGCGGCCAACTGAACAGCGCGACCAGAATCGCAACCAGGCATCCCGGTTTGCCCCGTGCGTTGGCGTCGCCATACGACCACGCGATACTCCAGAAATAGAGCATAAGAATCGCCAGCGTGACGATTAGCGCGGGAAGCGCCAAAATCGGTGAGAAGTCTTGCGATTGCATCGTTTCCTCCCCGTTGATGGTCCCCTTCTCCTGGGGCAATTGCAGTGTCGGCGATACGCTCGCAACGTTACCGGCGCTCCGGCCGAAGCACGATTCAGAGTATCAGGCTCAACGGCCAACTCACCACCCCGACAAACGCGCCGACCAGGCATCCCGGTTTGCCGCGGCGGTCGGCGTCTTCCATCGACCAGGTTACGCTCCACGCCCAAAGGCCGAACAGAACGAACACGGTGAGAATTATCAGGTAGTCGGATGCGTTATCGTTCATAGGTTCACGAGCCCCAACAAACCGGATGTTCGAGCTACCACACGACACATGGTATACTACCTTCGCGTACTGGAGGAAATCGATGAAGCGGCTGCAACATGAAGAACTCAAAGCGGAAGCGCTGGCCATCGAGCGGCGCCTGGAAGCGAGCCCGGATATCGCGGAGCGGCGGCAACTCCAATCGCGCCGGGAAGAAATTGCGCGCCTACTGGCGAACGAAGCGTTCGACGCGCCGGACCCGTCCAGCCTGAACGCGCCTGAAAGCGACGCCAAACCCGAGGAACGGGACTAATCTAACACGATCCCATGTAGGCCGGGGTTGAATTCCGACCAGTCCCGTTCTCTATCGAGTCCATTCAACCTACGACTGCCGTTCGCCCTATACCTGCGGGCCGTCCCCACAGCGCTGTCCTTCAGACTTCCACGGGCGGGAATCATTCCCACCCGGCATTTGACCCCGGACGTGGATATCCCAATAATGGAGACCAAAGCGTGTCCGCGCTAAGGACACGGAAGTACCCAATTTACGATGGCGCCTTCGACGGGACCGTGCCGGCCCCGTCCGCGCATTACCCGGAGGATGTCTTTGATGGAAAAGTTGACGCGAAGGAAATTTGTGGCGGGTTCGGCAGCCGCGGCGGGACTGCTGATCGGGACGTCGAAGACCGCGTGGGCGGGCGCCAATGAACGCGTCAACGTATGCGTCATGGGCGTGAACGGCCGGGGCCAGAGCCACCTGGGCAACTACAAAGAACTTAAGAATGTGGAAGTCACATCCGTTTGCGATGTGGATTCCCGTCTATTCAAACCCGTCGGCGATTGGTTCAAGTCCAACAACATGGCGGAGCCGAAGTTCGAACAGGACATTCGCAAGGTGCTCGAAGACGACAGCGTGGACGTAATTTCCATGGCCACGCCCAACCACTGGCACGCGCTCGGGACCATCTGGGCCTGCCAGGCCGGCAAGGATGTGTACGTCGAAAAGCCGATGACCCACAACGTATACGAAGGCCGCAAAGTCGTCGAGGCCGCGGAGAAGTACAAGCGTATCGTGCAGCACGGCACGCAACTCCGCAGCAATCCCGGCTTCATCGAAGGCATCAACGAGTTGCAGAACGGCATCATCGGCGACGTCTACATGGCGCGTTGCGTGTGCTACAAATGGCGCCCCTCCATCGGCCCGGCCCACCAGGGACCGCCCCCAGAAGGGTTGGACTGGGACATCTGGCAGGGTCCGGCCCAGGAAGAACCCTTCATGCTGAACGAAGGCGGCGAGGGTATCTACGTCCACTACTTCTGGCACTGGGTGTGGGCTTACGGCAACGGCGACATCGGCAACCAAGGCGTGCACCAGCTCGATGCGGCCCGTTGGGGTCTCGATGTGGAAGTGCCGTACCGCGTGGCGTCTATGGGCGGCATGTTCCTGTGGGATGATGCGAAGGAAGTCTTCAACGTTTCCTCGTCGTCCTTCATGTTCAAGGGCAAGGACGGAAAAGACAAGATGATGACCCTCGAAGTGCGGCCCTGGTGCACGAACGATGAGGCCGGTGGCAGGTCCTTCGGCGTCATGTTCTACGGCTCCGAAGGCTGGATGACCTTCCCCGGCTACGGCGGCTATAAGGCCTACCGCGGCAAGGAAAATGAGCTGATCAAGGAAGCCAACGAGGGCGACGACATCTACCACTTCCAGAACTTCATCGACTGCGTCCGCAGCCGCGATGCCGAAGCCATCAACGCGAAGGCCATTGACGGCCATCTCTCGTCGGCCCTGTCGCACTACGCCCTCACCGGCGCGCGCGTCAACCGCGTTCTCGAGATCGATACAGAGAAGGAACAGGTCAAGAACGACGACGAAGCGAACTCGCACCTGACCCGCGTCTACCGCGAACCCTACGTGGTGCCGGAAGTCGTATAGGGAATTCTGATACGTAGTGAAACGCGGCGCCCGGAGGCCACACCGGGCGCCGCGGTGTTTGGTGTTGTTGTTAGTACAGCATTCCGCAACGACGTGCACATTTGGTGAGGCTGTCAGTCCCCCAAATAACACCCCCCTTCACCCCCCTACAATGGGGGACCCCGCCCAACGATTTGCGTTGCGCGGACGCAGCCAGAGACTATGGGTAGGGAATTGCACTAAGAATGTTGCCCAAAACAAACACGTGCGATTCCCCCTTTGAAGGGGGATGTTCTTCGAGACAGGGCAGACATCTTTGACGAGCAGTAAGGAACTATTGGGCCGCTGCGCGCAAAACTCAACCGGGTGGAATGCGGGTATCCCGGCCCTACAGTGCGTAGATGAACGGCGCGACCACGCCCGCCTGACCGGCAAAGAACATGAGCAGCCCTAGCAGCATGAGCGTGAGGATGATGGGCGCCAGCCAGAACCGTTTGCGCACGCGCAGGAACGCCCAGATCTCTTGAATGGTTTCCATGAATCTACTCTAACTCCACGGTGTACAAGCGTGCAAGGTGACTTGGCTAAGCACGGCCTACGTAGCATCAGAACTGATTGCGGTATTCCTTCGGGTCGTCCGGTTGCGCGTCCGGCGGCTCCCAGTATGTTTCGGCATCGGGCAGCCAGGCCCGCTTCAGCGGGTCGGACCCAAAAATCTGATTAAGAAACCGCGTCGGGGTAATCAGCCCATAAAACACGACGGTCAGCAGCACGCGTGTCACCACCCAGTTCAACGCCTCGGCAAACTTCATCCACACGACGAAAACAGGCCGCAACGCAAACGGCGCAACCCCCGCCGCGATCAGAAATACGACGGAAATCGTGAACAAGGTCGGCGACGGCGCGCCCTTCACGAGCCAGCGAATTCCGCCGATCGCGGCGAATGCCACCGCCATGACGAAGCCGAACTTCCGCTGTTCCCAGCGGTTTGAGGTGTCAATGTGCTGCATATTGGGAAAATATCCTGCCGGTGCGATGTCTAACCGGGAGGATCTCGATCCTCAGTGTTTGGTTCTTCTTTTGCACAAGAGAGACCCCATTATAGGAGATTCACGCAGCCGCGCTAAAGCGTCGTCGCAGTTCCGGAAGACTCGACACTGAAGCGACCGAGAGAGAGCTGCCTCAGGGTGCCTCGGCAATCGGAACAAGACGCTCCCGAATGAACTTGGTTCGGGACAAAAGCATGTTAGCGTGCTCTGTCGTCGGTTCGGCGGTTACCGGAAAGACATCGTTGAGTGAGGATCCGTTGAGTACCGCGTGCGCCCAATCGTCCATCACGCCACAATAAACCTCCAACGCGGCGGCCGGGGTTGCAGCGTCGTCACAAACGAAGTACGCGGACGGAAGGTCGCCAACAACGACCCAAAGTTGATCGTCAACCCCCTGAATCTTCTCTTCCAGCTTGAAGAGAAAGAGGGCGATGACTCCCCCCAACCCATATCCCAAGTATCTCTCCACGATCGACGGGCACCAATCGAAGGACCTCAAGTAGGCCTCCGCGTCCCGTAGCATGCCGCGAAACTCGGCCGTATCGCTCTCGTCTTCGCCGGCGATTTCATCAGCTGGAATCAGGCGCGAGAAGTCTAAAGCCATCTCACTTCCTCTGAATCTTGCCTCCCGCGATTAGACGCCTGCTCATGGCGTTACGTACATCCAGATTGGCTTACCACTCTTTCGCCACGAACAACCTATTCACGATGATCCATTCACGCCGCGTCATCCGCAACCTATTGTTCAAAACATCTGCCGATCCAAACTCCGATACTGAATCGCCTCAGAGACGTGGTTGTCGGCGATGGATTCGGAGGCGTCGAGGTCGGCGAGGGTCCGCGCGACGCGGAGGACTTTGTCGTAGGCGCGGGCGCTGAAGCCGAGTTGGTTGATGGCCTGTTCGAGGAGGGCGTTGGCGCTGTCGGCGATGACGCAGTGATCGCGGATGGCGCGGGAATCGAGGTGGGCGTTGCAGGTGTACGCGCCGCCGTAGCGGGCTCGCTGCCGGTCGCGGGCAGCCTGGACTTCGGCGCGGACCTCCGCGCTCGTGGGGCCGCTGGGCCGCCGGTCGATGAGTTCCTCGAAACTCAGCGCGGGCACGTCCACGTGGATATCGATGCGGTCCAGCAACGGCCCGGACAACCGCGCCATGTACCGCTGCACCTCGCCCACGCTGCACCGGCACTGACGCTTGGGATCGGTGCGACATCCGCAAGGGCAGGGGTTCATGGCCACCACGAGCATGAACCGGCTCGGGAAGGTGACGGAATACATGGCGCGACGGATGTGCACCAAGCCTTCTTCGAGGGGTTGGCGCAGCACTTCCAATGCGCTGCGGTTGAATTCGGGTAGTTCGTCAAGAAACAGCACGCCGTGGTGCGCGAGGCTGACCTCACCCGGGGTGGGCTGTTGACCCGCACCGCCGCCGCTGATGGACACGGTGGTCGCCGTGTGATGGGGCGACCGGAACGGCCGCCGCACGATGAGGTCGCCCTTCTCCTGAACGCCGTTCGCGACGCTGTAGATGCGCGTCGTCTCCAGGGCCTCCTCGAAAGACATGGTCGGCAGGATGCCCGGCAACCGCGACGCGAGCATGGTCTTGCCTGTCCCCGGCGGACCGATCATCAGCAGATTGTGCCCGCCCGCCGCGGCCACGGTAAGCGCGCGCTTCACGTGGGCCTGCCCCTTCACCTCGGTGAGATCGGGAATGTCGTGATGGGCCTGAGCGATGACGGATTGCATGTCCGTGCGGAAGGGCGGGATGTCCATTGCGCCCGACATGAACGCGACCGCATCGGTCAGCGTCGCTACGGGAATCACGTCTACCCCCGGCACGACTCCGGCTTCCTCCGCGTTCTGCTGGGGCAAGACAATGCCCCGCAGTTTCTGGTCCCGCGTCGCGATGGCCATGGACAAGGCGCCGGACACGGGCCGCAAGGATCCGTCCAGCGCCAGTTCGCCCGCGAACATGTAGTCCGTGAACCGGTCGCCCGCGATCTGTTCGGACGCCGCCAGCATTCCCAACGCAATGGGCAGATCGAGCGCGCTGCCTTCCTTGCGGATATCCGCGGGCGCGAGATTGATAACCGTGATCCCGCGCGGATACCGGAACCCGGAATTCTTCAAGGCCGACCCGACGCGTTCCTTGCCTTCCTTCACCGCCGCATCCGGAAGCCCAACGAGGTAGTACT